>NZ_JAAFYV010000001.1:0-338193 GCF_011770055.1 Rhodococcus sp. B10 | reverse complement strand
CGGTACCGGGAACGGAGGGGGCTTTGGCGCGGGTGGCGATGTGGCGTGCGGTGACCTTGTCGCCGAGGTCGCGGATGGACTGCGGTGACGGTCCGATCCAGATCAGGCCTGCGTCGATGACGGCCTGAGCGAACTCGGCGTTCTCGGACAGGAAGCCGTAGCCGGGGTGGATGGCGTCGGCGCCGGACTTCTTGGCGGCGTCGAGAATCTTGTCGATGACGAGGTAGGACTCGGCGGAGGTCTGCCCGCCCAGGGCGAAGGCCTCGTCTGCCAAGCGCACGAAGGGTGCGCCTCCGTCGGGTTCGGCGTAGACAGCGACACTGGTGAGGCCGGCGTCCGCTGCAGCCCTGATCACCCGGACTGCGATCTCGCCGCGGTTCGCGACAAGGACTTTTGAAATGCGTTTCTGTGCAACACCATTGATGGAAGACATGAGCGTGTGGACACCTATCGGGAGTAGTGAGCGTTGACGAAATGCGCTGGTGCCGAATCAAGTCCGTAACGCAGCTGGTCGGTGGGGTGACCCCAGTCCCCGAGCGAACTCACCGGCGACCGGGGCACGTGCGGATGGGCCGACGCCGCAGCGATCAGCACCGCCATGAGTGCGGCGACCTCGGTGTCGGTAGGGTTGCCGCCGAACTGCACTGCCGCTGACGTTTTCGCTTCTGTGTCCTCGACTCTCATAGTGGGATGTTTCCGTGCTTCTTGGGGGGCAGGGTGACTTGTTTGCGTTCGAGCAGACGCAGTGCGGAGACGATCTGTCCGCGGGTGTGGCTCGGTGGGATGACGGCGTCGAGGTAGCCGCGTTCGGCTGCGACGTACGGGTTGACGAGGGTGTCTTCGTATTCCTGCTGCAGCTTCAGGCGCAGCGCGTCGACATCTTCGCCGTTCTTCGCCGCTTCGAGGAGCTGTTTGCGGTAGACGAAGCCGACGGCGCCGGAGGCGCCCATGACGGCGATCTGGGCGGTGGGCCAGGCGAGGTTGACGTCGGCGCCCATGTGCTTGGAGCCCATGACGTCGTAGGCGCCGCCGTAGGCTTTGCGGGTAATGACGGTGATCTTTCCGACCGTGGCTTCACCGTAGGCGTAGAGCAGCTTCGCGCCGCGGCGGATTGTGCCGTTGAACTCTTGCCCGGTGCCGGGGAGGAAGCCGGGGACGTCGACGAGGGTGATGATGGGGACGTTGAACGCATCGCAGGTGCGGACGAAGCGTGCGGCTTTCTCGGAGGCGTCGATGTCGAGGGTGCCGGCGAACTGGGTGGGCTGGTTGGCGACGATACCCACCGAGCGGCCGTCGACGCGTCCGAAGCCGACGATGATGTTGCGGGCGCGGCCTTCTTGGACTTCGAGGAATTCGTCGTCGTCGAGGATGCGGCGGATGACCTCGTGCATGTCGTACGGGGTGTTCGGCGAATCCGGGATCAGGGTGTCGAGTTCGAGGTCTTCGGCGGTGAGGTTGTCCTCGATGCCGCCGATGATCGGGTCCGAGGGGGCCAAGCGGGGAGCTTCGGCGCGGTTGTTGCTCGGCAGGTAGGACAGGATGTCGCGGACGTAGTCGAGTGCGTCCTGTTCACCGGAGGCGACGTAGTGCGCGACACCGGACTTCTCCATGTGGGTGTGGGCGCCGCCGAGTTCTTCCATGGTGACGTTTTCGCCGGTGACGGTTTTGATGACGTCGGGGCCGGTGACGAACATCTGCGAGGTTTGATCGACCATGACGACGAAGTCGGTCAGGGCGGGGGAGTAGACGTGTCCGCCGGCGGCGGCGCCCATGACCAGTGAGATCTGGGGGATGACGCCGGAGGCTTGGACGTTGCGGTGGAAGATTTCGCCGTACAACCCGAGGGAGACGACGCCTTCCTGGATGCGGGCGCCTGCGCCTTCGTTGATGCCGATGAGCGGGCGGCCGGTCTTGATGGCCAGGTCCATGACCTTGACGATCTTCTCGCCGTAGATTTCACCGAGGGAGCCGCCGAAGACGGTGACGTCCTGGGAGAAGACGCAGACGTCGCGGCCGTCGATGGTGCCGTAGCCGGTGACGACGCCGTCGCCGAAGGGGCGGTTGTCGGCGAGGCCGAAGTTCTGGGAGCGGTGGCGGGCCAACGCATCCATTTCGACGAACGAGCCCTCGTCGAGCAGCGCGAGGATGCGCTCGCGGGCGGTCAGCTTGCCTTTGGCGTGCACCTTCTCCACCGAGGTCTCACCAGATGATATCTTGGCTTGCGCTAAACGTTCTCGAAGATCCGCGAGCTTGCCCGCGGTGGTGTGTATGTCGGGCTTGGACAGGCGGGACGGGTGCGTGGTCACTGTGTGTCAATCCTTTTGTATAAGAGCTGCTCTCGATCTCCGAGATAGTGCTGTGCTGATATCGGCGGGTTCACGACGTCGGACGCCAAAAAGGGTAGTTACGCCGCACTGCATCCGTGAGCGCGGATCTACGGTGCTGCGGATCGATCTGGTTCAGAATGTGGCCCAAACGGTCGTAGAATTCATCGATGCGGATTCCGAATTCGGGAAAGATGAATTCGTGTCCGCCGCCGAACGGCGCCCAGCGCTCGGCGAATTCGAGGATCGCGGCGTCGACGGTGTTCAGCGGGGTCCGGGGCGCTCGTCGCTCATCGGCGGTCATGATGCTTCGTGTTTCACGTGAGATCCGCTGCTGTGTAGCCTTTTTCCAGGCGGTCTTTGACGTCCGTGAGGTATCGGGCGGCATCCGCTCCATCGACTATCCGGTGGTCGTAGGACAGCGATAGATGCACGGTGGGTACGACTGCGATCGTCAGATTTCCGGCTGCGTCGTACGCGGGCTTGAGGCGTTCGACGACTGCTCCGGTCCCGAGGATCGCTGACTGGGGCTGATTGATGATCGGTGTGTCGAACAACGCCCCGCGGCTGCCGGTGTTGGTGATGGTGAACGTGCCGCCGGTGAGGTCGTCGGCTCCTACTTTTCCGGTCCGCACCGATTCTGCGGCTGCTGCGATAGCGTGGGCGAGTTCGGTGATCGTCATGTTCTGGGCATTGCGAATGACGGGAACCATCAATCCTTTGGCGCTGTCGACCGCCATTCCGAGATGCACCGATCGGTGGTAGGTCACTTCGGTGACGTCGGAGTCGAGGGCGGAGTTGATGACCGGGTTTGATTCCAGCGATTCCACTGCAGACTTCGTCAGGAACGGTAGGTAGGACAGTTTGTGTCCGGTTCGTTGATGGAAGGCGGTCTTGTGGTCCCGCCGTAGTGCGGCGATCCTTGCGATGTCGACCTCGACGACGGTCGTCAATTGTGCTGCGGTGTGCAGAGATTCGACCATTCTCGCCGCGATGGTGCGGCGAATGCGGGGTAGTTTCTCGACCCTGACTGCACCTGCGTCGTCGGACGTCCCGGGGTTCGGCACTTCTGGCGCACCCGGGGATGTCCGACTCGAGGAATCCACTAGGGCAGGTCTGTCAGCACTGATGGTTCGGGTTGCTGTTGAACATTTTTCGTCGGACGCAGGAACGATGGCACGTTGTGGGTCAGGATTGGTCGGTAACTGTGTTTGGGGGGTGATGTCGGCTTCAGGTTGCGCAGTCCCGTGTACAGCGACCAGAGCGAGTGGGGCCCCGATCTCGACGACGGCATCCTCGTCGGCGATGATGTCGACCAACACACCGGCCACGGGAGATGCAATCTCGGTATCGACTTTGTCCGTCGCGACTTCGAGCAACGGCTCGTCGATGTCGACTGTGTCGCCGATCTGTTTCAACCATCTGGTCACGGTGCCTTCGGTGACGTTCTCACCGAGAGCGGGCATCGGTACGGTCGTCGTTTCCTGCGTGGTCGTCATGATTCGCTTTCCTGTGTCTTCGTCAGTGCCCGACGACGTCGAGGGCAGCGCCGACGATGGAGTCGGTGTCGATCCGGTGGTACTTGTAGACCTCGTCGAGGGATCCGACCTGCCCGAAGTTGCTGACTCCCAACGAGGTCGACGCGACTCGGTTGACTGTGGCGAGAAATGCCAGGGTGTGTGGGTGACCGTCGAGGACCGTGACCAACGGGGTGGCGCGGTCGGCCGGTAGCAGTTGGTCGAGAATCCAGGATTCCGCGGTGCCGTGCCCGCGGCGGGCTTGGAGGGCTTTGTACAGCTCGCCGGGACTGGTGATGCACAGAACGTCGGCGACGATGCCGATCTGTTCGAGACGCTGCGCTGCTTCGAGGGCTTCGGTCATCATCGCGCCCATCGCAGCGATGGTCACCACTGCGCCCTCGCGGCGGATCAATGGATAGCCGCCTGCGACGACCTGGCGACGACGCCGCTCGCGGGCCGCCGGATCGGCGGGCACGTCGGCGAGCTTCTGGTCGACGGGGCGGGTCGACAGGCGCAGATACGCCGATGTTCCGTCGGACCGCCCGAGTCGGTTGATGCTGGCCAGTAGTGTCCATTCGACGTCGATGGCGAATGCCGGTTCGTAGGTGATGCAGCCGGGTTGCTCGAGTCCGATGGACGGTGTCTTGATCGACTGGTGTGCCCCGCCTTCGGCTGCGAGCGTCACCCCGGACGGTGTGCCGACAAGAATGGATTGTCCACCTGCATAGATGCCGTACGACCAGGGTTCGAGTGCGCGTTCGACGAACGGGTCGTACATGACGCCGATCGGGAACAACGGCTGACCCCACCGGCTCCAGGTCGCTCCGAGCTCGCCCATGAGGCCGACGAGGTTTGTTTCGGCGATGCCGAGTTCCATGTGCTGGCCGGTGGGCTTTTCGCGCCAGTGCATGATGGTTTCGGCGTCGTCGGCGAACCAGTTGTGGCGCTCGGCGGTGGACCAGACGCCGACCTTGTTGACCCATCCGCCGAGGTTGGTGGTGGAGCTGACGTCGGGGCTGACGGTGATGATGCGCTTGGCGGCCTCGGGTACCTCACGAGTCAGATCGATCAGAACGCGGCCCAGCGCAGCCTGGGTTGTAGCGGTTCCCTTGGGAGTGCGGCCGATATCGGTCGGCACGGCAGGGGGAGTGGCGGCCGGGATGGGCTCGCGCCGAATGCGTTCTGCTGTTTCGGCACAAAGTTGTCCGGCGGCGGTGTCGTCAGGGAATCGGCCCCACGGACTGCTCGCGTCAGTGCCGAGTGTGCGCGCGAGCTCCTCGTACTCGTCGATGCTCAGTAGCGAGGAATGGTTCTGCGGATGGCCCTGGGTCGGGAGCCCGAAGCCCTTGACCGTGTAAGCGATGATGACGGTGGGGCGGGTGTCGTCGATACGGGAGTACGCCTCGCGGAGTGCGTCGAGATCGTGCCCGCCGAGGTTGCGGATCGACTCGACCAACGTGGCGTCCTCGACGTCGGCGATGACCTCGGCAATGGCGGCCGCGTCGGGACCGCCACCGGGAAGACGGTCACGGACTTGGTCCGCGGTGCAGCGCAGGAGCCGCTGGTACTCGGGATTGGGCATGTCCAGGATCCTGCGGCGCAATGCTTCGCCTCCGGAGCGGGCGAAGAGGTCTTCGAGCAAGCGGCCGAATTTGACGGTGATGACTTGCCAGCCGGCGGCGTCGAACATCTTCTCGAGCCTGCGCGCGGCGATGTTGGGGACGACGCGGTCCAGGGACTGGCGGTTCAGGTCGACAATCCACACGATTTCACCGAGTTCGGCGACGCCGGGGTCGATGATTGCTTCCCACACGGCGCCTTCGTCGAGTTCGGCGTCGCCGACCAACGAGTACTGACGGCCCGTACCCGCTCCGCCGAAGCTGGTGTCGACGTAGCGGCGCGACATGGCACCCCATATCGGTGCTGTCGCACCGATACCGACCGAGCCGGTCGAGTAGTCCACGGTGTCAGGGTCTTTCGACCGCGACGGGTAGGACTGCAGTCCACCGAAGGAGCGCAGTGTCGTCAAATATTTTTCGTCGAGTTCGCCGAGGAGGTAATTGATCGCGTGCAGTACCGGGGACGCGTGCGGTTTGACCGACACGCGGTCCCCGGGCTGCAACTGTTCGAACCACAAGGACGTCATGATCGCGACCATCGAGGCGCAGGAAGCTTGATGGCCCCCGACTTTGAGCCCGGTTGTGTTGGGTCGGACTCGGTTGGCGTGGTGAATGATCGACGTCGAGAGCCACAGCACCTTTTCGGCGATCTCCTGCACATCGTTCGAGGTGTTCCGTCCCGAATTGTGTTCGGCGGAAATAGTGCTGGTCATGACATGTACTCCTGAATCGATGACGTCCGGTGGGTGAATGGTTGGCTGTACCGAGCCGCAATGATGGGCAGAGGGTATGCCAGGGGCGCCGACGAGAGGGTGTGTGCGGCTACATGGTCCGCGTCCGGGTCGCGGAGCGCGTCGAGTTGCGTCCTGTCAGCAACGAGCATCAGTGCATCAGAGTGAATTCCTCTGCACAAGTGGTGATTCTGCGATTGGGCATTCTGCGTAGTTCATCGCCGCGAAAGGTGTTCGAGGTTGTGTTGCTGCGCAGCGCGGGCGACCGCCGCGCGTGTGGACGCAGTACTGAATCTGATTCGAAAATCCTCCGAGACAGTGTATTCGGCTTCGAAAGGTAAGCGCCTACGGCGCCGTCTCACATGGAGGCAGTGGGTGGTCAGCGGCTCGGAGTCGAACGTGTCATCCTTTGATCCTGATGTCCGATGACGCCCATTCCGCCTCGCGCAGTTCGTTTTTGCGAATCTTTCCGGTCGATGTGCGAGGCAGGCTGCCGACGAACTCGACCGAACTGGGCGCCTTGTAGGATGCAATCTGCGTTTTGACGTGAGCGATGACGGAGGCTTCGTTCAACCCCGCGCCCGCGTAGCTGATGACGAACGCTTTCGGTCGCTCACCCCACTTGTTGTCCGGTGTTCCCACAACAGCCGCATCCTGCACCCCTGGGTGGGAAAGGATTGCTTGCTCGACTTCGATGGTCGAGATGTTTTCGCCGCCGGAGATGATGACGTCTTTGGCGCGGTCGAGCAACTGCACGTAGCCGTCTGGGTGCATCACACCTAAGTCTCCTGAATGGAACCATCCGCCAGCAGTAGCTGCCTGGGTCGCCGCATCATCGTTGTAGTAGCCCTTCATGACCGTGTTTCCTCGCATCACGATCTCGCCCATCTCCGTGCCGTCCGCGGCGACGTCGATCAACTCTTCGTCGGGGGAGGTCGTCGTTCGAACCACTCTCAGCCGTTCGGAGGTCAACATGCCGACCCCCTGGCGTGCCATCAGCGTCGCCTGGGTATCCGAATCCAGGGCTGCCCATTCGCTTTTCGGTTCGGACAGCGAGTACGGACCGTAGGTCTCGGTAAGCCCGTAGATGTGCACGAGCGTGGCACCCAGTGCCCGGATACGCGCAATAATCGTCGGGCTCGGTGGCGCACCGCCATTACTGATCGTCAGCGGCGTTGAGAGCTGGTGGGCTCGATCGGCGTTGGCGAACAAAGTCAACACCGTGGGCGCCCCGTTCATGTGAGTGATTTCGTGATCGTCGATGAGCGTCCACATGGTGTCCGCGCGCACGGCCCGGTAGCAGATGTGCGTGCCCAATGCCGCGGTCACTGCCCAGGTGGTGCACCATCCGTTGCAATGGAACATCGGAAGCGTCCATAGATATCGGGTGTCACCGTCGAAGCCCGAGTGGTGGATGTTGCCCAGCGAGTTGAGATACGCACCGCGATGGGAATACATCACCCCCTTCGGGCGACCTGTGGTGCCTGACGTGTAATTGATTGCTATGGTTCGGTTTTCGTCGTCGACGTCCCATGGTAGGTCCTCACCACGTGCATGGGCGAGCGCAGAATCGTAGCGGACCGGCACCCCTTGTTCTTCGTAGCGCCCGGAGGCGTCCGGCAGCTGGACCCAGCGGTCCACTGTCGAGAACGAAAGGCCTGATGCGATCACAGGTCGTAGAAGGTCTGCATCACCGAAAACGGTGCGCGCACCGGAGTGTTCCAAGATGTAGTGGATTTCCTTGGCGGACAGCCGGGTGTTGATAGCGACGAGCACCCCACGCGTCAACGGTACGGCGTAGTGCGCGATCAGTAGTTCCGCTGAGTTGGTCGCGAGGTAGGCGACTCGTTGGCCATCCGAGATTCCCTGCGCACGTAACGATTTCGCGAGTTTCTGCACCGCTGCTGCAAACTCTTCGTACGTCCATTTGCGGTCACCGTCGATGACGGCTGTCTTGGTGGGCGTGACCTCGGCGGCGCGTTCGAGAAATCGAAGCGGCGTCAAGGGCACATCGAGACCGGACACAGTTTCTCCAAGCTGTAGAGCGCTCGAGTCAGAGCGCTGCGGTCAAAGATCGATCGGATCGTTCGAGATCGTGCTGTGGGCAAGCAACTACCGGAGCACCGGCTCTGAAGAACAGGATGCGCCGGTCGTCGTCTCTCGATTGCGTTCCTCTGCTCGCGTGCGGCTGAGGTTCGCGACGACGGCCGCGGCAGCTCCTTGCATCAGCGCGTCCTGCGACACTGCCCACCGGCGGTGGAACCACGAGTAGGAGCGCAGGTAGACCACAGTGCCGCCCTCTTCGGCGATCCGTGATATCTGTTGTTCGAAGTCTTGTTGGCTGGGAGCGGCGGAGACGAACGGGTCGTGGTGTGACGATTCGATGATGACGTGCACCGGGTGGGTAGCTGTTGTACCTACGCCGACGCAGGCGAAGTGCGACGCCCCGGTCAGCTCGTCGAGGTAGTCAACGACGTGCACCGTTCCCTCGGGTACGTCCACGGTGCGGCTGGCCACTGGACGCACCCGTTCGCGGTGGCCGTCGCCGTGGTGTAGACGGTGGTGCGCGACGTCGCGAACGTCGATGATCGGGACGTCGTGTTCGTAGGCGAAGGAGGTTCGCGCGGAAGCGGCGATTTCGGCTCCGTCGTCGTCGAGCAGGGCTGCGGTCAGCGCCACCGGTTCGAGTCGGCCGAGGCGGCACAGATCCACTGCCGCCTCGAATTTCGAGCTCCGTGCGAGTGTTCCGCCGTCGGTCGTTCTGACCGTCAGGACGTGTCCGGGTCGCGTCAGGTCTGTGGGTCGACTGCCGGGACATGCGAGCGTGCGTGCGGTGCGGGCTCGATCGGTGGCGCTGATGCCCGTTCCGACACCCGCGGCTGCATCGACGGCAACACCGAAGGTGGTGGTCTGGGCACGGTATCGAGCATCAGCGGACATCGCCGGCACGTCGAGTTCGTCGGCGCGGGACGCAGGCAGGGCGGCGCATAGCAGGCCCGAGGTGTGCCGGATAGCCCAGGCCGTCCAGTGGGTGTCGGCGAGCTGAGCGGACAGCACCACCTCGGCCCCGTCGTCGTCGATGATGATTACCGGACGGCCGGCTGTGAGGGACTGCAGTGCCGCATCGAGTCGTGTGGTCGTGATCATCGGGGACGTTCCGTGGCTGCGAGAGAGCGAAAGATACTGCCATGGAACACCAATGGCTCGGCCGAGTCGTCGACTGCGGAGTGGTGCACTTCGAGTAGGACCACGTCGTGGTCGCCGGCGGTAACGCTGGTCGAGATGGTGCATTCGAGCCACGCGGCTGCTCCGGTGAGAAACACAGCATCGGAGTCGTCGGTGAACCAGGAGGTTCCCGCGAACCTGTCCACATTCTTCGCTGCCAGCTGGCGGCTGGCCGCTTCCTGGTCGGTGGCCAAGACCGACACTCCGAGTGCGGAAGTACCCGCCAGCCGCGGCCACGTCGTAGAGGTGTGCTGGATGCAGATGGACACCAATGCCGGTTGCATCGAAACCGGTGTGAACGAGGTGGCCACGATGCCGACTGGAGAACCGTCTTCGTCGAGTGCGCAGATGGCAGCGACGCCGGTCGGATAGCGTCCGTACAGTCGGCGCAGCCGTGTCAAATCAGTATCCGTGTCGCCGGAGTCGATGGGGGACAAGCGTGTCGAGGGTGCGTGGAGCCCGTTTGTGGTCGTTCGATAGTTCATGTGAGCCGCCTCGAAGGGTTTGTGGATGTCAGGCGCCGTGATGTCGCGCGTATTGGACGATCAGCGAGGTCACTGCATGCAGGCAAGCGACGCCGATGGCGTTCGATGCCCCGTGTGGGTCTCCGAGAATGCCGGAGGGGGACATCGATTCGATGCCGTCTCGGAAGGTGCGCTCGAGAAATTCCGTGTCCACCGTTCCTGTGAATCCGCGGGCATAGCGCTTCGCTCGCACCTTCTCGGGGTGAAGGGCCAGCATCACCGACGTTTCCGCGACGTCGGCATGACCTCCGACGGATGCGCCCAGGGAGGCTATTTCGTCCGCGGTGCGGCGCCAGGCGTCGATGATCGCCTCGCCGTCGTCGAAGACGACGAGCGATAGCGGCGCTAACTTGGCAGCGAGCCGACCGCTGAATTCGCGCATGACCGGATAGTTTCCGATGTGCCCGGAGAACACGATCAGTCGCTCGAATCCGCTGTCGGTCAGGTGCGCCCCGTAGTCCTCGCACAGCGCTTCGAGGGTAGACGCCCGAATTGTCAGTGTTCCTGGAAAGCCCAGGTGATGAGGGGAGTAGCCGACCCGAATGGTGGGTAGCACCAGTGCGTTGCCGAGTTCGTGGGCGATGCGGACCGCCAACGCATCAGCGTGGTCTGCATCCATCGACAAGGGTAGATGAGATCCGTGTTGTTCTGTTGCGCCCAGGGGGAGAATGGCCGTACGGATGCCTCCCGAGATTGCCTCTCGGACTTCTTCGGTTGTCAGGTTTTCGATCCGCAGCTCGGTCACGATGTCACCTACTTGCGGCCCGTCGGCGCATAACGCGCTTGGCGGGCAATCTCGTTCTGCTCGTCACCGTCGTACAGCTCGTCGATGAGTTCGGCGAAGGATTCGAGAATCGCTGCCCGTCTGATTGTCGCTTTGGCTGTCAGTTCTCCTGCAGCGGCGGACAAGGCGCGCGGCAAGATTTTGAACTTCTTCAGCTGCAGCGGCCGCGACAATTCGGTGTTGACTTCGTCGATCCAGTTCGTCAGCGCGGCGTCACGCTCTCGCGGGGCCATCAATTGTGCTTCGTCGCTGACGCTGAGCAGCACGGTCAGATATTTGCGCCCTTCTCCTACAACTATGGCTTCCTCGATCAGCGAGCTCGCTTTGAGTCGTACCTCGATGGGCTGCGGGCTCACACTCTTGCCGCCGCTGGTCTTGAGAACGTCTTTGAGCCGGCCGATTATTCGAACTTCGCCGTGGGCGTCGATGTCGACCAAATCGCCTGTGCGATACCAGCCGTCCTCGAAAGCCGACTCGGTCGCGTCCTGATTGTTCCAGTATCCATCGAACAGACACGGGCTGCGCAGCTCGAGTTCGCCCTCCTCGGACACCCGGACGGCCCATCGCGGATCGGGCAATGCTTTGCCGATGGTGCCGGGGGTGGGGAATGCTCTATCCCATTGGGCGATAACCGACCCGCATGTTTCGGTGGTGCCGAACAGTTCGCGCAGATCGAGCCCCCACATATGCCAGAGGGCAGCTACGTCCGGTGTCATGGTTCCAGAGGCGGTCCAGCTGACCGTGATTCGGTCCATTCCGACTTTGGCGCGCAGGGGCATGAATGCATACTTCACCGCGGCATCGTTCAGCGTGTCGAGGTAGCGGGGTATCGGCCGATCAGCCCAACGGAGCGCACTGACTCGGCGGGCGACTTTCATTGCGGCAGCGTGCCGAAGACGGAAGAGGCGGCCGGATTCGGATAGTGCGTCGAGGGTCTCGCTGGCAAGTTTTTCGTGCATGCGCGGTGGCCACAGAACAGTGTTCGGCCTTACTGCACGTAGGACTTCCAGCCGCTGGTCCATGGTGCAGTACGTCATGACCAGTTTGGTCATGATGGGCGCAAATACGCCGAGCAGAGCAGGCGCAACGTGAGAGAGGCCGAGAAATCCGACCATATCGTGCCGGGTGGATCCGATGTCGGGATACGACGCGGCGAACCCCAACACCGAGTACTGCAGGGTTCGGTGCGTGTGCTTGACAGCTTTGGGTGCACCAGTCGAACCCGAGGTGAAGAACAATGCAGCCAAGTCGTCTACATGACCGGCGGCGACGAGCTGTGAAAACAGGGTGGGCTCGGCCATGCTCGACGATCGGCCGCTGTAGAGGAGTTCCACCCATTCGGTGACCTGCACGCCGCTCGCGAATCCATCGGGTGCATCGTCGAATCCGATCACCGATCGCACATCCGGTGTTTCAGTGGCCACGGCGGCGATCTTGGCGCAGTCGTTCGCGCTCTCGGCGAATATAGCCACGGCACCGGTGCTTTCGAGGGCGTGGGAGACTTCGGCAGCTGAGCTGGTCGGGTACACCCCGACAGGTACGGCGCCTATCGCGAGGATGGCCAGAGCGGCGACGACCCATTCCCCTCTGGTCGAAGACATGATCGCCACCCGGTCTCCGTGCACGATGCCCAGTCGATGCAGGCCGAGAGCTGCGTCGGTGACGGCGTCGAGATACTCTTTCCAACTGGTGGAGCGGACAGCTCCGTTCGTCCAGCTGCGGAACGCAACGCCGTCCGGTTCGCGCTCGGCACGAGTGCACAGCATCTGTGCGAACGTGCGGTCGACCGCCTCGAAGTCCGTGACATTGCGCAGTACCGGAACTGTGTCCTGACCGTCGTCCGGTGAATTCGTTGTCACTCTGTTCTCCGTATTCGTATCAAGTCGATCCGTCGGCGCGGTCGCCGCTGCGGATAGTGAGAAGCGTTCTGTTCATAGGATTGTCCGTCGACGTCCCTGTCGCCGCCACACTGTGAGCACGCTGATCGTCGAGCTGTCGGGGTCGGCCGTCATTGCCGGGCAGGGGTGCGTGGGCGGTCACGATTCCAGCTCTGGCGTAGGCGGGCTGCGGTCGGATCGTCGAAATATTCGGTGGAGGCGACGAGGGTTCGCCGAAGAGAATCGTCGTCGTGGTGTGCGTTCGGGTTGTTCACGCTGCGTTTGAGCGCTGCGTACAGCACGGGAGCTTTTCGACCGGCAGCGCGTGCCGCAGCGACGGCCGCGTCGAGCAGTCCATCGGGATCGATCAGTTCGTCGACGATGCCCATCCGATGTGCACGCTCGGCACTGAACAGATCGCCTGACAACACCATCTGCCTGGTCGCGCGTACTCCGAGCAGGCGGGAGGCGCGCTGGATGCCTTTGTCCGCTGGAAGCAACCCGTGGTTGATCTCAGGAAACCCGAAACGTGCAGTGTGGGCGGCGAAGATGACGTCGGCGAAGAGTGCAAGCTCCAATCCGCCCCCCACACAGTGCCCGTTCACCGCGGCGACGACGGGGCGCGGGTACGACTCGAGTGCGACGAGCATCGCGTGGAAGTTGCGCATCCGGGAGTCCATGTCACCGCGCTGCGCATAGTCGAGTTCCTTGATGTCGCCTCCTGCGCAGAAGAACCGCTCGCCGCCTCCGGTGAGAACGACCGGAGGCGGGGTCGGCGTGGCTGCGAGATCGGTGAACAATCGACCGATCGCTTCGATGAGTGCGCCATCGAGGGAGTTTGCGGGCGGGCGGTCCAGAATGAGGACGAGAACTCCGTCGTGATCATCGAGCACGATGCCGTCCGCGTGCTCGATGGCGAGATCAGTCATGGTCAGTTCGCTACGTTATGGGTCGAGGCGACGAGGACGGAATGACTGTTCCCGTGGGCCGAGGGGTAGCGTGCGGGCCGGTTTTCGCGGAAGGCCTGTCGTGCTTCGATGTAGTCGGCGCTGGCGAATCCGATGGTTTCCAGTGCTGCAGACAGTTCCTGCTGGGGCAGTGCGTTGGTCAGCCATCCGGTGTTGAGGGAGCGTTTGGTCCAGCGGATGGCTTGCTGGGAGCCTTGCGCAAGATCGTCGGCAATGGCCAGCGCCCGTTCCAGGACGTCGTCCTTCGGTACCGCCAAGCTCACCAGTCCCATGCGTTCTGCTTCTGCGCCGGTCAAGCTTGCCGAGGTGAGTTGGTAGTACTTGGCTTTGGCCATGCCGACCAGAAGAGGCCAGATGAGGGAGGAGTGGTCTCCGGCTACGACGCCGATGCGGGTGTGTCCATCGCGGAGCAGCGCATCGTCTGCTGCGACGCTGATGTCGGCGAGCAGTGCCATCGACAGGCCCCATCCCACTGCGGGACCGTTGATGGCCGAGATCAGAGGCTTGTCCATGTTCAGCAGGGTCGAGATCCGTCGGCGTTCGTCTTCCATCAGCTCGATTGCGTCGTCGAGAGTAGGGTCTGGCTGACGAACGTCCATTCCCGTACAGAAACCGCGGCCGGCCCCGGTGACGACGGCAACCCGTGTCTGTGGATCTCGGTCGACGTCCACCCAGATGTCGGCCATCGCCTTGAACATCGGCATGGTGAGCGAGTTGAGTCGGTCGGGGCGGTTGATGGTGATGAGCAGAACCCCGTGGGGTTTACGCTCGATCGAAATTTCTTCGGGGTACTTGCTGAAAATATCGTCTGCGGGCAGCGTGGTCATCAGAACTCCTTCTACTTCGATGGTGCGTGTGATCGGGTGTTGTCAGCCGCGGCGAGCGCTTCGACCTCGGCGTAGTGGTCGGGCCGTGCGGCCCGAATGTCGTCGAGCACTTTTTCCGGACTGCGCACGACCGCACGCGGGTTCTTGAAGTGCGGGATCACGTATTTGCCGAACAATTCGATCGACTTCATGAGTTCTCTGTGCGGGAGTCCGTCGATGCGCATTACCAAGGAATCGACACCGAGGTCGGCGAACCGCTGAACCTGCGCGATGCAATCGTCGGGATCGCCGACGATGAAGCCCGACGAATCTTCGAACATGTACCGCTCGTCGTGGAAGTCGAGGTCTTTGACCGCTCCCATGTACTGATAGTCGCTCGACAGCTTCGACAGTCGCTGGTAGGCGTCGGTCGACAGAGCGACCGATTCTGTCAACTTCCGCGCCCAGTGCTGCGCCTCGTCCCGGGTTTCGGCGCAGTGCATCCCGCCACCGACTGCCACCAGCTTTTGTGCCTGTAGCGGGTAGGTGTGCGCCGCGCCTGCGAGCGCCTCGTCGTAGATTCTCAGCATGTTCTCGAGGAACTCGAAGCCGAGATAGAACCCTCCGACGATGGCTCCGACCCCCAGCTCGGCCGCGGCGCGAACCGACTCGGGCGAGCCGGTTGCCATGTGAATCGGGGGGTACGGAGTCTGAATTCCCCTAGGCACCAGGCTTCGTGGAGGGATCTTGTAATGTTCGCCCACGAAAGAGAAGACGTCGTTGTGCAACGCACGACGTATTACCTCGAGACCCTCGAGCTGTTGCGCCTTGTTCTCCGCAGGCGAGACTTCGAACGCTCGCAGAGCGAGTGTGGTGTTACCGCGTCCCACACCCAGTTCCACGCGTCCGTTGGAAAGAATGTCCTCGGTGGCGAGCCTTTCCGCCACACGGAGAGCGTGGTTGATGCGCGTGGGCAGAAGGGTCACCAGGTGGATGAACCGAATGCGGCTCGTACGCGCCATTAGATACGGGTAGATCACCTCGGGTGCCGACGTCGTCGCTGTACCGATGGCAACATGCTGCTCGGAAGTGCCGAAAGCGTCGAAGCCCACCTCCTCTGCCAGCAGAACTTCATCGATGAGTTCTCGGTAGCGGTGCTCGTGCGTGTGGCCCGCGGGCGTCTCGCCCTCACTCATGAAAATGAATCGCATCGTCCTCAACCCTTCCGGTCAGTGATGCAGTGATGTGAATGATGATTAACGTAAGCTCAGTCACCGTCCATGTCAACAGATTCGGCGGATTTTCTCCACAGAACGTTTCAACAGCGAAGACTTGCGCGAAAGCTACACACCTGATGCGAGGCGCGATGCTCGCTTTTCGCATTGCGACATGTATCGAGTTACTGACTGTTAACATTGAAGCCGCCTGCGGCTGTCGATGCGAGATCGCACAGGTGCGGTGGCTTCAGATCCGACGAACGGTGGTTAACGTATGAGCATGACTGACGCACGGGATGCGAGGATGGAACCGGCAGCGCGCCGTACTCGCCGGGAGGCCCTCTTGCGCGTTGCTGCCGACCTGTTTCTACACAACGCTTACGATTCGGTGACCGTGGAAATGGTGTGTGCCCAGGCCGGCATCTCGGGGCCGGGACTGTACCGCCACTTCCAGAACAAGCAGGCATTGCTCATCGCCGTGGTGGAAAACCCTCTCGAATTTCTCCAGAAATATGCGCGTGAGACAGTCGAATCGGTATCAGAACCGCGCGACGCGTTGGAGGCCTTGGTCGATTTTCATATCCGGTCTGTATTGTCCGCTGCGCCGACGACGCTGATCTTTCTCAAGAACGAGCATGCATTTCCTGAAGTGGACCGTCGTCGTATCCGCCGCGCTATGAACCAATACGCCGAGGAGTGGATTTCGATCGTTGCACCGTTGCGTCCGGACTTGTCCGAGCCCGAGGTTCGACTTCTGACGCATTCGGTGTTCTCGATGCTCAATACGCTTCCTACGCTCAACCGAGGGTTGGATCAAGACGCCACTATCGCGACCATGTCGAACGCCGCGCTCCAGGCGTTGACGGCGCCGCGGCCGACTGTTCGAAGCGTTCGAACAGACTCGACCAGCCCATAGCGCAGTGCAACCGCTGACCGATCGACAGGTCGATGAGTCCTCGGCACCTATTTCGAGCGGGCGACGAACGTGCCACGCGTAAACCAAGCAACCGTCGACAGCAGCACGAGTACCACTCCCACGAGAATTGAGATAGCCGTCGAGAGCGCGACGAAGTGTGTCGTGACCCCTACGCTCAATACCGGCAAGCTCAGGCCCAGATAGGACACGAAGAACAGTCCAGCGAGCGCCTCGCTTCGAGCAGCGGGCACTGCCATCGCTGCCACAGTGGCGACCGAGCTCTTGAACAGAATTCCGGCCCCGGCACCCGCGCTGACACCTCCAACGACGAAGACGACAAAGTGCTGGCCCGCACTGCCCGCCATGATGGCCGCCATGCCGGCCATCATGGCGCCCATTCCCGACCGTGCTTTCACATGGGGCGACAGGCGACGCGTCGATGTTCCCGATAGCGCAGCAGCCCCGAACACCAGGAACAGGATCAGACCGCTGAGCATCCGAGACGTTTGGTGCAGGGTTCCCGCAACGAATCCCGTCGCGACAGAGGTGAACAATCCGATCACGGCGAATGACGCAAAGCCGATCGTCGCGGCGGCGATGTAGCGCGGCCGATCACCCTGACCGACACCGATTCGTTGCGGGCGATATGCGATGCGCACGGACGGCGCAACGGTGGTCTCGGGAACGATGACGACCGCAACGGTTACTGCCGCCAGCGCTACCGCAAACACGACGTAAGGTGCCTGCAGGGGCGCGTCGGTCCACTGCGACAGTGCCCCCGCAATCAGCGGGCCGACCCCGAGACCGCCGATATTGGCAAGGGTCGAAACATTGTCGAAGCGGTGGCTCGGCCGATCGGGACGGTGTCGAGCGTGCAGTTCGTACAAATACGCCGTTGCAGTGGCAGTCAGAATCCCGATGCCCAGACCCGTCACGAACCGGGCAATCAGAAGCACAACCAGTGAGCTGCTCGTCATGAACAGGACTGCCGCACCCAACTCCAGTAGCAGTGCCGGAATCAGGATTTTCTTACGCCCCACCAAGTCGGATACGTGGCCGACCAGTAACAGGCTGAACACCACCCCGAGGGCATACACCGCGAAAACGACAGTCACGGTGAATGTCGAAAGCAAGTTGAGCTGTTGATAAATCGGGTAGAGCGGGCTAGGTGCTGTGGAAAATGCCATTGCAGTCAGAAATGCAACCGCCACGATCCAGAATCCGACGCCGTGGCGGCGATTTTCGCAGCGGTGTGCATGCCGCGCAAAATCTGAGCTGTTTCTATGCGAGATCAATGAATGACTCCGATGCGAGATGTGGAAGAAGGTTCGACGAGAGAATTCTCTCCGTCGACACAGTTCGCAGTCCAACATGAAAAGCAGCTCGAAACTATCGCGAACGGAGATTCTTGTTCAATGGAGCTACGTCATCTCGAGTACTTCGTCGCAGTTGCCGACGAACGGAATTTCACTCGCGCCGCCGGCCGACTGCACATCGTGCAGTCGGCCGTCTCGGCAGCGATCAAAGCGCTAGAGCGCGAGCTCGGGGCGACCCTGCTCGATCGCAACTCCAAGCGCGTTCTACTGACCGATGCTGGTGCGGCACTGTTGCCGCGGGCACGGGCGGTGCTCGAGGCTGCTCGGTCTGCGCGGGAGGTCGTCGATGAGGTCAACGGCGGGTTACGCGGTTCTCTGCGTATCGGAATCATCGGATCGATCACTCTGTACGATCTTCCCAAACTACTCGGCCACTACCACCGTCGTTACCCACGCGTGCGGCTGTTGACCAGGGCCGCCCCGTCAGGGACACAGGGTCTTCTCGAAGCAGTCGCGGACGGCAGTCTCGACCTGGCATTCGTGTCCCAACCGGAAGAACGTCCAGCGGGTGTCGTCCTACGCAGTCTCGCGTTCTCGGTGTTGGATCTGGTGATACCGCACGAGTATGTACTCGACGGCAGCAACGGAGCTTCGATCGCTGACCTGGCCGGGCTCGACTTCATCGACGCCCCAGTCGGATACGGCACCAGGACGGTGATCGATCGCGCCTTCGATCACGCGGGGATACAGCGTCGTGTCAGCATCGAGATAACCGATCTCGCCGCCGGCGTCGACTACGTCCGCCATGGCCTCGGAGTCGCGCTGTTGCCGCGCTACATCCTCGACGCCGTCATCGACCTACCTGTCGTCCCCGTAGTCGACGCCGATCTGACTCTCGCCCTGTCCGTAGCTACATCGGCTGTGCGGCCTACCACCACGGCGGTCGAAGCGTTGCTGGAACTCGTCGAAGACACAGAACGCGCCACCTAGCCCATGCAAGCACGAACACCCAAAGGCAGGGCAAGCTCGGCGCACGTCGACGACTGCGTGGTCGGGCGACCGAGACGATTCGACAAGCAGTTAAGGATATTTCACGGTATCGTCCACGACACTCTATCGCTGCTCGTCGGTCACGCAACGCGGCCTGTCGATGGCAGCGCGAAATGATGCACTCCACTGTGGATTTGAATCCGACGCTACCGGTACACGACGCGTACTCCAGGTGTTGACAAGATCACACCACCAGATCTATGTTAATTTTGACTCACATTCAAGGAGTTGTCTGGCATGGTCACCATCGCCCTACGTCGCAGCGCAAGTCGCACGCGCTACGTCAAGCTCGGGTCTGGTGTTGCAGAACTGCCGCCCGACGAACAGAACACGGGTGTACCGCAAACGTCGCCTGCTACAGAGCTTTTCGTCCTCGACGTCGTTACTTGACGTGGCAGGCGGCACGCGTCGCGTGCACGAACTCGGGCGATTGCGCGCCACCGAACAGACTCATGGATTATCTCTTCCCACAGCAAACTCTACCGGCGTCCATTCCGACGGCCAGCGCAACGATGCGCGGTCTGCCATCTCCCTCCTCGAAGGAGCGCTCATGCGCTTGAACAGAACTCGCATGTCACACGCACAGGTACGAACCAACGCCACCGCCGTCCTCGCTACGTCGATTGCCTGTGTGGCAGCCTTCAAAGGACTCAACGAGTCGGTAACACCTCCAGCGCTCCCCGTTCTGCAAGAAGAGTTTCAGGCTCCTGCGTCGACCATTGCGTGGGTGCTGACGGGCGTACTGCTGACCGGAACGATCGCTACCCCCATTGTCAGCAGACTCGGGGAGGTTTGGGACAAACGACGGGCACTTCTCGTCGTGCTGACCATCGTGGCGCTCGGCACGTTGACGTCTGCCCTGTCGTCGTCGATCAGCATGCTGATCGCCGGCCAACTCCTGCAAGGTATCGGCCTGAGTACCGTGCCCCTGGCGATCGGCATCATCCGCGACACGCAAACCGAGTCCCGCACCAAATCTGCGAACGGTTTCATGGTTGCAGCAATCTTCGCCAGTACCGCGGCCGGGACGATGATTGCCGGACCGATAGCCGACTACCTTTCTTACCGATGGCTTTTCTGGGTGCCGTTCGTTGCCTTGACGTTGTGCTTCGTAGCCGTGTGGGTCTTCGTACCGCGTTCGCCACGACTACGCAGTGGCGAGCGGCCGAGTCTCGATGTCGTCGGCAGCCTCCTCCTGGCGGCGGGGCTCGCATGTGTGTTGCTCGCCTTGACGTTCGCCCCGCAGTGGGGGTGGCTGTCGCCGAAGTTCGTTCTACTGACCGCCGCTGGGCTACTGGGTCTCCTCCTGTTCATCCGTCGAGAACTCACCGTCGATCAACCCCTCGTCGACATTCGCTTGATGGGAAGCCTCACTGTCGTGGCGGCGTCGGGGATGATGTTCCTCGCCGGGTTCTCGATCAATGCCACCCTGATCAGCGTTCCGTTGCAGATGCAGCTCCCGGACTCGGTGTCTCACGGATTGGGCAGGTCCGCGACGGCCACCTCACTTGTGCTCGTGTCGGCTATGTTGATGGGACTGACCGCCCCCCTGATCTCCTTCCTGGACAGGAAGGTCGGACCACGATTCGCGTCCGCCATCGGACCGATCGCGATCATGTTCGGTGCGGCAATCATGATCGGCCTGGGAGAACGCGGCAGCATCGTCACCATCTTGGCGGCGGCGTTGTTCGTCAATTTCGGGATCAGTGTCTCGATGACTCAGTCGCTGAACCTGGTTGTCAGTGGCGTACCGGCTGAAAAGGTGACCGAATTCAACGGGCTGAACTTCGCCATTCAAGCCGTTGCGGGAACGATCGGCGCCCAGGTATGCGGAGCCGTTCTCACGGGAGGCTCGGGCGACGACGGTGCGACGCTGCCCTGGAGCGCATTTTCGACCTCGTGGGCGGTTCAAGCGGTCATTGCAACTGTCGCGCTACTGCTGGTTTTGGCCGCTCGAACCAGGCCACGAACAAGTCAGGGCCCGGCCCCGGTGCTTCCCCGGGAGGCCGCGCGGGACGCAACGTCGATCACCCCGTCCGAAAACTAATGCACGAGAACGAGTCACGCAGATCAGTGCACGCGTACCGGGGTTTCGGTCAGCCGCAATACCCGCCGACACGACCCCTGCGCCACGGAGGACCGCGGCACGGCGTCACGGGCATCTCGTCGACAGCGCTCGACCCGAAGGAGAATAAGTGAAAGCCCTGCAGTACCGCGTCTTCGGGCACGTTCCGGAAGTGGTGGACATTCCGACACCCGATCCGCAACCGGGACAAATTCGCCTGAAAGTGACAGCAGCTGGCCTTTGTCATTCGGACCACGTTGTCATGAACACACCAGAATCGGCTTTCCGCTTCGGCCGACTACCGCTGACGCTCGGCCACGAAGGAGCAGGCGTCGTCGATGCTTTGGGCGAGGGAGTCGGCGGTGTCGGAATAGGCGATGCGGTGGCCGTCTACGGACCGTGGGGCTGTGGTCTTTGCGTGAAATGTGCTGTGGGAAAGGAGAATTACTGTATCCATGCACGATCTTTGTCCATCCGCCCTCCCGGGCTGGGTTCTCCCGGGGCAATCGCCGAGTACATGATCGTCGGCGACGTTCGCCATCTCGTCCCTCTCCACGACCTCGACCCTGTAGCGAACGTGTCGCTGACCGACGCCGGCCTGACTCCCTATCACGCAATCAAGAAATCGATTCCCAAACTCACCGCCGGAAGCACAGCTCTGGTTATCGGGGTGGGGGGTCTGGGCCACGTCGCCGTCCAGATACTGCGGCAGCTGACCGGCTCGACGGTCATCGCCACCGATCTGACCGAAGCGAAACTCGAACTGGCCCTTCGACACGGGGCACACCACGCCATCCAGAGCGATCACGAAGCGATAGCGACCATCCGTACGCTGGCCGGGCCCGCAGGGGTTCAGTCGGTTTTCGACTTCGTCGGGAGCCAATCAACCGTCACCACAGCCGCAGCGGTAGTAGGCGCCGAAGGCGACGTCTCCATCATCGGCATCGGCGGGGGAAAGTTGCCGGTGGGATTTCAGACCACAGCGTTCGACGTCGATGTCAGATCACCGTATTGGGGAAGCCGAAGCGAACTGATCGAAGTCTTCGCCATGGCCAGACGCGGCCAGCTGCAGGTCGAAGTCGAAACATTCACGCTCGACGAAGCCGCCGAAGCGTATGACAAGCTCGCGCGTGGACAGATCAATGGACGCGCGGTCGTGATCCCACACACCTGAAATTCGATAGACCTAGAGGTCGGCCGCCCAACGTCCGAGCGCATCGATGGCCTCGCGGAGGTCGTGTCCGCGGTCGGTGAGTGCGTAGGCCCGTGTGTTGTGCCGCAGGGGTAGACGGGTGAGGACGCCTGCCGCTTCGAGCTCGCGCAGGCGGGTTGCGAGCATGTTCGTCGGCACTCCGAGGTCACGTTGCAGGTCGCCGTATCGCTGGGGCCCGTCTAGCAGCCGCTCGACGATCAGCAGCGCCCACCGCGCTCCTACGACGTCGAGGGCGGCGGCGAGGTCGCTCATGCAGTCGTGTCGACGTCCGGCTTCATCCAGAACGGCGAGTAGTGGTAGCCGTCAGGGTCGTCGAACTGGCGTTGGTACATGAAGGGATAGTCGTCGGTGTCGCCGATACGCCCGCCCGCAGCGGCGGCACGTTCGACGAGTGCGTCGACTGCCTCGCGACTGTCGAGGTCGAAGGACACCGTGACTTTCGAGGGTGTGGAGGGTCCGCCGATCAGCTCTTCGGTGCCGCCGACGCTCGCGTACATCTCGCGGCTGCCGAGCATGACGTATTGCTCGGGTGCGATCGCGAAGCAGGACACGTTGTGATCGGACATGTCGGCGTTGAGGGTCCAGCCGAGTGCGGTGTAGAACTCGGTCGCGCGTTGGACGTCGTCGACCGGGCAAGTGATGAACAGGCTCATGCAACGTACACTTGCAAAATGCAAGTGCGTAGTCAAGGGCAGCGTTGTGCGCCCAAGCCTTCTCCGCCTCGACCCGTCAGCGAACGACGTCGTACACGACTTTGACGACCCCGTTCGAGTAGGCCTCGGATTCGCGGAGTTCGAGGCGCTGCTCGGGCCGGCTCTGATGGCTGAACAGATTCTTGCCTGCACCGAGAACGACCGGAAACACCAACAAGTTGTATCGGTCGATCAAGCCGGCGTCGGCGAGGCTGCGAGCGAGTTCGCCGCTGCCATGGACGAAGATTGCTCCACCATCCTGTTCCTTCACCGCGGCGACCTCCTGGGTCGACCGCAGAACAGTGGTGTCACCCCAGCCGTCGATCAGCGCGGAATCCTCGAGTGAGGTGGACACCACGTACTTGGGAAGCTCCTTGTAGGCGGCGTGGTCCTCCGAGTCGACCCAGATCGGAGCGAATGCCTCATAGCTGTTGCGGCCGAACATCAATGCTGTCGTATCGGCGAGTTCCTCGCCCTTGAGGGAGAACGCTTCGGGAACGAACGGCGTGCGGACGACCCAGCCGCCACTGGGGTGGCCCTCCGATTCACCACCGGGGGAGTCGACGACTCCGTCGATCGACATGAAGCCGGTCCACACCAATTCACGCGCCATCTGCTGTATCTCCGATTCGGAATTCTGAACGATGCCGCATCCTGGACGGCATCGAAGGGTGGGATTGGAACACCGGTCAACCCTAGCGGGGCCTGGCTCGAAATGTCCGGTACGTGACGATTGCTTACTCCTCGGGTCGACGCCAGTCATCTCTAGGTGCATTGTCGGACCACAACGGGAGGCGAGAGATGAACGGTGATGTGCGAAAAGATCGAACGTGACCTACGTTCGGCCCGAGTGCCGAACAGGTCGATCCGATAGCGAAGCGGGTCGACCGCTCGCAGGTCGTCGGCGTTCGTATGAAGCACGTTTTCGACCTGGCGAAAGCGAATGCGCACCTCGACCTGGAGACCGTACGCGATCTGCTGCGGTCGAGGTGGTTCGAATCGAGGATGGTCGCCGTGAGCATTCTCGACGCCCGCGCCCGCAGGAAAGCCCTAGGCGATCCCGAGCGAAAGCATCTGTACGAAGACCCCGCTGCACGTCTTGTCTCGATCAGCGAATCTGTGGGAGCGGCGCACGCAACACCGTCAGTCGGCCCCATTCCCGTTGACGTACAACGATTTTCGCAGCCTCGGCCGCGGCTGATGCTGGGACCCCAGTCCTTCCGGGGTGCACGTGGACCGGCCCGCCCGTCCGTCTTCGACGCTGCTCAGGCCGCCCATCTTCAGAGAGCCTGAGTCGTGCGTGCGCAATACCAGAACCCCGCCGATCGTGCACGCTGTGGCAACACTCCGACATGAGGACCCGGACCTTCGGGACTTCGACTTACTCGACACGTTCTACAGCCAAAGGCGCCGGTAGAAGGCCGAATTCGAATCGGGTATTCGGCAGGCCAAGGCCGGCGGATGGGCGATCCAACTGTGAGGTAGATCACAGATGCGTGCCGTTTGTTTTCGGGCGTGAGAACCGACTACTTACTGCAACTTTTGATCACGCTCAACGAGAAGGTGGAAGACATGAGCTTTGTCGACAAGGCCAAGAACGCAGCGGAAGACGCCCTCGGAAAGGCCAAGGAAGTCGTCGGCGACATCACCGACAACAAGGACCTCGAAGCCGAGGGCAAGGCCGATCAGGGCAAGGCGGGAGTGAAGAAGGTCGGCGAGAACATCAAGGACACGTTCAAGTAAAACCGCCCTGCCGCAATCACTGCCTGGCGTGTTCGGGGCCGCCGACCTGGTCGGCGGCCCCGCTCCCGCAACCATTCACTTCTACCGTGAGGACCGAACATGACTACCGCCGATTCCACTCCCATCGCACCCGCCCGCCCGCGCCGCCGCGGCGGATTCGCAGCCAAGCTGTCGCTGATCGTGGCTCTGGTGTTCACGATCGCCCTGGTGATCTTCGTGCTGCAGAACACCGTGCACGAGAACGTCAATTTCCTCGGCTGGAACTTCGGCCTTCCTCAGGGAGTGTGGCTGTTGGGCGCTGCCGCAGTCGGATCGATCATCACCCTCGCCGCCGCAGCCTCGCTACGTGTGCGCCGGGCGGTGCGTTAGACACGCGAGCCGCGCCCGGAGCAGCTGCTCAGTCCTTCAGGAGCCTCTCGAGATAGTCGAGGTCCTGGCGGAGCATGGCGATCGCTCGCTCCGGGCCCTCGGGCGCCGACGGTTCGCCGTCGTTCTTGGCGACGGTTCGGATGGCCATGTCAGCGAGATGCGTTGCTACCGAACGATCGGCGTCGGGATCGCCGCTTTGATGCCACCAGGCAACCCAGTTCAGCATGCCGATGATGCCCAGGGCCGCGGTGCGAGGGTCGACGGGCCGCATCTCGCCGGTCTTGATGCCACGTTCGATGACGAGGACGAACTCTTTCAACACGTGCCGTCTGCTCTGCTGGTACTTCCGTGAAATCTCTTCTGGCAGGTCGGCTTCCGATCGGATGATCAGTTTGAAGCGATCGGAACTCTGCGCCTGGTTGAGCGCGATCGCGGTGGCCATCTTGCGCAATTTCTCGGTGGGGCCGAGATCCGTTCTTTCGTTGATGTCGTGCAACACCGCGGCAGGTGTCTCGGTGCTTTCGCTGACGAGCCTCGCGAGAAGTGCGTCCTTGTTCGCGACGTAGTGATACAAAGCAGGCCGCGTGAGTCCGGTGGCGTCGGCGATGTCCTGCAGCGTGGTGCTGGCGAAGCCCTTCTCCGCGAACAGCCGCGTCGCCTGGTCGAGTATTTGATTCTCGACCAGCTCGCGACGCGGGTTGCGCGCGGATCCCCGGGATGCGTCCTCGCGTGTCATTGTCGAAGGATAACCGTCGCCAAAGTCACGACTCCACCGACACGAGGTGCGTGCGCGCGCTGACGAGCCCTGCGACAGCGTCGGACGTGCAGGTCGACGGGACGGCGACGACGACGAGAGCATCGCTGCCACGCATCATCCGCTCGGCCACGTCGAGCCGCGTGAGGACAGCCGTCCGGTCGGGCGGACCCGTCAACCACACGGTGGCACACGCGCGAGCCTCGTCGACGAGCGCCGTGGCTTTCTCGTTCCATGCCGATTCGACGTCGACGGACAGCACGGCCGTGGACGGCTCGTCGCGCAAAGACGCTGGGGCGTATCGGGTGTCGAATGTGCCTCGACGGTGTGCGAGTGGACGGTGCAGAACCCAGTCGGAGATTTCCTCGGGTGGCTCGACATGGCCACCGATGTTCGCGTAGCTCGCAATACCGTTCCACGCGACGTCGGGTGCGGATTCGAGAAACCGTTCCAAGCCGACCTTTCCCGCGCGAGTCATGTAGGCAACCATCAGTTGCTCGACGGGCAGGTCCATGCGCTGGGGGAACGACTCCCACCAGTGTTCGCTGCGACGCGCGATTTCCTGGAGGTGCCGCACATCCGGGCGACGAACACGCTCGTACTCGGTGAGTGCGTCGTCGATGGAGTTCGCAGAGGTCAGAGCGGCGTCGAGCGCGATGGCGTCTTCCATGGCCAGCTTGGTGCCCGAGCCGATCGAGTAGTGCGCGGTGTGGGCGGCGTCGCCGAGAAGGACGACGTTTCCGACGGACCAGCTGCGGCAGGAGACGGTCCGAAATCGCATCCACCGTGTTCGGTTGCCGATAAGGCTGTGTCCCTGCAGCGTCTCGCGGAACGCGGCTTCGAGGTACCGTAACGACGCCTCGTCGCTGTCGCCGGGCTCGACGGAATCCGCGGCGTCGAATCCTGCTCGACGCCAGGTTTCTTCCTCCGTTTCGACGAGGAACGTGCTGCGATCGGACGCATACGGATAAGCGTGTGCGACGAACGTCCCGTGCTCGGTCGTGACCGGGACGAAGATCGCGCTCGGCAGCGCGAAATCCGTTCCACACCACAGATAGAGCCCGGAACCGGTGGAGATGTCGGCTCCGAAAGCGGGCTCGCCGGAGCGCGTCGCACTGTTGATTCCGTCGGCCGCAATGACGAGGTCGACGTCGAGCTCCTGGGCATGGCGGCGTTCGCCGAACTCCAGACGTACCCCGGCGTCCCTCGCTTGGTCCTGCAGTACGGCCAGTAGGGTCGTGCGTGCAATCGCGAGGAGATCCCCGTGTGCAAGGCGCGCCGTCCGGTCTCCCACCTGCAACGACATCTCGTGCGAATAGGCCTCGGCGACAATGGCATCGAGCGATGCCGCGTCGGCTGCGCGAAGGTTGCGCTGAGTTCGCGATGCGAGACCGACGCCGAACCCGAACGTCGAGTCCGGCGCGCTCTGTTCGTAGACGGTGACCTCTGCGTCGGGGTTGGACAGTTTGAGCAGTCGTGCTGCGTAGAGGCCGCCTGGCCCCCCGCCGATGACTGCGACGCGGTCGAGTTTCATGGATACTCCAGTGTTCGAACGTGATACCCGGTCTACGAGGTGGACCCGGGCGTGGTTTCGGTCTGCACCTTCGCAGCGATGTCCATCCGAAGCCGTTTCTTGTCGATCTTGTTCACGTTGGTTCGGGGCAACGAGTCGAGCCATTCGAGGCGCTCGGGCCACTTGAACTTGGCGACGCCGAGCTGGGTCAGATGGTCCTGGACCTCGGTGAGCGTCAACTCCTGTTCTGCCGCAACGAGATATGCGCACGTCTTCTCGCCGAGACGCGGATCGGGCATCGCGACGACGGCCACACCCACGATGCCGGGGTGTCGAAGCAGGAGAACTTCGAGTTCTTCGGCGTTGATCTTCTCTCCGCCGCGGTTGATCAGGTCCTTGATGCGGCCTTCGATCGTGACGAACCGCTGGCCGTCGATCACGGTGACCGATGCGAGGTCGCCGGTGCGGTAGAACCCGTCGGAGGTGAATGCCGTCCGATTGTGTTCTGGCGCTGCGAAATAACCGGCGATGGTGTACGGACCCCTGCAGCTCAGTTCGCCGACCTCCCCGTCCGCGAGTTCGGTCTCGGTGCCCGGGTCGAGAATGCGCACTTCGTCGTCCGGTGAGACCGGTGTGCCGACGGTTGCGATGCGGGCCTCACGTGGTGCGTCGACCGGCGTGACCGTGAACAAGCCCTCCGACATTCCGAAAAGCTGCCCGGCCCAGTGGCTTTCCCCGTCGTCGACGCGGTCCATCAACGCATTCGACACCTTGGCCCCGGACAGGATGACATGTTTCAGTGCGCCTCGCACCCTGTCGAAGTCCGGATCGAGCACGGTCTGGTAGTGACCGTGGCCGATCAAGACTTCGGTGGCCCGTGCGGACTCCATGAGGTCGAGTGCGGGTCCGGGGTCGGCCGTTGCCAGAACGAGGCATGCTCCGACGGCGTGCGATGCATGCAGCCCGCACGAGATACCGGCGTTGTGCACGATCGGAATCAGGTGCGCGACCCGGCTGTCCATCGTCCATTCGAGTCGTTGCGCATAGAGCAGTGCGTTGTTCCAGTACTCGGCGTGAATGCGCGGAATCACCTTGGGGACACCCGTCGTTCCGCCGGAGAGCTGAAAGGCGACGACGTCCTGGGGGTCGGTGTCCGCTTCGATCGCTTCGACCGCCGCCCTGGCGTCACCCGGGTCGATTCCGTGTCCGAGATCTTCGAGACGCATTTCATCGCCACTGTTGCTTCCCACCGTGATGACGCGTCGCACGGTCTCGCTGCCCGACGCGTGCTCACGGGCGAACTGCACCAGGTCGAACGACGGCAATTCTGCCTCGACGATGTGCAGTGCAGCGCCGACGGTCTTGCTGACGTGGCCGATCTCGTGCATCCGATGCGCGGCCAGCGTGGCAACCGGCACCAGGCCGGCTTTGATGCACCCGTACCAGGCGAGGACGGTCTCGAGGCGGTTGGTGATCTGGAAGAGCACAGGTTCGAGTCGCGTGAATCCCAACTGCATCAGACCTGCGGCGATCGCGTCGGTGCGACGGTCCAGTTCGGCGTAGGTGAGCGAGCCTTGGGCCGTGACGAGAGCCTGCCTGTCGGGGTACCGCAGTGCAACCTCGTGGAACCGCCTGCCCGTAGGGAGGTCACTCCACGAACCGCTGTCGCGGTAGCGGCGTGCGCGCTCTTCCGGATAGGGCACCAAGTGCCCACCCCAGTCGAAGTACGTCTGACTCGCTGCCATCGTCATCTTTCTGCCACCGCGGGAAGAAGCCGGGACATCTCGAGCGAGTGATCGGGATGGTCGGCAGGAACGATGCCGGAGTAGATGGCGGTCCAGCATCCCGGGCAGCAGAGCTGACGGAACACGATCGGAGTGTCGACGTACTCGGAGGCGTCGGACGTCACCTGCGGCCCTGCCTCCGAGGACGGTCCTTCGTAGCGAGCCAACTCCAGTGTGCCGTCGTTCTTCTCGTCGCCGAGGAGGCGTCCGCAATGGGCACACGCGACGACGCGGACGTCGGCGACGGTGATCTCGGCGAGATTGTCGTCGAGACGGCGCGCGAGCGTCAGATCCATCGTGGGGGCGTCGCCGTGCGTCGTGGAACGGGCTCGACGCTGCGCGAACATCTCCCGGCGCCGATCGGCCGTGGCCGATTCGTCCACGGCACCGGCGTCGACGACGACACCGTAGACGGCCGACGCGCCCTCTTCGGTGACCTTGCCTTCGCGGAGGTCGACGACCACCGCAGCCGGATCGCGACGCAGCGGGTCGCCGTATCCGCCGCCGCCCTGCCAGTGCATGTACAGGACTTCGCCTGGCGCAACGTAGCTTTCGGCATAGCAGGGGCCGAATTCCTGGCCTCCCGCGACTTCGTCGAGAGTCGACGGAATCCTGCCTGCCGCGAATTGCTCGTTGATGTCGGTGCCGCGCGCCAGGATCTCGAGACCGGTGTTGCCTGGGTAGCCGCCTGCGAGACCGTTGTTCTGTGCCACGGCCTTGCCTGCGGAGGCCAGGACGAGACCCATGGGGAGCGACGTTCCGTAGGGTGTCACCGCGAGCGACGCGCTGACACCGCCTCGGTGGCGTCCCGGGCCGCCGGAGTCGGGCTCTTCGCGACGCCACAGCGTCAGCAGCGGGTACAGGAACTCGGTCATTTCGGTGTCGGGGATGCGGCCCATCGGGATGCAGAAGAGGCCACCGGTATCCATGCCGTCGGCTGTAGGTTGCGCCCCGTACCCGCCCGCCATGGGCTCCATCATGATGTTCAGGAACGGGACCGGTTGTTCGGCTCGTTCGTCCAGGCCGGCGATCACAGCGGTGTCCCATGTGCCGCAGCATGCGGCCTGCACGCTCTTGCCCAGGTCGACGGACCTGTCGAGCATCTGTGACAGGCATTCGGCGATGAGGTTGCCGGTCAACCAGGCTGGTCCGATGGGGCCTCGGCTGACGGCAGCGGGGAAGCTCGCGTTGTTGATCGTGCCTTCCTCGGACACCAAGTCGAAGCAACGCATCAGCCCGCCTGCCGACCACGGGATGTCACCGGCCAGGATCGGGAGCAGGGCGAGCATGACGCCGCCGCGCATACCTGCGTAGGTGCAGTTGATGACGCCGGTCTGCTGGTCCGTCCCGGTGAAGTCGAACGTCAGGTGATCGGCGGTCTTGGTCATCGCGACGGTGATCTTGTGGACGTCGCGATCACCCACGCTCGACTGGTCCTGGTAGCCGGTCGCCTTCCACGTTCCGTCGGGAAGCGATGAAAGCTTGGTGCGGAGGCGCGATTCGGCGTCGGTCATCATGCGCTTCATGACGGCTTTGACGGTATCGGCGCCGTACTGTTCGATGACGGCGAGCATACGGTTGCGTCCGACGGTGTTGGCGCCGATCTTCGCTCGCAGATCGAGGCCGACGAGCATGGGCACTCGTGACCGCCTGACCCACAGGTCGGCGATGTCACGCTGAAGTTCCTGTCCGCGAACCACTTTGACAGGTGGGGTCGGAAGTGATTCGGAGAAGACGTCTTTCGCCGACGGGTCGAACGATCCGAGGCCGGAGCCACCGAGGTCTGGTTCGTGGCAGATCGCGCTCGTCCATGCGAACAGCTTGCCGTCGTGGAAGATCGGCTGGTAGACGATGACGTCGCTCTGATGCAGTCCGCCGCCGACCCACGGGTCGTTGCAGAGGAACATGTCGCCCTCTTCGATGCCGGGATTGGTGGCTCGGTTCTGTAGCGTCCAATAGATCGCCAAGTCCACGGCCCCGACGAGCATTGTGTTGTACAGACCGACCTGAACCTCTTGTCCCACTTCGTCGCTGATGGCGAAGTCGAAGTCGTTCGCATCGGTGACGATGGGGGAGCCGGACATACGCTTGAGTGCCTCGCCCATCTCGTCCGTCACCGACCACAACCTGTGCCGTACGACCTCGTACGTCAGGGGATCGAGATCGTCGATCTGCTCCTGAGTGACGGTATGGATCGGCAGGTTCGGCGGAAGGGAACGGGACAAAGCATCGGGGTCGACGGGTCGACTCGAGAACACTTCCGAGCCGGGAATCGCTGATGTCATGGGAATGCTCCTGGGTGCTTACTGGGCGACGATGTTCAGGTTGCCGAGGCGGTCGACGGTGCCTGTGGTGCCGTGCGGAACGACGACGGTCGTGGTGGGTACCTCGACGATCGCGGGACCGGTGATGACGTGGCCCGCGGCGAGCTTGCTGTAGTCGTAGACGTCGGTGTCCACGTAGCCGATTCGGCCGTCGAGGCACACCTGCCGTGATCCGATGCGTGCGTCGGCCGAGTCGGCCGAGTCGGCGGATTTCAGCTCCGGGAGTGTCGGGGAGAAGGGGAGGACGCCGGTGGCGCGTACGCGATAGGTGATGGCTTGAATTCCTGCCTCGCGGAATCCGCTGTCCTTGCCGTACAGGTCCGCGTACCGCATCTCGAACAGGTCCGACGCATGAGCGATGCTCGCGGCGTCGAGATTGCCTGCGGGTATCGACGTCGCGACCTCGGCGAGCTGCATCGTGTACCGCATGTCGATCTCGCGCTCGATCTCGATGTCGGCGAACTTCAGGCCTTGTCGACCGAGCGCTTCGCGGACTCGTTGCTCGAGGCCGTCGAAATTCTGTTCTGCACGGGCGGGATCGAGTGGCATGGCTGCGGGATCGGACAACTCGGCTGCCAGAACGATGTTCGACGACGCCAGGCCGTAGGCCGAGAAGGCCGACGCGACCTGTCCGAGCGGCACGATCACTTCCTTGACTCCGACCTCGGCTGCGTATCCGGCGCAGTGCGCTGGTCCTGCACCACCGAAGGCGTAGAGAACGAAATCTCGTGGGTCGTGGCCCGCTTCGACGACGGTCTTGCGGAGGAGGTCGCCCGTTTGAGCGTTCTGAACGGCGTAGATCGCGGCGGCGGCCTCCTCGACAGTCAGTCCGAGCGGTTCGGCAATGCGACGCCGGATGGCCTCGCGTGCCTTTTCCTTGTCGAGAGCCTTTCGGCCACCGAGCAATCCGCGTTCGGGAAGAATCCCGAGGACGAGGTTCGCGTCGGCGTTGGTGGGTTCGGTTCCGCCCTGGCCGTAACACGCGGGGCCCGGTACTGCCTGTGCGCTGTGTGGTCCGATCTGGAGGTTGCCGCCTGCGTCGACCCACGCGATCGCGCCGCCGCCCGATCCGATGGCGTGCACCTCGAGGGTGGGCACGTTGATCGGGTGGTGGTTGATGATGGTGCTGGACGCTCGTACCGGCTCTCCGTCGACGACGAGTCCCACGAGGAATGTGGTACCGCCGACGTCGGTGGCGATGATGTTCTCGTGCCCGAGTTGCTTGCCGAGCGAGACCGCCCCGACGACACCACCGGTGAGGACGGAACCGACGGTACTGATGGCATTGTTCGGTGCTTCGGAGGCAGCGACGGCGCCGCCGTTGCTCTGCATGACCAACAGAGGACCGGCCAGATCGAGCGCGCGCAGCTTCTCTTCGAGTGAACCGAGGTAGTCGCGAAGCCCCGGACCGATCTGGGTGCTCATGATCGTGGTCGCGTTGCGGGCGAACTCGCGAATGCGAGGACTTACTTCGGACGAGAGCGAAACGAACATGGTCGGATCGATCTCGTGCACGAGTTCACGAATTCGCTGTTCGTGCACCGGGTTTCGGAACGACCACAGCAACGATACGGCGATGCCCGACACGCCGTCGTCCACGAGCCGGCGGATCGAATCACGCGCGGAGTCCTCGTCGAGGGCGACGACGATGTTGCCGTCGCGGTCGAGGCGTTCGGTGACCTCGAGGGCATGTTTCTTGGGCACGAGGCCGTGAGACTTGCTCTGGCCGAGCACGTTCTGCAGTTGCTCCGGTGACCGGCCGAGGTACCGGCCCTCGACGTTCATGATGTAGATCGAGTCTCGGTGCCCCTTGGTGGTCAGAAAGCCGACCGGGGGAACGTTGCCCATGACCAGCGCATTGAGCGACGACGTGGTGCCGTGTGCGATGTGGTGGGTGTTCGCGAGCATCTCGGCAACCGGTAGGCCGAGCTGAGCGGCCAGAACTTCCAGCACGTCGATGACGCCCTGGGAGTAGTCGGGCGGGGTCGAGGGTGCCTTGGCTGCGACGACGGTACCGGATCCGTCGTCGAGTACTGCGTCTGTGAACGTGCCGCCGACGTCCACTCCGATCACGTAGGTCATGTCGGTGTGCTCCTTAGGTCCGAGTCGAAGACGCCCGAGAGGTGTGAGTGCGTGCTCCAACACCGCTTACGTCTGCGTCGAGTATTCGACGTTGACGAAAACATGTCAAGTAGTAAACGTGAGCGGGATCACCACCTGTGATCTTGCCTGATGGCCCGCCGGGTCGGGATGGCGCAGCTGGGGCGGGCTTGACGGATCGTCGCGGACGTCGAATACTCGTCATTGGCGTAAATTTCTTCGATTCGAAGGGCACACCATGAGTTTTCACCGCATCGGACTCGTCGTACCGAGTTCCAATGTGACCGTCGAGACCGAGATGCCGGAGCTGTTGGCGCGGCACTCGGATGCGCGCTTTTCGTTCCATTCCAGCCGTATGCGCATGCAGGCCGTGTCACCGGAACAGCTGCGCGCGATGAATGCCCAACGTGAGCGGTGCATTCTCGAACTGGGTGATGCCGACGTCGACGCGATCCTGTACGCATGCCTGGTCGCGCCGATGGCTGCCGGCCCCGGCGAACACCAGCGTGTCGAAGGGCTCGTCGCCGAACAACTGGCGGCGGGAGGGTCCGACGCGGCCGTCAGGTCCAGTGCCGGCGCGTTGGTGGAAGCATTGAACGCGCTGAAGGCCACCTCCATCGCACTCGTCACGCCGTACATGAAGCCGCTGGCCGAGAAGGTCGTCGAATACCTCGAAGCCGAAGGCTTTCACATCGTCGACTGGCGCGCACTCGAGGTGTCCGACAATGCAGAGGTCGGTTGCATCCCCGGAGCACGGGTGATGGATGCCGCGCGGTCGCTCGAGTTGACGGGTGTCGACGCTCTCGTCATTTCCGCCTGCGTGCAGATGCCGTCGCTGCCGCTCGTGCAGGCAGCCGAAGACGAGTTCGGAATTCCGGTTCTGTCGGCAGCGACCGCAGGCGCATACAGCCTGCTTCGTGCACTCGACCTACCTGTCGATCTGCCCGACGCGGGGTCCCTGCTTCGAGCAGACGCGGCAGTAACTCTCTAGAAAGGAGATCAGATGTCCCTCCCACACAAGGTCAAAGGCGTCGACCACGTCGCCTACCCGACGTTCGACCCGGCCGCGACGGTCGAGTTCTACCGCGACGTCCTGGGGTTCCCCGTCGTGCACTCCATCTGCGCAGCAGGCTGGGGCCCGGAGAAGCACCCTGATTTCATTCATTTCTTCTTCGACATCGGAAACGACGACCGACTCGCCTTCTTCTACTACTTCGGACTCGAACCGTTCGACGGTGGGCCACAGGGGGATTCGTACTCGCGGTTCGCCGAGGACGTGCCGATCTTCTTCATCCGATCACGGCACCTCGCGATCCACGTGGACAGCGAGGACGATCTGCTCGAGTATCGGCGCCGTCTCGACGGCAGCGAATGGCCTGTCGAGATGCAGATCCAGCACGAGACGATCGAGTCGATCTACACGCACGATCCCAACGGATACATGATCGAGATCACGAGGGCGATGCGTCCGGTCACCCCGCAGGAAGATCTCGACGCCAACCTGACGATCGACGCTCTCATCGACGTCGTGCGCGGCCCCGACCCCAGCATGGCGAACCTGTTGACGCGCAAAGCTGAGTTGATCGTCGAACGCGCAGCCGATTGGGTTCCCGAAGAGGTCGGTACTCGATGACTACTTTGTTCGTTCTGGATGTTCCCGAGAACACCGCGATCGCCGCTGTCGCAGGCCAGGATTCGGCGGTGGAGATCGATCGCATCGGACCGTACTTTCGTATTCGATCCGCTGGCGAGATCGTGATAGATCGCCGAGCGACCGGCTGCAGACACGCAGTCTGGTACTCCAGTGTCGCCGGTTTGCATCGGTCCCGAATTCTGCAGTGGGACAAGGACGCGATGCGGGTCGACGCGCTATGACCTCGACCAGTTCGAGGCTGGGCGCAGGCCGCTACATCGATGCCGCGGAGGCGCCGCCCTCGACCGTGACGTCGGTACACGAGTTGCGGACGGCCGACGATGCCCGAGTGAGCGGCGTCCTACGAACCGTCCCGGGCGCGCGCACCGTCGTCACGTTGATGCATCCACGGCAGGACCTGACACACCACGTTCTGGTTCCCGAGCTGCTCGCTCGCGGTTACGCGGTGTGGACTCAGGGCACCCGATCGGTCAACAACGATCTGGCCCTGGTGCACGAGCAGGCGCTTCTCGACGTCGCCGCGGGGCAGGTCTTCGTGCAGGAGAAATTCGATCACGTTGTCACGTTGGGTCATTCGGGGGGCGGTACGCTCTTCGCGTTCTATCACGAGCAGGCCGGCCTCGCGCCCTCGCAGCGATTGACGACAACCCCGGCGGGACGGCCGATCGACCTTGCGTCGGCCGACATGCCGATCCCCGACGGCGCGCTGTTCATGGCACCGCATCCCGGCCAGGGCGCTCTGCTGCTGCGGTTGATCGACCCGTCGGTCATCGACGAATCGGATCCGATGTCGGTGGATTCGGCGCTCGATCCGTTCGATCCGGCGAACGGTTTCGCCGAGGCGCCCGAAAGTTCATCGTACTCACCGGAATTCCTCGTACGGTATCGCGCAGCGCAGCGGCAGCGAATCGAGCGTCTCGACGAGGTCGCGCGTGACCGCGTCGCCGAGGCGACGGACGCTCGTCGACGGTTCGAGACCAGCGGCAACCCCGTCGACCGCCGAACCGCCCTCGCCCCCAGAATCCTCACCGTTCACCGGACGGACGCCGATCCGAGGTTCATGGATCTGTCGTTGAGTCCGAACGACCGGCCGTACGGGTCGTTGTTCGGCCGTCGGCCGGATCTGACCAATTACGGGCTCGTCGGGTTCGGGCGTCTGTCCACACCGGACGCCTGGCTGTCCACATGGTCGGGGCTGTCCACCAACGCGGATTTCGTTCGATGCGCTCCAGGCGTCGTGGTGCCGTCGTTGTTCGTCGAATTGACCGGCGATCAGGCGTGTTTCCCGGAGGACGCCGAAGTCATGTTCGATGCATTGGGCTCGGTCGACAAGACCACCGTCGGGGTCGCAGGAACCCATTTCGGAGGACCGATCGCCCCCGGCGCACCTCCGGGTGCTTCGCTGGCTGCCGCCGACATCGGCGCGTGGCTTGCCGAGCACTTCGACCGGTAGACAACAGAAGCCGGTCTGAGACGACTCATCCGGGCGCGGCTGAAATGCTGCGCCCGGATGCCGTTGTCAGAGAGCAGCTTTGGCATTGTTCAGCGTATCGACGGCGATCTGGAGACCTTCGAGAGGACCGTAGGCGGTGTCCTCGTGTTCGATGTTGACGGCCATGTTGGGGTCGATCTTCTGAAGCGCTGCGAGGAAGCGGGTCCAGAACTCGACGTCGTGGCCCTCACCGACGGCGACGAAGTCCCAGGCGGAGTCCTCGGGCCACTTGTTGACCACGTGCCTGCCGCCGAGACCGGTGGGGTTCTGATCGGCAGGGATGCGCGTGAAGCGGTCGTCGAGGACGCCGTAAATTTCGCAGTTCGGGTTGATACGGGTGTCCTTGGCGGCAGCGTGGAAGACCAGCGGTCCGAGCCATTCGATGGCCTTGACCGGGTCGATGCCCTGCCAGAACAGGTGCGACGGATCCATTTCGGCGCCGACGTTCGTCAGCCCGCCCTTCTCCACCAGACGCTTCATCGTCGGCGGGTTGAACACGAGGTTCTGCGGGTGCATCTCGATGGCGACCTTGACGCCGTTCTCGCGGGCGAGGGAGTCGATCTCTTTCCAGAACGGGACGGCGACCTGGTCCCACTGGTAGTCCTGGGAGTCGAGGTAGCCCGAATCCCACGTGTTGACGTGCCATGCCGGCCACGTGCCGCCCTCGTGTGCTGCCGGTAGTCCGGACATGGTGACGACGCGGTCGACGCCGAGCAGTCCGGCGACCTCGATGGACTTGCGCAGGTCCTCGGCGTCCTCGGGGCCGACCTCGGGATCGGGATGCAGGGGATTGCCGTTGCAGTTCAGGCCGGCGATGGAGACGCCGGTGCCCTCGAAGTTCTTCAAGTATTCCTCGGGGCTGATCTTTCCGGCGAGGAGGTCGTCGACGGGAAGGTGGTTCGGGGGCAGGAAGCCACCGGAGTTGATCTCGATGCCTTCGAGACCGAGGGACGCGACCGTCGCGATGGCGTCGGGCAGGGTCTTGTCGTGCAGGATTGCGTTGTAGACGCCGAGCTTCATGTTGTCAGTCCTTGTAAGAGTCTGCGGTGGTGGTCTTTTCGGGGGCTGTTGGGGACGGAGCCCCCCGACTGTCAGATCTTGACGGCGATGCCGTTGCCTGCGGCCGACTCGGTGATGGCGGCGACGATCTGCATGCCGCGCAGGCCGTGCGCGAAGTCGGGGAGCTCGGGCAAACCTTGGATTCCAGCAACCTGATCCAGAAACGCACGTGCCTGATAGGCGAAGAACTCGGCCTTGCCGTGTCCGACGCCGCCGGCATCCATGGGCAGGCCGCCGCGAATGTAGGGGTGCTGGGGTCCGATGATGACCTGACGACGGCCGTTGACCGTGTCGTCGATGTCGGTGGTGGAGATGTGGAACTCCGAGGCGCGCTCGAGTGCCCAGGACGCGGAGCCCTTCGTGCCGAACACGTCGAACGAGAGCCCGTCCGGGTTGCAGTGCGAGACACGGGAAGCGGAGAACGTTCCGACGAACCCACCCTCGAACTGCACGGTGAAGGTGGCGACGTCCTCGTTCTCGACGGCAGCCATCTCGCCCGTCGTGTCGGCCTTGGTGTGGCCGTAGGTGACACCGACGGGGACGGGGCGTTCGGTGATGACAGTGGAGAACTGCGCGCCACGGACCGAGGTGATGGGTCCGGCGACGTATTCGGCGAGGTCGATCAGGTGGCTACCGACGTCGGCGAGGGCGCCGGTGCCGAGGCCGCCCTTGTAGCGCCAGGTAATCGGTCCGGTGGGATCGAGGGAGTAGTCGGCGCGGTAACGGCCGTCGAAGTGGACGATGTCGCCGAGGCGGCCGGCTTCGAGTTCGTCGGCGATGGCCTGGACCGCGGGGGAGCGGCGGTAGGTGTAGCCGACGGAGGCGATGCCGGTCGCGGACGCTGCTGCGGAGACCATGGACTGAGCGTCGGCGATGGAACCGGCGAGGGGCTTTTCGCACAGCACGTTCTTGCCCGCGGCGAGGAGTCCTTCGACGATCTCGCGGTGCAGGTGGTTGGCGACGACGACGCTGACGACCTGGATGTCGTCGGCAGCGGCGATGGCCTGCCAGCTGTACTCCGCACGTTCGTAGCCGTAGCGCTTGGCGGTGTCGTCGGCGATGGCCTCGTTCGTGTCGGCGATCGCGACGAGCCGTACGTCGGGACGGTCGGTACCGAACAGGGTCGATGCCATGCGGTATCCGGCTGCGTGGGCGCGGCCGGCCATTCCGCCGCCGATGACGGCAACGCCGATGGAGTCCTGTCTCATGAGCGTGATGCTTTCTGTCGTGGGGAGTTGCACATTTAGTTCGATCTATTTGACCGGTCTAATATGGCTACTATGAGACACCGGTCACGGCCATGTCAAGGCGGCGTAGGCGATGATCGGAACCGTCGAAGCGAGGAGGGCGCATGGGTAACGGGCGTTCGGTGACGATGCAGGACATTGCGGATCGGGTGGGTGTCTCGAAGGCGCTCGTCTCGATGATCTTCCGAGGGGTACCGGGCCCGAGCGCCGAGACCAAGGAGCGGGTCTTCGAGGTCGCCGCCGAGCTCGACTATCGCCCGAATCGCACCGCGGCTTTGCTGTCCCTGCGACGCACGCATCTGATCGGCGTCATGACGAACATCCGCAACCCCTTCCATGCCGAGATGGTCGAGCACATGGTGGCTGCGGCAGACGCGGTCGGGTACGAGATAGTTCTCGGCGCCGTCACGTCGACGCACCCCGAGTCCAAGGTGATCGAGACGCTTCTGGATTTTCGATGCGAGGCTGTCGTTCTTCTCGGACCCGAAGCCCCCGCGGAGTCGCTGATGCTGTGGGCCGAGCGTGTGCCCGTCGTATCCGTCGGACGTCGCGTCACCGGGGCCGGTGTCGATGTCGTGCGCGCCGGGGATTCGCCCGGCATGAGTGACGTCGTCGATCATCTCGTCGACTTCGGGCATCGCCGAATTGCACATTTGACCGGCGGCTCCGGATCGATCGCGATCGATCGATCGGCTGGGTATCGTCGCGCGATGCGCAGGCACGGCCTTGCCGAGTACGAGTGCGTAGTGGACGGTGACTTCACCGAGAACTGCGCGCCGCGCGCCGTCCACGAGTTGTTCGGTTCCTCGGGGCCGCGGCCCACCGCAATCGTGGCAGCCAACGATCTCAGCGCCGCCGGTCTTCTGGATGCGTTGCGGCGCAATGGGTTCGCGGTACCCGGCGACGTGTCGGTCACCGGGTACGACGACAGTACCCTCGCCCGAATGGCGCACATCGATCTCACGACCGTCAGCCAGCGGCCGGAGGAGCAGGCAGTCAGGGCTGTGCGCGCTGCGGTCGAGCGGCTCGACGACGGCCGCGACGAGGCGGCGTCGACGGTCCTCAGACCCCGTCTCGTGGTGCGGGCAACTACTGGTCCGGTGCCTGCGGCAACCGACCGAGTCGTCTGACCACCCCAGGGCCCGCGACCGTTACGCTGTCTTGCGCTGCGCCCTCAGGTAATCCGCCCGCTCCGTCTGCGACATTCCGCCCCAGACACCGTACGGCTCACGGGTCTTGAGCGCATACGAACGACACTGCTCGAGCACTGGGCACCCCGTGCAGATCGCCTTGGCTTCCTGTTCTCGGCGCACCCGCGCGTGCCCGCGCTCGTCGTACGGGTGAAAGAACTGGGAAGAGCTGTGGCCGCGGCATTTTCCGTGGAGCTGCCAGTCCCACTCTTCTGTCACGGCAGGAGGCAGCCACACGGTTTTCGTCGGAACGTCGCGGACTCTCGGTGATGTCATTGCTCCTCCTTCAGGTCCTCGGGTACCACCCTAGAGCGACTTCGGATGTTAAACAACCCCACTTAGGTATTTAAAAGTCGTAAGTATGTTGCTGTTGTCATGTCCAGTTGGTTCAATGGCCTCATGCGAACACCGCGACCCAGCGCGCCTTCTGCCACCGCGGGTGCCGTATTCGCGCTTGTTCGTGACGGAGTTGCGACGACCCGCGCCGATCTGGCCAAACACACGGGCTTGTCACGTTCGGCCATCGTGTCGCGTGTCAATGCGCTGAGTGCGCTCGGACTCGTCGTCGAGACCGAGGACGATCGGTCGACCGGCGGTCGACCGCCTGCGCGACTGTCGTTCGATGTCGACGCAGGCATCGTGCTCGCTGCCGCGATCGGACGCAGTCGCTCGCAGTTGGCAGTGTTCACCGTCGGGGGTGACTTCCTGGCGGGGGATACCGTCGACCAGGAGATCGGCGTCGGACCAGATGAGCTGATGCCGCAGATCACCACACGGTTCGACGCGCTGATCGACGACGCAGGACGCGCCGGCCACCGAATTTTCGGGGTCGGACTGGCCATACCCGGTACCGCGGACACGGTGCGTGGGTGCAGTCTCGATTCGCCGATCATGCACGGATGGGACGGCGTTCCACTGGCGCCCTACTTCGGCCAATTGACCTCCGCGCCAGTCTTTCTCGACAATGACGCGAACGCGATGATCCTGGGCGAACGACGCGACACCCGAGAACACTTCGAGAACGTTCTGTTGGTGAAGGCGTCGACCGGTCTCGGTGCCGGGATCATTGCGGGCGGAGTGCTGCAACGCGGATCCTTGGGTGCTGCAGGCGAGTTCGGGCATACCAAGACGGCCGCGGCTGCAGGCGTGGCATGTCGCTGCGGGGACTCCGGTTGTCTCGAGGCAATAGCGGGCGGGTGGGCTCTGGTTCACGCGCTCCAGGACCAAGGGCGTTCGGTCGGACATATCCGAGACGTCGTCGATCTCGCGGTCGGCGGAGATGCCGAAGCGCGACGGCTCATCCGCGACAGCGGACGCCACATCGGCGAGACACTCGCCGGCGCAGTGAATTTGCTCAACCCGGAAATTCTGGTCCTGGGCGGAGACATGGCCAAGTCGTACGACATCTTCGTCGCAGGACTGCGGGAAACGGTCTATGGACGTGCGACGGCTCTGGCCACCCGCAACCTGACCATCAGAGCCACCATGCACAGTGGCCAGTCCGGTGTGATCGGCTGCGCCGCCTTGGTTTCCGATCGCGTGTTGAGTTCGGACGCCATCGATGCCTCGCTGCGTGCGAGTTCGGCCTCGGCCTGACCGGGCGAGCGGCGGGCGCGGTGTCAATCGTCCGATGTCGCAGGCAGTCCGAGCGCCAACAGAGCCACGTCGTCCTGCAGACCGCTGCCGAAACTGTCGAGGAGTTCGGCCAGACGGCCGATGATCGACTGTGCGCTGGTCGGCGCGGCTGCCGTCGCGAAGGACTGCAGTGCACCGTCGTCGTCGTACCGAGCCCGACCAGGCCCTACAACAGCTTCGGTGAGACCGTCGGTGTAGAAGGCCAAGACGTCCCCAGGCCGCAGATCCACGGTCGCCGCGACGAAGTGGGCGGACGCGAACGCCCCGACGAGCTGGCCGCCGCGGGTGTGCACATACTCGGCTGTGCCGTCTGCTTGTAGCCGTAGCGCCGGGGGATGTCCTCCGCTGGCCAGATGGACCACGACACCGTCGTCGCCGAGTGTGATCGTTCCGTACACGACTGTGCAGAATCGGGGATCGTCACCCCGAAACTCCTGATGCAAAACGGAATTGAGATTGTGCAGGACGGCGATCGGGTCGCGATCGAATACCGCTGCTGCGCGCAGCGTGTACCTGGTGAGCGATGTGACGGCAGCCGCCCCTGCGCCCTTGCCGCTGACGTCTCCGAGGAAGAACGCCCAGGTGGCCTCGTCCAACGGGAACACGTCGTAGAAGTCGCCGCCCACCTCGTCCAGCGACGCGGGGTGATAGAAGCCTGCCACTTCCATGCCGGGTGGTGCTGCCAACACGGGAGGCAACAACGTCCGCTGCAAGGTCGTAGCGAGAACCTGGACTTGCGTTCGCTCCGCCTCGGCGACTCTCCTGGCGTCCTCGGACTCGTCGAGCGCGATCCGAGTTCGCCCCAGAGCTGCTTCGGCGTCGATCTGCGCCGCGTGCGCTGTGTCGCGGTCGGAGATCAAGGCATTTTCTCGCACTACGTGATCGCCCGTGGAGTGAACCGAGATGACCACCGCGGCGTCGCCACTCGCTGATACGCGGTGATTGGCCACGAGTGACACTGGATTACCGCGCGTCGAGTCCGGTGCGGCCAAATCGGCTGCGGCCCCGATCGACGTACCGTCGGAGTGCGACGCGACAGCCAGGAGAATCGACAGTGTCTCGACACTGTCGTCGGTGAACAGCCGCGTGAGAGGCGATCCGATCACATCGCTGCGATCGCGTCGCACGAGGCGGAGCAACGTCGTGTTGATGTAACGAACGGCCTCGGAGTCCGCGTCGACGACGACGATCCCGCAGGGAGCATCGTCGATGAACTCCGAGATCCCTTCGGCCGAAAGGCTTTCGGGACTGCCGGGTGCGGTCATGACGACGCGGGTTCCGACAGACTCCAGACGATGGTCACCACCGTGCCGTCGTCGGTGTTGTCGACATCGAGGTTGTCGCTGACCGCTTCGATGAGTGCGAGACCGTGGCTGCGATCGGGTGTCGGAGTGGGCGGCTGCCAGGTCCCTGTGTCGGAGACGGTCACGCTGAGCGCGTGCGATTCGTGGATGGCCGTCAGCGTCATCTCTCCTTTGTTCTCGGAGCGGGCGTAGGCATGTTCGACGACATTCGCCAACGCCTCGTACGACGCCAGTTCGATGGCGTCGACGACGCTGTCAGCGACCTTCAGCCCTGTTGCCCACTTGCGTACACGGCGTCGCAACGTGGTGGCGGCGTCCGGCGCGGCGGGGCTGGTGTGTGTCCACCGGTCGGGGTCCAAACCGGGCTCGCCCGTCGAGGTCTCGGTCACGATCGAGCCGCCTGAGCTCGATCCCGGATGTAAGCGACCGCGGCAGGGATGCTCGCGAACGTCGACATGACTCGATCGATACCACTCAGCTGAATCGGCAGCACAACTTGATTGTTCACTGCGACGAGCGCCATCGTCGCAGCGGCCGGCAGATGCTCGTGGGTACGGACCAGTTCGGTGATCGCGCTCGACGCCAGGAACCGCACGTCGGACAAATCGACGACCAAGCCGGCCTCTGCAGATTCGGCTACCGGCCGTGCAGTGTCTGCCAGGTTGCGCACAGTCGACACGTCGAGTTCGCCGCTGACTGTCAAGATGGTCACCTGCCCATCGCGGGTCACCTGTGCATGAAAATGCCTGCCCGGAGGCTCGGTCGTCATGGATCGTTCGCCTTTCGGTCAGAGGTCGACGGTGTCATTGCTTCCCACATCCGGTTTTTCGCCGGTGATGCGGGATTTCGCGTAGGCGATGAGTGTGGAGACTTTCGAACCCGGCGCCGACCAATATTCTGCACCCTCCGCGCGAACCTTGATCAGCACGACCTCGGTGGACTCGGGCCCGTTGTCGAACCAGGCGGCCGCAGCTCGGTTCCACAGATCCTTCTTCTTCGCGACATCGTCGACGACGATCTCCGCGCTGCCGGACAAAGACACCCAGGCAGTGCCGGATTGGAATGCGACGTTCACCGAATCGTCGGCACGAATGTCCTCGACCTTGCGTGAACCGTTGCGGGCGAAGAACCACAAGTCGCCGTCGAACTCCGTCTCCTGCAACGCCATCGGTCGAGACAGCAAATGCCCGTCGCGGCCGACGGTCGTGAACATGCACAGCTTGGAATCGCTCATCAGCTCGGCAACCTTCGTGATTCCGGCTGTGTGGTCGTCGGTGGAAGTCATGCCGCCACAGTTACCCGTCTCGAGCTTGAAGGAAACACCACCTCGACACCGTCGGGCTCGATTCGTTCGTCTGTGCAGCGGTTCGCTCAGGCGCAGATTCACACGGCAACAGCCGATTCCGACTGAATTGATTCAGGATTTCCGGTCGGTCGAACTGCGTGCGGACAGCTTGGACGCCCGAGTATGTTCCGCTCGTACGTTTCGAGGATGCGACGGCGAGGCGAAATCCGGGGAACCTAGGATGTCCTCGTGTCCTCAGTAGAACTCGCCCGTTGGAATGCCCAGGAAGCGATCGCAGAGTCGATGATCCCGATCATCGGTACATTGCATCGCGCGAAGAATGTGACGATCCTTCTGCACAGCAGGTCGCTGGTGAACAAGTCGGTGATCAGCATTCTTCGAACACACCGCTTCGCTCGGCAGATCAGCGGCGAGGAGTTGTCGGTCGACGAGACGTTCCCGTTCCTGCAGGCACTGGCCGACTTGGATCTGAGGCCGTCGAAGATCGATCTCGCTCTGTTGGTGATGGCGTACCACGCCGACGATCGTGGACTGTCGGTCCCCGCGTTCACAGCAGAACAACTGGCTGAGGTCACCGGCGCTGACCCCGACGAGCCGCACGCCGGGCCGCGTGACGTGGTGCTCTACGGATTCGGCCGGATCGGTCGCCTCGTCGCTCGGTTGCTGATCGAGAAGTCGGGATCGGGCGGAGGGCTGAATCTGCGAGCCGTCGTCGTGCGCAAGGGCGGGGAAGGCGACCTGGCCAAGCGCGCGTCGCTCCTTCGACGCGACTCGGTTCACGGCAAGTTCAACGGCACGATCAAGATCGACGTGGAGAACAACGCGCTGATCGCCAACGGCAACGTCATCAAGTTCATCTACAGCAACGACCCGTCGGGTGTGGACTACACCGAACACGGCATCGACGACGCGATTCTGATCGACAACACCGGTAAGTGGCGCGACCGCGACGGGCTGTCCGCGCACTTGCGTCCCGGTATCGCCAAAGTTCTGCTCACTGCCCCCGGCAAGGGTGACGTCCCGAACATCGTGCACGGGGTCAACCACTTGACTCAGAACCCCGACGAACAGATCTTCTCGTGCGCGTCGTGCACCACGAACGCGATCGTCCCGCCGCTGAAAGCGCTCGACGACGCATTCGGCATCGTGCGCGGACACGTCGAGACCGTCCACTCCTTCACGAACGACCAGAACCTGCTGGACAACTTCCACAACGCGGACCGTCGTGGACGTTCCGCGCCGTTCAACCTCGTACTGACCGAGACCGGTGCAGCGTCGGCCGTCGCGAAGGCGCTGCCCGAGCTGAAGGCCAAGATCACCGGAAATTCGATCCGCGTTCCCACACCGGACGTCTCCGTCGCAATCCTCAATCTCCAGTTGAAGCGTGAGAGCACCAAGGGCGAGGTGCTCGATTCGCTCCGGCTCGCATCGCTGACGGGCCCGTTGAGCCGCAACCTCGACTACACGGCGGCAACCGACGCGGTCTCGAGCGACTTCATCGGCTCGAGGGCCGCGTGCATCGTCGATGCGAACGCTGCGATCGTCGACGGCGACACCGCCATCGTCTACGTCTGGTACGACAACGAATTCGGCTACTCCAGCCAGGTCGTGCGTACGGTGCAGTACCTGTCGGGCATCGAGTACCCGATCTATCCGGCAGTCGCGTCGAACAACTGACGGTGCCCGACGCTCCCCGCACGCCCGAGCCGGGTGTGCGGGGAGTTCGTCGTTACGAAGCAGATCGACTAGGCCCGTCTGGACAGTGGCGACGACCGAACGTGAGGATGCCTTCATCCGTCCATCCGACTACGCGCGATTTCACGGTGTCCGATGAGTTCCGCGGTCGCGCCAAGTCGGATCCGTCGACAAGTTCGATGCAACCCATCAACGACGGGACCCAATCATGGCGATTTCGGCTTCGACCACTCGTTCACTGTCGCTTTCTCGGTGGCAGGCAGTTCTTTTCTCGGTGCTTGCCGCGCTCGCGACCAACCTCGTGCTGTGGCTGATCGGACTCGCTGCAGGCGGATCGTTCGAACTGACAGACGCCGGCGAGACCATGGCCGTCGCGCCCGGAGGTGTAGTGATGTTGACGGTCGTGCCGATGGTCGTCGGCATGGGGTTGGCTGCGCTCGTGTCGCTGCGATGGGTCGGTGTCGTGCGGGTGGCTCAGGTCGTCGGCGTGATCGCGCCACTGGCCACGATTGCAATGACCATCTCGGCCGACTTCGACGCAGCCTCCACGGTCATGCTGTCGCTCATGCACGTCGTCATCGCCGCCGTCGTGTTCTTCGGATTGGAAGCGATGCGTCGACGCCTTGTGGATCCGCGGCGTTGATCGCACGATCGCGAAGAGCACCCTGCCCGAACCCGCCCGTACCGAGCGCTTTTCAGCCATACTGCTTCGGTGAACAAGACCGGGGGGTCCCGCTTTTCGATAGGTCTCGTACTGCTCGCCGTCGTCGCCTTGCTTGTTTCGGGGCAGGGGATCGGTGGCGCCGAACCGTCCGCCTGGAGATACACGATGGTGGCGTTCAGCAACACGAACGACCGTGACATGGACGTGTACGAGTCCGGAGACGGCACGCAGTTCGCGCCCGTGCAGCTCGGTGCGTTCCGGCCGCAGGCGGGGCTGGTGCGTGACCCGAGTATCTTCCGGCACACCGACGGGTCGTACTACCTGACGTACACGACCGGCAGCGGGGCAACCATCGGTTTCGCGCGCAGCGTCGATCGCGTCAGCTGGACGCCGATGGGGAACTACCCGGTTCCGTTCTGCTGTGCATTCTTGCCGGGGACAGGGGATGGGACGGGTTCCGCGAGTCTGCCTGGGTTCACGGGATCTGCAGGGTCGTCGGACGGCCCGTCGTTGTCGCCGTTCACCACCAAGGCGTGGGCGCCGGAGTGGTTCGTCGACGGCAGCAGCGTGAATGTCATCGTCTCGTTGTCGACGGGTGGCGGGTTCGTGCCCTACCTGATGACGGCGTTGAATCCGTCGCTCACCGCGTGGAGTTTCCCGGTACCGCTGGCAGGGATCGGGGCGGACCACATCGACACGACGGTCGTCGAGGTCGGGAACACTTATCACGCGTTCACCAAGAACGAAACGACGAAGGTCGTCGAACATGCGGTCTCGCCGTCCCTGGCCGGGCCCTACACGTTCGTGCCGCCCGGAAACTGGGGGTCGTTCGTCGAAGGGCCTGCGGTGGTTCAGCTGCCCAACGGGGCTTGGCGGATCTATCTCGACAAGTACACCGAGAACAGGTACCTCTACTCGGACAGCTCGGACGGGATGCGGACCTGGTCGCCGGTGAACGAGCTTCCGGGGTTGTCCGGAACGGTCAGGCACGTGGGCGTGCTGAGAGAACCCGCCTGACAGAAGCCTTGCGATTCGAACATCTGTTCTATAGTCTTGGTTCATGGGCGGGGACGCAGACACGATCGAGATGAATGCCGGTGTTGTGACCGGCGATTTGTCGGACGAGACGTGGCGCAGATCCGAGCGGGAGCTTCTTCAGGATGCCGTCGCGTTGTCGCAGAAGATTCAGGATTTGGAGATCGAACGGATCCGGCTGGTGCGTGCGATCGACGATCGTGTTCCCGCCGAGGTCCTCGGGTTCAAGACTGTGCGGCCGTGGCTGGTGGCGTCGACGTTGCTCGACAACACCGCAGCAGGCCGGATCCTCGCCCTGGCCCGCGGACTGAAACACCACAAGCCCGTCGCCGACGCGTTCTACACCGGATCGATGCCCATCGATCTGGCAGTGATGCTGCTGAACTTCTGCGAGAAGCCGCCGGCGAACATGCCCGAGGAAGCGATGGAACCCGCCTTGGCGGCCCTGGTCGCCGCCGCGACCGGTCCCCGCGCCAGCCGCGACGTCGTCCGGGACGGCATCAAGACTCTCGAGCACATCTTCGACTCGGACGACCCGCCGCCGTCGGAAGACCTCGACCGCAACACCCTGCACGCCTCGACCACCTTGAACGGCCGCGTCGCGGTCAAAGCCGACCTCGACGCAGCCACCGGAGAACAATTCCTCACCGCACTGTCAGCCTTGTCGAAACCCGTTCCCGCGCACGACGGCACCCCCGACCCGCGTACCCCGGCCAAACGCCGCGCCGACGGATTCACCGAACTCGTCGAACGCTACCTCGCCTCGGGCACAGGACCGACCGAGGGCGGGGAGAAGCCGCACATCAACCTGCACATCCGCGCCGATCACCTCGCCGACATCCACCGCACCCGCAACCACGTCGACCACGAACCACACGAACGCTACGACGACGAACCCGCAGAACACCCACATCACTGGAACGCCGCGCGGGACAACGAACTCCACCGACTGCTCGCCGACGATGCAATCGCCCGGGTGACCGGACGCGATACCCCCGCTGATTGGGATATCACCGGGGGCTGGGACCCGGCCGCATCCGCAGACTTGCGGGTGAAGCTGCTGTCCTACAGCGATACCTGGAACGAAGCCGACCACTGGACCGCCTGGGCCCAGCAATTCAATCAAACACAGCAGTTCGATGAGGCCGGCGATGCTGGGCCCAGGAACGAACGTGTTCGCGATACCTCGTTCTACCGTGACCTGATCGACGACGCCGGTGTCGGCTGGGTGCCGTGGACCGGGCCGGTCACCGTCACGACCGCACGCCGATTGTCCTGTGACTGCATCCTCCATCCGATCTTTCTCGACCAGAATCATGTGCCGATCGACCATGGGCATTCCGAACGGCTCGCCTCACGCAAACAGCGTCGAGCACTCGTCGCACGCGATCACGGATGCGCCTTCCCCGGCTGCACGCAACCCCCGGCGTGGACGCAAGCGCATCACATTCAGCATTGGATCGATGGCGGACCGACGGTCCTGGACAACCTGGTCCTGCTGTGCGGATACCACCACCGGATACTGCACCACTCCGATTGGGAAGTGGTGATGGAACCGACCGGCACCCCGAATTCATCCCACCCGCCAGCGTCGACCCGTTCCGACGACCCGTGCCCTCGAACCGAAGCCCCCTAAGCAGACCAGGTGTCCGGAGCAGAACGGGTGCCCGGAGCAGAACGACCCGACATAAACCGGTCGCCGCACACCACTGCACACCAGCCCTGCATCGGACAAACAACCCGGTGCAGGGCCAGACGTGGTCGCGGTAGTCCGTCGAGGCGGGGGCGCCGTGTCTGCTGTACGGGTGCCTAGAGCGCGACATCGACGCGCACGCGAAACCCTTCAGGGTTCGGTCTCGGCCTGCTACCGTCGAAGTATTTCGTATTGCTAAGCACGCCAAGCGATTCCATGACCTACGTATCTCGGGATAATTCGCGCGAAAAAAGCTATCTGTCGGTTAATCGCCGAAGAGCAACCAGTCGGTTCCATACGTGCGCCAAGACAAACTCTGTGTCTATTGTTAACTACTGGGGTTCATGATGCCATTGGGGTATTCCTACCGAGGCGGATAGATGAACCGTTTTGCGCTCGTCCCTATCGCAATTTTGTCCCTGGTGGCCGGCGCCGTAATTCGATCGCCGCACGCCGTGGCCCAAGACGCTGTCGCGCTGGCGCCTGCCTTCGTGCTGTCGCCGTCGACGTCCGGCGCGGTGTTCGACGAGAGTGCTGCCCCAGGTGGGCGAACGCTGGGAATGTGGTCCCAGTCGACCGCGACGGCTCAGATGACCACCCCGTCGGCGACGGGACTGACGCTCCGTGCGCGCGGCGACAGTTGCCTGGGCGCGGCCAAAGTGTCCGTCGCCGTCGACGGCAAAGCGGTGGGCACCGCGACACTGTCCGGGATCTGGGCGAACTACACGATCAAGACGGCGCTCCCAGCTGGAAGCCACTCTGTTGCAATCACATTCACCAACGATTACCGATACGGATCGTTGTGTGACCGTAACGCATACATCGGTTCGGTGACCGCGATCGCCGCGGCCCCCACGACAACCAAACCCCCGACAACCACCAAGCCGCCGGTGACCACGACGACGAAGCCGCCGGTGACCACGACGACGAAGCCTCCGGTGACCACGACGACGAAGCCGCCGGTGACCACGACGACGAAGCCTCCGGTGACCACGACGACGAAGCCTCCGGTGACCACGACGACGAAGCCGCCGGTGACTACCACGACGCCGCCGACCACCACGCCGCCCGTCGACACCGGCAAATGCGGAGTCAACATGTACCTCGCGGCGTATTACAACAACTTGACCGCGACTGGCACGCCGGTGACGAGTCGGTGCGAGTACTCGGTCGGAAACACCTGGGACGCACAGTCTCCCGCCCCGGGCGTCAACGCAGGTAACTTTTCGGTTCTCTACACCGGCTCCATCAACTTCCCGACGTCGGGCACCTACAACGTCAACGCTCAAACCGGATTCGTCGGAGTGCAGGCGAAGATCGACGGTAAGTCGTTGATCGACTATTGGCCCAATCAGACCTGGGGGCGCTACCACACGACCACGAACGTCACCGCCGGACTTCATACGGTCTCGGTCGCGGTGTCGAACCCGACGAAGAATGGGCACCAGCACTTTTCGATCACTCCGGCGGGAACGAGTCCGGCTTCGAACAACGGCAACTACTTCGCCGCCAATTCCTTCTGGAACCAGCCGATTCCATCCAATGCGATCGTGCATCCGAACAGCGAGACGTGGCGGACCATGGTCGCGAACGACTCCCGGAACAACGCGATCAACGTGAACTCGTCGCAGTGGAGCACCGGCATCTACAAGGCGCCCGCAGGCACGCCGACGACCACTGTGCGAGTGACCAATTCGAACAAGACGATCACTGTTCCGTACCTGTCGTCGTACAAGCCGACGCCGGACGCGGACGCGCATCTGTCGATCATCGACGAGAGCAACGGCTGCCTGTACGAATTCCAAGCGTTCAATGCGAGCAACAAGACCGCAATCGCTCAGGCCAGCTACCCGGCATACACGGGATCGGGTGCACACGCGAGCGGGCCGGCGCACTCGGGTGGTGAACTGTCGTACGTCGCCGGCATGATCACCCCTCAGGACGTCAGGGCAGGCGTCATCGACCACGCGCTGCGTTTCGCGATACCCAACAACTCGTCGGAATTCTTCTATCCGGCAACACGTTCGGACGGAACGGTGTCCGGTGGCGTCCCGGAAGGGGTCAGGATTCAGCTCGACCCGAATCTGAATCTCGACACGCTGGGGCTGACACCGTTCCAGAAGATGGTGGCCAAGGCGTTGCAGACGTACGGCGGATTCAACGCAGACGGTGCCGCCAACTTCGCGATCTACGCGCAGAGCCCCGACGACGGCTCCACGTATCCGATGTCGCTCGACGCGCTGCCCAAGTCGCTGATCGGTAAGTTGCGTTACCTCGCACCGACATTCACGTCGACGGATGTCCAGATGGCGACGATGTTCGACAGCGGGTGTCAGCAGCAGCGCTGATCGGAGGGCCTATCCAAGCAGTGTGGCGAGAATTCGTCCCAAGCTCGCGAGGTCGTCGTCGGACAAGGCCGAGAACGACTCCGGGGGCGTGGCGAGGGCACGGTCGGCCCGCGCGGCGATGTCACGTCCTTCGTCGGTGAGTTCGACGAATCGTCGACGACGATCCTCCGGGTCCTGCGTGCGCACGAGGAATCCGCGGGCTTCCAAGTCACGTAGGGTGATCGAGACGTAGGCAGGATCGGATCCCAGTAATTCTGCGAGCGCACCAGCAGACATCGGGCCGGCCTGAAGCCGCCGCATCAGCTTGCACCGAAAGAAGCTGACGCCCGTTGCGGCAACGACGGCGCCGTGCGGATCGGCTACATCGAACATCAACGTGCGCATGTCGCGCCAAACGTCCTCCGTGCTCACGCCACCTCCTGTGGCACCCGTGCGGCGACGCGTTCCGCCGTGGCTCGCGCCCAGGTTCCCGTCGTCACCACCGCCAACGCCAGTACGACCACACCGGCGCCGAGGAGGACGAACCAGGCGGGGCGGGCCGCGTCGACGAAGCCGTCTGCGAAGCTACCCACCATCCCGGCGGTGACGATCGAACCGACTACAGCAACACCGAGAGACTGTCCGACCTGACGACTGGTCGACGCGATTGCCGACGCGACGCCTGCTTGGCTGCGCGGCATTCCGGATACCGCTGTGTTCGTGATCGGCGCGTTGACCATTCCGAATCCGATGCCGAACACGATGTACGGCAGCGCAAGCCACACGAACGGTGTGTCGGGACCGAGTCGAGTCAACAGTGCTCCGGACACGATGAATCCGATTCCGGCCACTACCAACGATGTTCGGGGGCCGCGAGATCCGGTGAGCCGTCCGGAGATCGGCGCGAGGATCAGCGTCATCAGCGCCATGGGCAACGTGTACAGCCCGGCGTGCAGCGGTGAATATCCACGTACGTCCTGCAGGTACAGCGTGTTGAGGAACAGGAATCCGCCGAGGGACGCAAACGAGCAGACGGCGATGATCGTCGCACCCGAGAAGGGAACAGATCGGAAGAAACCCAGTTCGACCAGCGGTTCTTTCTGTCGAGTCTCCACGTACAAGAACCCGATCAGGGACAGCACGACCACCGATGCAGACAGGAGGATGGGCGTCGACGACAATCCTTTGCTCGGGATCTCGATGATCGTGAACACCACGCTCGCGAGCAGAACGATCATGAGAATCTGGCCGACGGGATCGAAACGGCGGGCGTGTGCGGCTTTGGATTCGGGCACGAATTTCCAGGTCGCGAACAGTGCAAAGAGCCCGATCGGAACATTGACCCAGAAGATCGACTGCCACCCGGCCGACGAGACGAGCGCCCCGCCGATCAGTGGACCACCCGCCATCGAGATCCCGACGACGCCACCCCACACGCCGATGGCGCCTGCACGTTCCTTCGGATTCGTGAAGGTGTTGGTGATGATCGACATAGCAACGGGATTCATCATCGAGCCACCGACGGCTTGCACCATACGGAACGCGACCAGCCAGGCGAGCGACGGCGCGATGCTGCACAACAGCGAACCAGCGACGAACGTCGCGGTGCCGATCATGAAGAATCTCTTGCGCCCGAATCGGTCTGCGCTCGAACCGCCGAGCATGAGGAGCGAAGCAAGGACGAGTGTGTAGGCGTCGATGATCCACTGAAGTCCAGAGACCGACGCGTTCAAATCGGTGCGGATCGAGGGCAGCGCGACATTCACGATGGTGTTGTCGATGCTGACGAGGAACAGACTCATGCAGCAGATTGCCAACACCAGATAGCGGTGCCGCTTCGTCAAGTCGGTCATGTGCGTCCAATACTTGTAGTACTACAACTATTAGCTGAAGTATGAAACTAGTTGGGCTCTACATGCAAGTCCCGGTGCCGGATTTCCCGCATGTCGGTACCCTTGGGCGGCGACGGAGGGAGTCGACCATGGTGGACGGCGGGCAGATCTTTCGGACGGTTGCGAACGTGGTGAACAAGGGCGTCGTCCCGCTGCTTCGGCATGGTGGACCGGTCGGCGCGAAGCTGAAGGAGTCGATGGCGGAGGTCACCTACACCGGGCGCAAGTCCGGCAAGGAGTTCACTCTCGTCGTGGGCTACAGGCGAGAAGGCGACACGGTCACGATCGGGTGCGTCATGCCCGACGCGAAGACCTGGTGGCGCAACTTCCTCGGAAAAGGTGCGCCGATGCGATTGACACTGGGGGACAGCACTTACGACGCGCACGCCGTGGCGACGCGCGATCCGGACGGCGCGGTGACGATTCGCGCGCAGTTGACGTCTCCGAGGTAGAGCATCCCTGGCTCAGGGATGAACGTACGACGATCCGTTGATGTCGACGACCGTTCCGCTGCACCACGCCGCCTCGGGGGAGGCGAGATGAACGATCGTCGATGCGACTTCCTCTGGGGTACCGACTCGACCGAACGGGCTCTGGCTTCGGATCTCGTCGCCTGCGGGTCCGTTCAGCTTTCCGAGCTGGCGTTCACTGGAGACGAACCCGGGTGCGACGGCAGTCACCGAAATGCCGTGCGGTGCGAGAGCAATTGCCATCGACTGGCTGAACGCGTGCAGTCCGGCCTTGCCGGCGCCGTATGCGGGGTAGTCAGGCTCGCCACGAAACGCGCCGCGCGATCCCACCGACACGATGGCCCCGGGGCGGCCGCTGTCGATGAGGTGGCGCGCGAAGGCCCAGGAGAGGTGCGCGGTGCCGATCAGGTTGACCTGCACCATGTCTCGCCAGGCCGCTTCCCACTGCTCGAACGTGTCCTCGGTGATGCGATGACGGTTCTGCTCGGTGGGGCCGACTGCCGCGTTGTTCACGAGTACGTCGAGCCTGCCCAGTCGATCGACAGCGCCGGAGACGATGCCGGGTCCTGCCGTCGTCGACGCGAGATCGCCGGACACCGCGATGTGGCCTGAGCCGTCGAGCAGTCCCAACGTTTCCTCGGCAGCTGCGGATGCCGACGAGTAATGCACCGCGACGCGATAGCCTGCTGCGGCGAACGCAACGGCGGTTGCTCTGCCGATGCCCCGAGATGCGCCGGTGATCAGAGCGGTGCGCGTAGCGGTGTCGTCGTCGGAGTGAGGCTGCATGAATTCACTGTATTCACCCGGGGCGCGCTACCCGAGTTGCGGATCTAGGCGAAGCGAAAATCGTCACCGCTGCGGTGCAGTAACCGGTCGTCCACGAGAACGGCGACGGCGGAGCGAACGGTCTTCTTGCCGACGCCGACCCACGACGCGAGCCTGTGCAGCTGCGGAAGCTGTTCGCCGGCAGTGATGACGCCCTGTTCGTGTAGGTCTCGCAGTTGCGTCGCGAGCTGGAAATAGACAGGTACGGCATGCCAGTGCCGCAGGGCGATCGAATGAACCCAGGTCGGCATCGCAGACGAGTTGGTCCGACTCGCAACGGTGTCGACAGCACCGGTGCCTGGCGACTCGGCAGTCGTCGGAGACAGGTGTTCTTCCATTGCTGTCGCCTCCCCGGGTAGCCCTCGTGCTTCGCCGGGCGGGATAGCGCCGACAACGAAGTAACTCACATTCTGGGCCACCAGGGGCAGAATTCGACAGCCTCGAATCCATCAAAAACGCCTCAGCTGCAGGCGTGTCGTCGGCGCCGCCGTGTACGCGATCAGTCCGTGTTGATCCGCGGAACCAACGTGTCGATGGCGTAGGGAATCGACAGGACCGAGTTGTACGTGATCGCCCCGCGCTGATCGATCGACGTCGCGATGACGTTGTTCTGTCGGGCCGCACGCAAAGTACCGAACAAAGGGTTCTCGGCGACGACGTCGACGTTTTGGTCGGTGCTCAGGAACAGGACGACGTCGGCGTCGAGCATTCCGATGTTCTCCGCCGACACGGGGACGAAGAAGCTGTCGCCGGTGTCCTGGCTGGTGATGGCCTCGGGTGTGTCGAGGCCCAGCGAGTTCAGGAACTGCCCGCGTGCGTCTCCTGGCAGGAACGCGCCGTACTGACCGTCGTAGGGGAGTACGGCGACGCCGGTCATGTCTGCGAATTCAGGATGGTCCGACTTGGCCTGGCTCAGTAATTCGGTTGTCTCGCGGTTCAATTCGTCACCGCGTTCAGGGACGCCGAGGGCGGTTGCGATGGTGGATGTCGCGTCCTCCCTGCTGACCGTGTACGCCGCGGTGCCCGCGGGGCGCGCGATCGTCGGCGCGATGTCGGAGAGTTTCCTGTAGACGTCCTCGTCGAAACCGGCGTTGATACCGACGATGAGATCTGGAGCAAGTTCGGCAATTTGCTCGAGGTTCGGTTCGGAGTCCGAGTCGATCAGGGTGAGCGGTGCGTCACCGACCGCCTCGTCGGTCCATGGGCCGAGTCCTGTCTCGTAGAACGAGTAGCCGGTGTTGCCGACTGGGACCGTGCCGAGGGCGATGGCTGCGTCGGCATCGGAAACCCCGAGTGTCACAATGCGTTTCGGCGTCTCGTCGATCGTCGTGCTGCCGAAGATGTGCTCGATGGTGACGGAACCGTCGCTCGACGCGTCTCGATCGGTGTCGGCGCTGCACGACACCAGTGCTACCGCCAGCAACCCTATGCTCGTACTCGCCATCCACGTGTGAATCCGCAACTGCTGCCCCTTACCGATGTCTGAAGTTAGGGCAGCGTAACATTACCGTCCGATTCTGGGTCCGACGACGCTGCCGAACTCCCGGCTGGCATCCAGCTGGCTCACAGGGTTCTTGCAGGAACGGCAAATATCGTCCTCCACATGATGATTCGAAGTTCTTCCGCGACTCGTCGCACACGAGGCAAAGTTGCCGTGACCTCGCTGGTCCTCGTCGGCGGCCTATTTCTCGGCGGCTGCGCGAGCGACGCCACCGACGCCGCGACGACGACGGCCGCAGCACAGCAGGTCTCCACGTCGCAGACGGCCACCACCGCCACTTCTACCGACGCGTCCACGACGGCCGAAACGATCTCCGCCACAACGGAAGCCGCCGAAGCATTTCTGGCTACACTGTCCGACGAGCAGCGTGAGCAGGTCACGTACGCCTTCGACGACGAGACGAAGACGACGTCGTGGTCCAACTTCCCGGTCGCCTTCGTCGATCGAGCGGGGCTGAACCTGGCCGATCTGACGGACGAGCAGAAGGCTGCGGCGCTGAACGTGCTCGAGGCGCTGCTCAGCGACGAGGGATACGAGACGGTCACCGGCATCATGGGTGGTGACGAGTATCTTCACGAGAACAGCAGTTCGACCGAGGAATCGCTGGGACAGTACTACATCGCGTTCTTCGGCGATCCTTCCGATTCGAGTGCCTGGGAAGTCCAGTTCGGCGGCCACCACCTCGGGATCAACGCAACCCTCGACGGCGCCGAGGACTCCGTGACATTCGCGCCGACTCACCTGGGAATTCAGCCCGCCGTCTATACCGACGCCGACGGCAACGAGGTGCAGCCGTTCGACGGTATCTACACCGATGCATTCGCGTTCTACGACAGTCTGACCGACGAGCAGAAAGCGACGTCGTATCAGGGAACCAGTGTCGCAAATATGGTGTGCGCACCTGGCAGCACGTGCGACTACCCAACGGGCACAGGGATTTCCGGTGCCGACCTCGAGGACGAGCAGAAGCAGCTCCTCCTCGAGGTCATCGCCAACTGGGCAGGTCTGGCCGACGAACAAACGATGTCGGACGCACTCGCGAAGATCGAGGCGACGCTCGACACCACCTACGTGAACTGGTCGGGTGCGACGACGTACGACATGAGCCAGGGTGACGGCATCTACTTCCAGATCTCCGGACCCGATGTCTACATCGAGTTCGCAGCCCAGCAGGGTTCGGCGGGTGCCGACGTCTCGGGCGTCACGACGTCGGGATGGGGCCACGTGCACACCATCTACCGCGATCCGACGAACGACTACGCGGGTAGCGCGACGCAGCAGGCAGGATCAGGTCCCGGCGGCGGAGCAGGTGCCCCTGGCAGTGGAGCTGGTGCCCCGAGCGCCGGAGCGGGTGCTCCGGGTGGCGGCCAGCCTCCGGCAGGTGGGATGGGAGCTCCGCCGGCCGCGGGCTGATCCGAATCTGCCCACCCGGCAGTGGCATCGATGGTCCGTGGCAGCCGATAGACGGTTGCCACGGACCATCGATGCCTGCCCGGGCTTCGTTCCTACCGCCGAACCTCGGCGACGAACCGCTCGATCAATCGTGCGTCCTTGACTCCGCGCGACGACTCGATCCCGCTGGAGACGTCGACGCCTGCTGCTCCGGTCGCCGCGATGCCTTCACGAACGTTCTCGACGCCGAGCCCGCCCGCGAGGATCCACGGACGATCCGGACGCTCCAGACGATCCCAGTCCCACGCCTCGCCCGCGCCGGCTGTCGAGCCGTCGATCAACAGATCGTCCTCGCCGATCGAGGTGTAGTCGGCTCCGGCTGTAACTGCGCGGTACACCGTGAGCCCGGCGTCGTGCAGGCGTGAGACGTCGTCACTTCCTGCGAGGTCGTGCACCTGCACCGTGTGCAATCCGGCGTCGGACGCCGTCGCGAGTATGTCGGAGACGGTCGCGCCCTTGAACACGCCCACCGGCTCGGCGCGGCCACGCGTCAGCTCGACGAGAGGCCGCGCATCCTCGACCGAGATCTGCCGTGGGCTTCGTACGAAGACGAAGCCGATCGCATCCACGTCCAACGACAGCGCGACGTCGAGGGTCGACCGATCGCGAAACCCGCACAGCTTGATGAACGTCACGGGTCCAGATTACCGAGCTGTCGTCAACGGCTTCCCGACGCGTCTGCCAGCTCCCGAGTGTCCGACGGCTCGGCAGCCAGGTCGGCCCGTCGACGCCGTCCGGGGAACCACCAGTTCGCCGACGCGGCGACCGCCATCGCGGCGGGCACGACGACCATGCGCACCAGGGTGGCGTCGAGAAGCACCGCGATCGCGAGCCCGAAGCCGAACTGTTTGACTTCGAGTACGTCGCCCACGACGAGGGCGCCGAAGACCGCGACCATGATAGTTGCGCCTGCCGTGATCTGAGGACCTCCACGCGAGAGGGCCGTCAGCACGGCATGGTCGTTGTCGTTCGTCTTCTGCCACTCCTCACGCATACGTTCCACGAGGAACACTTCGTAGTCCATCGACAGTCCGAAGAGGAGGACGAACAGCGCGACCGGAATGAACGCCTGCACCGTCCCAGGGCTGTCGAAGCCCAAAATTCCTTGGCCCCAACCCCACTGGAACATCGCGACGGTGGCACCGAGCGCGGATGACGTCGCGAGAACGTTCAACACGACCGCCTTCACCGGGAGAAAGATGCTGCGGAACGCGAAGACGAGATACACCAACGACATCAGTAGCACTACGCCGACGACGAGTGGGAGCGAGTCGACCGTGACGGTCGCCAGGTCTGTGTACTGCGCGGTCACGCCCCCGACGAGTATGTCGAGATCGTTCTCGTCCGCAAGTCCGCGTATTCGTTCCACTGTCGCCGACGCGTCGGACGAGTCGATGGCAACGGAGGTCACCGCCTGGAGGTAGAAGCACGTGCGGTCGGTGTCCACGAGCGCGTCGACGATGGGTGCTGCTGTGGGCGCCGATACGAGGCGTTCCAGATCAGCGGGCGAGTGACCGCCGAACTGATCGTCAAGCACGGATGTCAACGACACCACCGACGCGACGTCCGGGTCGCTGCCTACGGACTGGGTGAGGGCCGCGAGTGAATTCAGGCCTGCCTCATCGGTCGCACCTCGCCCGCACGCAAGTATCTGGACCGGGCCGACGCTGCCCGCCGAGAACGACTCCTGCAGAACGTGCTGACCGTGGCCGGACGGTGTGTCACGGAGCGAGGACAAACCGAGGTCCATGCCGAGCTCGATCCTGAACACAGGGACGGCCGTCAACGCCAGCAACAGCAAGGCCGGAATTCCGAAGACCAACGGCCGGCGCAGTACCGCACGGCCCCACGCCTCCCATCGCCTCGATGACCCGTCGGACTTTTTCGGACGCAGCATCGCGGGAAGTGTCCCCTTCGCGACGCGTGTGCCGAGCAGCGCGAGGCCAGCCGGCAATGCAGTCAGGGCAACGACGACCGCGCAGAACACGACGAGGCCTGCCGCCAGTGCTATTTCGCGGAAGACATGTGCGCCGATCATGGCCAGCGAGCCGACGGACACGATGACGATTGCGCCGGATGTCACGACGGTTCGGCCCGACGTCGCGAGTGCACGCCCCACCGCTCCCTCGACGGACTCGGTGGCGAGTTCCTCACGAAAGCGGCTGACGACGAACAGCGCGTAGTCGATGCCGACACCGAGGCCGAGCACGGTCGCGATGACGAGTACGAACTGACTCAGAGGGAAGATCGACGTCAACGCGGCCAGAACGCCCGTGCACAGGACGACGGCAGCGCCCGCAGCCGCGAGTGGTACCGCGGCGGCAACGAAAGCTCCGAGGACGAACAGCAGTACCACGAGAGCGACGGGAAGGCCGATGATCTCGGCGGTCTGCTGGTCGGCGACCTCGACGTCGGCCAGATCGTTGGACAGAGCCGACGCACCCGTGAGGACTGCGGTGACGCCGGTCCCCGCCCCGTACTTCGACACGGTCTCCTGGAGTTCTCGGCTTGCCCGCGCGCGATCGGGAGGTCCGCCGTCCATGGCGACCGCCACGTAGGCGACGGTACCGCTCGCCGCGACCTGACCCTGGCCGGCCGCATCGTACGGCGTGATCACCGATGCGACGGAAGAGTGCTCACGAACAGGACGTATCACCCGCTCGACGGCAGCGCGAAAGAAGGGATCGTCGACGGTCGTCTCGGGGTCCTCTGCTACGAACACGACTGCCTGTTGTTCGCTACCGAGCGCAGGGAACATGCGTGCGAGGTCCTGCTCGACCGCCGCTGACTGAGATCCTTCGACGGTGTAGTCCGGTGCACCGAGTTTCTGCTCGATCGTCGCTGCCGACACACCCGCCACCGCGAGTACGAGCGCGGCGAGGACCAGAACGAAGCGGGCACGGCGGGCGACCGCGCGGCCCCACCTGTCGAGAAGCGAGACAGGTGGGGCCGCCGCGACCGAAACAGTCGACGTCACATGGTTGTTCACGGATCGCCTGCGATCTAGGTGGCGAAGAAGCCGGCTGCGGACATGTCGGACACGCTGTTTCCGAACGCCTCCGCCACGACCTTCATGTCGGTGTCGGAATGCGCTGCGCTCAGCAACATCGTGTGCAGTTCGGGCATGTACACCCCGTGTCGACGCATGTAGTACGCCAGCGCGATGTTGGCCTTGATGTTGGAGCCCGCCAGCCGATCTCGGACGCGCTTGGGCTTGGCGTAGTCGAACGTCAACGAGAAGATCGACCGAAACCCCTTGACCGACAACGGCACGGACAGTCCCGCTGCGCGATCCCGCAGTTCGTCGGTGAGCCAGTCCGTCCTGCGCTCGAGGTCGTCGTAGATCTCTCGGTTCTCGTCGAGGTACGCCAGCGTCGCCGACCCTGCTGCGGCGGTGATCGAGTTGCCACTCATGGTGCCGCCGAGGAATGCCTGGCGTTCGATGTCGACGAACGGGTCCTCGGTAGTCTTCGCCATGGACACGACGTCGACATCACCGACGACGGCCCCACACGGAAGGCCACCGCCGATGATCTTCCCGAGGCATGTCAGGTGCGGACGAATGCCGGCGAGCGTCTGTACGCCGCCATATGCGACGCGGAATCCGGTGACCACCTCGTCGAAGATCAGAACGATGCGGTGCGTGTCGCATGCGCGACGCAGATCCTCGAGAAATGCACGATCGTACGAAGCCATCGCCGTCGGCATCGGTTCGACGAGAACGCATGCGATGTCGGACGCGGATTCGACGAGCCGGTCGATCGATCCACGTTCTCCGTACTGGAGCACAAGGGTTTCCGAGACGGTCGACGCCGCCATGCCTGCAGTTCCCGTCGGCTCCGGGCGGTCGGCGCTACCGCTGTAGCGGAACCACGAACTGACGAGTCCCTGATCGGAGAAACCGTGGTAGTGACCTTCGAACTTGGCCACACGTTGTTTTCCGGTGTACGCACGAGCGAGTCGGACTGCCATCTGGACGGCTTCGGTGCCCGAATTCGACAGAATGACACGGTTATCGGAGCCGAACGCGTCGGACAACTGCCGTGCCAGTGCGATCTCGGGCTCGTTGCCGAGAGCGTTGATCGAGCCCGCGGTTGCGGCCTCGGCGATTGCCGCAGTCTGCACTGGATGCGCGTAACCGAGGATGTGAGGGCCGTATCCGCACGACAGGTCGATGTAGTCGTTGCCGTCGACGTCGGAGAGGACGCTTCCCTGCGCCGACTTGACGAGAAGTGGGAAAGCGCTCGGCAGTGCGAACCGATCGAGGTGGGTCGGCGCGATCAGGCGACGATCCGGATCGCGCTTCTCGGCCATGGATTTCGGAATCCGGTCGCCGATCTCGCGATCGAACTGCTCGGCGACTTCTTCGCTCATGTACGGCGAGAAGCGATCGGTGAAGGTGCGCCCGTTCGCCCAGATGTCGATGTCGGGATCGATCTGCGAGATGAAACCCTCACCCGTCAGAAAGGCTAAGGCCAGCAACGAGAATCGTGTCGAGACACGAGCGTTGTACTCGCGGAGCAGCCGGGTCGCGTCGTCGAAGAAGGACATCGTCGACCAGCGGGCCGACGTCTCCTCGAAGTGGCGGCGAAGAACGACCTCCAGCTTCGCGTCGTATTCCGCTCGGTGATCGTCCAGAAGGCTGGGGTCGGCGACGAACGCACGTGTGCATCGCTCGACGGCGAGCTCCCACTGACCCTTGACACACGCGTAGTAGAAGGACGCGAGATTCCATTTGTCGTTCTCGTCGAGGCGGCCGACCAGACCGAAGTCCAGCGCGATGATCTTCCCCTCGTCCGTGAACATCAGATTGCCCGGGTGCGGGTCCACGTGGAAGAAGCCGTGAAAGTACGACATCGCATAGAACGCGTCCTGCAGACGGCGGGCGATCTCCGGTCGCGGGAACTTCACGGTTTCGAAGTCCGGGCCCGGCGTCGCGTGCACGAACTCCATGACGAGAACCTTGCGGCCCGTCAGATGATCCACCGTGGCGGGTACGCGCAGATGCGGGTGGCTGCGGAAGTTCTCCGCGAGTTCGTTCTGGCGGGCAGCTTCGGCCACCATGTCGGTCTGACCGGTCAGCAGAGGGCGAAGTTCGGCGAAGTGCCCGGGCAAGTCGTAGCTGCGTGCTCGTGACGATGCGCGGTGGGCGATGGCAGCGAGGCGCCCGATGACCCACGCACTGGTGCGCAGCCGCAGGTCGACACCCGCCTTGACGACCTTGATCGCGACGTCTTGACCGGTGGCCAGCCGGGCCTTGTGAACCTGGGCGACCGAACCGACGGCGATGGGTGCCCAATCGAATTCGGCGAACACGGCCGTGACCGGACGTCCGAAATGCTCGTCGAGCACTTCACGCAGTTCCGGCGTGCTCATCGGTGGCAGATCGGCGAAGAAGGACCGGAATCGATCGGTCGCATCTTTGGACAGCAGCCCGGACTGCGTTCCGAGCACCTGTCCTGCCTTCATGTACAGCGGACCCATCCGAAGCAGGAATCCTCGGAGTAGACCCGCCATGAACTCGTCGCTTCTGAGTCGTTTCGGGCGCGTGTAGTAGCGGAGCGCGAAAACGGTCGTCCAGACGATGATGCGGATGGCTTCTCGAAACGTTCCGCGAACCAACTCCGGCAACTCCGCCAGGTGGCTCACGCCGAACAGCCGAGACGAACTAGACATGTGTATAACCCCCGTCTACACAATGGACGGACGCGAGAACCGCGTCCGCTGGAGCGGGCAGAAATCTACTGCAGCACTGTGCTGTAGTACAGATGTACGTCGGGTGCGGTGGGTATTTCGCCGGGTTGGTCAGCGCGTTGCGCCTGGTCAGAGCGTATTGCCGCGGAATTGTGGTGAGTGCCACAGTTGCGAGCTATGCTGTGGCAATTTACCGAACGTCCACCGAACGACTACGAACAGTGCAGGGCCACATGAGTACGAACTCGGATGCGAACGGAGACAGTTTCGCCGCCCGCCTCGACCATCTCTTCCGTAAATTGCCCTCGGCGTCCGGAGGTCGGTGGTCGGTGTCCGAAATCGCGCGTCGCAGCACCGATTTCGGTTATCCGATTTCCGAGGCGTATCTCTACCAACTTCGCAGCGGCGTCAAGGAGAATCCGTCGTTGCGTCATACCGAGGGCCTGGCACGTGCGTTCGGTGTGGACATCAGGTTCTTCACCGACCGTGACGTGTACGAGCGGGGTGTCCAGGAAATCGATTATCTGCGGCTGCAGTCGAGTCCCGGAATACACGCCGCGGCGCACCGTATGGTCGATCTGTCCGAGACGCGTCTGTCCGAGGTGATCGATTTCATCCGATTCATGCGTATCAAGGAGGGGTTGCCCGCGGATCCGGGGGAGGGGGACGAGCAGCGATGAAGCATCTGCGTCGGCAGCGACTGCTTCGCGGAATGTCGGTTCCGGATCCGTTCTCGATCGATCGCTTGTGCGACGAGGTCACCGCCGTGACCGGACGTCCATTGCGAGTCGAGTCAGCAGCGCTGCCGTACGGCGTCGCCGGTGCGTTGTTTCGTTCCGAGGCAAGCGATGTCATCGTCCACGATCAGGTCTTGCCGCGGCTCGCGCGATTGAACACGATCCTGCACGAGGTCGGACACGTGATTCTCGGGCACGACAGCGCTCGTGGCGACGACGTCGAACCGATCGAGTTCTCGGTCCTGATGCCCGACGCAGTGGCGAACTTTCGATGCTCGGCGCGTCGTACAGATTTCACGACCGGTCCCGAGCGTGATGCCGAGTTGTTCGCACGAGCGACGCTGCGGCGCATTCTCGAGTCGAACACGGAAGTGACCGCGGCGGGCCGCCTGTGGGCTTCGCTCACTCACCCGGTGCGCACGCACTGGTGAGGGAGCGTATGCGATGACGGTCGTAGCGCTCTTCGTCGTGTCCGCCCTGTGTTACGCCGCGCTCGGTGTGGCGTTCGTGTCGTGGGCAGAGAGGCACGGTTCGTCGCGACTGCCGGGTCTCGCCCTGCTGTTCGGTGCAGCGTCGTCGATCTTCGATTCGTACGCAATGGACATGCCGACAGGACCGTGGACGGCCCTTCCCCGAGTGTCGGCCGACGTCTGCACGTTGGCCACGTGTGCTCTTCTCCTGCAGTGGCGGTTGGTCGTCTCGGGTGAGAAAGGCGGGCGCGTGCGCGTGCTGTGGATCTCGTACGTCGCGCTTGCGACGTTCGCAGCTGCGATGTCGCTCGTCGCCGACGCGTCGGGAAAGCCCATCGTGGTGCTCGGAGCCCCAAGTGGGTCGGTGGTCGAAGCGGCGTACTGGACCGCGATCGGTCTGGCATTCGCGTTCGGATTCGGCGCGGGCGCAATGCTTCTCGGTCCTCGACTACTGTCTTCCGGTAGCCGAATGCTCTGGTGGTCCGCGGTGCTGGTCAGTGCTGGGAGCTGTGCCGCGGTCGCGTACGGCATCTGGCGTCCGCTGTCGCACTGGTCCTCGGTGATCGGAGTGGGCCGTTCACCGCAGGGCACGACCGACGTGGTTGCACTTGCGTTGCTGATCGTGTTCGCGACGTCCGGCCTGGCAGGCCTGGTGGTGCTCGGCGTCGGGGGATGGCTGTACCGGCGTCGGCGCTACCGCGACACGGTCGACATGCTCGGTCGCCTGCATGCGTTCCTCGTCGGGCTCTACCCGGAAATCGACGGTCCGTTACCCAACCGGGGTTCAGCGCACCGATGTACGAAATTGTTGGTCGAGATCGAGGACGGGCTCGCGATCTTGGGGCGGCGCGAACCCGGCGTCGCAGCTGCGCTCGACCTGTATTTCGTCGACTCGGACGGCGACGAGTCCGCCGAACTGACGTACGTCGCACGAGAAGCAGCCAGGCGTTTCAACCGACGATTCACGGGGGTGAGTGCATCATGAACGACAGCCGAGTTCTTGTCATCGGTGCTGGGGTATCCGGTCTGACGTGCGCGTATCGACTGCAGCAGGCCGGGATCGACGCGTTGGTGCTCGAGGCTTCCGACCGGGTCGGAGGTCGTACTCGCACCGTCCGTTCGCCCGACGGCGTCCTGCTGGAAGGGGGTGGGCAATGGTTCGGTCCGGGACAGACTGCCGTTCTGCAGTTGATCGACGAACTCGGTCTGGAGACCACGCCGACCTACACTCACGGACGCACTGTCTTTCGTCTGCGCGGACGTACGTCCACGAGCCGTGTCGGGGTTCCGTTCGAATGGCCGCTCGTCACGCTCGACCTTTCGATCGCGATCACGAGGCTGCAGATGCTGGCAGCCCGGGTGAACAGGGAACGGCCGTGGACGTCGGCGCGAGCTGCAGGCCTTGACCGGACGACGTTCGACGAATGGTTGACCGAGCACACGCGGACCGTCGCAGCGAGGCACATTTTCGATGCAGTCTCCGCGTTGACGCTGGGCGGCGATCCGCGCGATCTGTCGCTTCTCGGTGTGCTGCAACACATTCGCAGCGCAGGAGGTCTGCTTCGGTTGATCGGGGTGCGTGGGGGTGCCCAGGACCGACGCCTGATCACCGGCGCTCAATCCATTTCGACCTCGCTCGCCGACCGGATGCCCGGTCGTGTCTTGCTCGAGACGCCCGCGAAGCAGATCGAATGGGACGCGAACACCGCGACGGTGCGGGCAGCAGGGCACGAATTTCGAGCGTCGGCGGTCGTCGTGGCGATGTGCCCCATCGACCGTGGACACATCGACATGGTGCCCGAACTGCCGCCCATCGAGCGGGACCGAATTGCGCTCAGTGCGCAGTACTCCGGCATCAAGGTGCACGCCGTCTATCCGACGCCGTTCTGGCGTGCGCGCGGGTTCAACGGCCAAGCGGTGTCCGACGTCGGTCCGGCACCGGTGGTGTTCGACAACTCACCCGCCGACGATCGAGTGGGCGTGCTGTCGGCCTTCGTCGCTGGGACGGTGTCCGATCATCCCGCGTCGCCGACGATCGAGCAGATACAGGACCCGGATGTGCGACGCGTCGGCGTCCTCGAATGTTTCGCCGAGCTCTTCGGCGACGAGGCGCGACACCCCACCTACTTCACCGAAGTCGATTGGCGCGCAGAACCTTACATCGAAGGATGCATCCCGAGCGTCGCGCCGGGCGTTCTGACCGCCACCCACGGGCATTCGCACGGAACCGGCAGGCTCGTGTGGGCCGGGACCGAGCAGTCCGACGTGTGGAACGGGTACATCGACGGTGCAGTGCGGGCGGGGGAGAGGGCCGCAGCACACGCACGGCAGTTGCTTCACTGAATGTCGGACAACAGCGCCACGACGTCGCGGGATTCGGGGATTCCTTCGACGACGCGTGCAAGACGATCCGCATCGGTGCCGATCAGCCTGGTGATCTTGCGGTGAATGTCGTCGTAGGTCATCGGAAGATGGTCGACGTCGCCGACGGGGTTGGGCGTCGACGCGCCGATTTCCTCGCCGCTGCGGAGTGTCACCGTCACCTCGGCAGCTCTGCGGTGTGGCAGGAGCGCGTCGAGCTCGTCGGACGCGCTGACCTCCACTCGACTGCTGAACCGTTCCGCGTCGGGAAACACCGAACCGCCCGGGTCGAGCGCGTCGGCGTCGATGTCGTCGGTGACGAAGGCAGCGGACACGACGAAAGGGAGGGAGAACATAGCTCCGAGGCGAGTGACCGGGTGTCGCCGAAACAGAGGCTCCGCAAGTGAATGCGTCTGCACGCGAACCGTTTCGACATCATCGGCGGTCCAGGTTGCACCGGCTTTGATGCTCTGCACCGAATCGATCGCGGCGTGCGTGTAGGAACAACTGGCGTGACGCTTGGCGTAGCCGTGGAGCAGCAGCCAACGGTCGTCGAGATCGTCCGTCAGCACATCGAGATCGAGGGTTCCCACGATGTCGCCGAGGCTGTGTTCGATTGCACCGGAATTGCGCACGAGTCCTGCGCTCGACAGACGTGCCGCGTCGAGTCCGGCTCGGACGGCGCCTGCTATCCACAGGTTCCGACTGAAGTTTCCGTCCAGCACGACGCCCCACGGGGCCACGTGTACCAATGCCGATGCCGAATCGATCGCGCCTGCCACGCACTCGGCGTCCGCGCCCCAGATGGACGCGGCAGCTGCAGCTGCTCCCGTCGCACCCCAGTGACCGTGGGTATGCCACCTGGGGTCGCGGGTCAGTGCGTGGCCGAACCGGGCCGCAACCTCGTACCCGCCGACCACTGCAGCAAGAAACGCCCGCCCGTCGACGGGAGTGTCGGACAGCCTCGCCGCAGCGACGGCCGCCGGGACGACATGCGCGGCCGGGTGCCCTGCGGCGTACTTGTTGCCTTCGTCGAGTTCGAGACAGCAGGACGCGATGGCGTCCAATTCGGCCGCGGTCGCCGCGGTGGTACCGACGGTCGTTCCGAGCGGAGAGACCGAACCCGCTTCGGAGCGCCAGGCCGACGACAACGCGCGTAGCTCGGCCGTGCGCGCTCCTGCGATCGTGACGCCGAACAGATCGAGAAGGATCGAGCGTGCGCGATCGGCGAGTGGCGTCGGCAGGGCCTCGTCTCGAAGTTCGCAGACGGTTCGTGCGAGCGACGCGACGCGGGCGGTGTGTTCCTCTGAGCGGAACGATCTGTGCTCCGGCATGCGTCGCACAGTAGAGACCGCAGCGTGGTTGGTCAACGCGTCACGCCAGGAATGCCTGCAATGATAGTGTGACTCACACCGCAGCCTCGCTTGTCAGATCGTTTCTTTCAGCGGAACGGCACAACTCGGTACAGCATCGCGAAGCAGACGAAGGAGACGTGCAATGTCCGATCAACTCCTCCAGGCCGTGCAGGCCGGGGTGCAGTTCGTCGACCTGGGTAGACAGTTGCGGGTGGGTATGCCGCAGTCGCCCAATCACCCGCAGTTCTGGCACACTTTGCCCAGACGGCACGGCGACATGACGCGGTCGGACGGCGGCAGCGCGGCGAACGACATGATCACCACCGGAACGCACGTCGGCACCCACATCGACGCCCTGGCTCACGTGTCGCACGACGGCAAGCTGCACGGCGGCGCCGACGCGGGGCAGTCCTGCCTGGGCGGCAAGTACGTCGAACACGGTGTGCACACGATCTCGCCGATGATTCGACGCGGTGTATTGCTGGACATCCCCGGGCTTCTCGGCGTCGAACGATGCGACGGCGGATACGAGATCACCGTCGCCGATCTCGACGCGGCATGCGAGGCCGAAGGAGTCGAGATCGCCGAGGGCGACGTCGTACTGATCCGCAGCGGATGGGGCCAGTTGTTCTCCGAAGGTCAGGCGTATGTCGGCGGCCCCTCGGGCGTTCCGGGCGTCAGCAAGGCGGGCGCACAATGGCTGTCGCAGAAGAAGGTGCACGCAGCCGGCGCAGACACCATCGCGTTCGAACGATTGGCGCCCGGTGGTGGGCACGCACTTCTACCCGCGCATCGAGTCCTGTTGGTGGAGAGCGGGATCTACATCATCGAAGCACTGGACCTCGAGGAACTGGCAGCGCAGAAGATGTACGAGTTCACGTTTCTGCTCGTTCCGTTGAACATCTTCGGCGCCACCGGGTCGCCCGTTCGCCCCTTGGCGGTGAAGTCGGCATGACCGAACCGACACTGGCGCAGCATCTTGCGCGCTTTGCCGTCGATACGACGTTCGACACGTTGCCGGCCGACGTCGTCGCGAGTGTCGGAATGCGTGTCCTCGACACACTCGGAATCGCTATCGCTGCAACCGAACTCGACACCAGCCGCGCTGCGATCGCGTGGGCTGCCGAGCAGGGAGGTGCGGCGACGGCGTATGCGGTCGGTGTCGAAGAGGCGCTTCCAGCACCGTTGGCAGCGTTCGTCAACGGCGTGCTGGCGCACTCTCTCGATTTCGACGACACCCACCTTCCTTCGATTCTGCATCCGAGCGCGAGCGTCGTGCCCGCGGCGCTCGCGGCGGCGCAGCAGCATGGGGCAGATGGCAGGGCTCTGGTGCGCGGCATCGCCATCGGGCTCGAAGTCTGTGTCCGGTTGGGCATGGCCGGCTTCGACCCGGAGACGAAGAACTCGGTCTTCTTCGAACACGGCCAGCATGCGACGTCGATCTGCGGGGCGATGGGAGGAGCCGTCGCGGCCGCGGTGATCGGTGGCGCATCGGAAGGTCGAATTGTCGATGCACTCGGTATCACTGCATCGATGGCGTCGGGAATCATCGAAGCGAACCGTACGGGCGGCACGGTGAAACGATTGCACTGCGGCTGGGCGGCGCACTCCGCAGTGTCGGCGGCCGGACTTGCGCGACATGGCATCACAGGCCCTCCGACCGTCCTCGAGGGCCGGTTCGGGTTCTACCAGGCGTGGCTCCACGAGGCTCCCCGCGCGTCCGAGATCGTCGACGGTTTGGGCGCGCAGTGGGCTGTGCCAGGTATCTTCTTCAAGCCCTACCCGGCGAACCATTTCACGCATGCCGCAGTGGACGCGGGTGCAGCGCTCCGTGAACGCGGTATCACTGCTGACGACATCGACAAACTGGTGCTCGGTGTTCCTGCCGCCAATCTGCGGACGATCGGCGAACCCATCGAGGTCAAGCGAGCTCCGGAAACCGGCTACATGGCGCAGTTCAGCGGACCGTACGCGGTGGCGGTCGGGCTGTTCGGCGGTGGTGGTCTCGGTGCGGCGCTGGAAGACTATTCCGACGACTTGGCCCGGTCGACGGACCGTCGAGCGCTGATGGCCAAGGTGGACGTCGTTCCCGACGAGCGGTGCGACGCGATCTTCCCGCATCAGTTCCCTGCGGTACTCACGGCAACGTTGACCGATGGGTCGACTGTTGTGGAGGAGGTACTCACGACGCGCGGGGGACCGGAACGTCCGTTGTCCTTCGACGAAGTGACGGCCAAGTTCAGAGCCAATGCGGGCGCGTTGCTCACCGACGATCGAGTCGACGAGTTGGCCGAACGATGTCACGCAGTGGCCACTCTGAGCGACGTCGGGAAACTGCTGGCTCCTCTGACGAAGCTTCGCTAGAGCCGAGTGCCGGTGATGTGAACGACGGGTTCGTTCACATCACCGGCGGGCCTATACGCGGGCCAGGATCTCCCTGGCCCCGCGCACGACAGCTTCGTCGACGAATCGGCCGTTGTCGTCCACCGTGGGTCCGCCGTCTGCGAGGCGATACAGCTCGAGCAGGCGATGGGCGCGGGTGACATCCTCGTCGGACGGGGTGAGGGCGTCGTTGATGATCGGAATCTGCTTGGGGTGCAGCGCAGTACGGCCACGGAACCCCATCTCCACGAAACGGGTAGTCGTAGCGGCGAATCCATCGAGATCGCGGAAATCCGTCGAGGTCGGCGCGATTGGTGCAGCCAGACCAGCTGCGGCACAATCGATCACGACCTGTAGTCGCAGCGCATCGATCACGCCGGTCGTGTCGGCGGTCCGGGTGATCCGGAGATCCGCAAGCAGATCGACCTCGCCTATGCCGAAGGTCCGAACCCGTTCGAACTTCGCCATTCCATCGATGGAGCGCAGCGATGCGGCTGTCTCGATGAGTCCGATCAGTCCGAGCGGGCGCAATCCGCGGGCCGTCTCGAGGTCGTCGAGCAACGTTTCGGCCCAGGCCAGAGCGTCGACGGAGCATTTCGCAATCATGACGCCGTCGACTCCCGCGCTCGCGGCGACATCGAGGTCCTCGTGGAGAAACTCAGGAGTGACACGAACCCACACCTCGGTGCGCGTGGCGATGCGTCCGGCGAGCCAGGCCCGCACATCCCGGCGAGCCGCGTCCTTGAGGCCGAGGGGAACCGCGTCCTCCAGATCGACGATGATCGCGTCAGCATCGCCGGCGGCCGCTTTGTCGAAGAGTTCGGGCTTCACTGCGGGGACATAGAGAAAAGAACGTGGAACGGCTTTGTTCATCGGGCAGTCCGCGATTCGAGCATCTGGGTGATCTGTTGCGCCGCGGCGATCACCAAACGCGCATGAGCAGTGTGTTCCTCGTCGGCAGACGCCGAGTAGCGAAATGCGGGGCCCGACGAGCTCACCGATCCCAGTACGTGTGCGGCCCCGTCGAAGAACGGCGCGGCTATCGATGCGGCACCGGTCTTCCGTTCGTTGATCGAGGTTGCGTATCCGTCGTCGCGAATTCGTGCGAGACGCGCGTGGAAGGCCTCCACGTCGACATCATGTGTGGCGCCCTGTAATTCCCGCGCGGCATCCACTGCGAAATGCTCCGGCAGAAAAGCGAGGATCGCCAGACTCGATGCCCCCGAATGCAGCGGGAATTGGGGACCGATCTCGATCACCATCTTCACTTCCTGCGGACTCTCGTACTGGTCGAGATAGACGCGGCGATGGCCGACGAGGGCGGACAGCGTTGCAGTCTCACGCGTCTCCGCTCGTAGTTTTCGCAGGACCGGCGCGGCGATCGATCGAACGTCGAGTTGGCTCCACGCCTTCGTGCCCAGACCGATCGCTGCGGGCCCGAGTGAATACGTCGATTCACCCGCCATCGGTTGCACGATCGACCGGGACGCCAGGGACTGCAGTATCCGGTGCACAACGGCTTTGCTGAGCTGCAGGCGACGGGCAATCTCGGTGACACCGAGTGCGCGATCGGACTGCGCGAACGCAAGAAGAACGTCTGCGACGCGATCTGCCGATTCGGTGCCCGTCGACGTCTCGACCGGGGGTCTCGATTTGGGCGGCGTGACCATATGGGTCATCCTTCCTGATGTGGGCGGGACTTCGTAGTCGACCGTCTCGAGATGACCATACCGTTCCGCTGGGCGAACCATCTGGTTTACAAGAAAGTCACGAAACGACCTGTTGCATCCACGTGTCCCGTGTCATACTCGTCGTCAGAAGGAATGTTCTTCATTCAACTGGTGCGCTCAGCGGAACGCTAGGAGCGTCGAAAAGAATGATTCGACTCGGTGCCAAGTGGGCGCGAAAGGCAGACTCGACAATGAAGAAGCTCGTAGGCGTGCTGACGGCCGCCGTGGTGATGAGCGCGGCAGCATGCGGCTCGTCCTCCGGTGGCGACGACTCGGGGGCGATCAAGATCGGTTCGGTGCACCCCACTACCGGCGCACTCGCCGGTGTCGGTGGTTTGATGAACGACGGTGCCGCTCTTGCTGTTGCGGACATCAACGCTGCGGGCGGCATCGCAGCCCTCGACGGCCGACAGCTCGAACTCGTATCCGGTGACAGCCAGGGCAAGGCCGAGGTCGGTCAGAGTGAGGCGCAGCGTCTCATAGACGACGGTGCAGTCGCATTGATCGGGACGTACCAGAGCGACGTCACGCAGAATGTCGCGTCGGTGGCCGAGCGGTCTCGCGTGCCCTTCGTCATCGACGTCGCTGTCGACGACAAGATTCTCGATCAGGGATACCAGTACACCTTCCGTATCCAGCCGAACGCGTCGAGCATGGGAACCGACGGCGCACGGGCGTTGGCTGCCATCGAGAGTCGGACCGGTCAGCCCATCGACAAGGTGTCCTATCTCCACATCGAAGGTTCGTTCGGAGACAGCGTCTTCGACGCGTTCGAGGCCGAGGCGGCAGCCCAAGGTATCTCGTCGGTGCAGGAAATCACCTATCCTGCAACGAATTTCTCCGATGCGACCACCCAGGTTCGCGAAGCTGCGGTGAGCAACCCCGACGTCATCGTCGCAACTGGCTACTACCCGGATTCGCTGCTGATCGCGCGCGCAGTCGACCAGCTCGGCCTGAATGTCAAAGGCCTGTACGGTATTGCCAACGGCGGATTCGACGACAGTTCGTTCCCGGCAGACGCAGGAGCTGCGGGACAAGGCGTGCTGAGCGCCAACTACCACTACGACGCGACGAGCGAGCGCACCAATGAAATCCGTGCCCGCTTCGAGCAGCAGTTCGGCCGCCCGATGGAAACGGCAGCGATGTTGTCCTACCAGGCAGTCGAGGTCGTCGCGGAAGGCCTGAACAGCGGCGCCGACAGCGATCCGGAAGCTCTGCGCGAAGCCATTGCCGGAGTGTCGATCGACGATCCGCTGTTGGCGTTCGCCGGTCCCATCGAGTTCGACGAGACCGGGCAGAACAAGAACGCGACCGTCATCGTGACCCAGGTTCGCGATGGCTCTGTTCTGCAGGTGTTCCCCGAGGAATTCGCAACCGACGCACTCCAGTTCCCCGCCGGAGCCGGACAGTGACCGCTGCGTCCCAGGCGGTGTCCACGACAAAAGGTCTCCGTGGCATCTCGGGACGTAGCCCGGGGGTTGCGGTAGCAGGCGCGATCGTCGTCATCATGGCCGTCATCTACTCGGTCGGCGGTAAGGACCAAGGACTGGTCACCCAATCCGTCGTGTCGGGACTGCTGTTGGGTGGCGTGTACGCCCTGATCTCGGTCGGTCTGACTCTGATCTTCGGTGTGCTCGGAATCGTCAATTTCGCTCAAGGCGCCATGTTGACCATGGCCATGTACGTCGTCTATGCGCTGTCGACCGCAGGATTGCCCGTCTACCTCGCGACGATCATCGCGGTACCTCTGATGTTCGTGTTCGGCATGATCGTTCAGGCGGCATTGCTGACCAAGCTCACGGTCAGCGGGAGCCACGACGGTCCGCTGCTCGTCACCCTCGGCTTGTCGTTGCTGATCATCAACGTCCTGCTGATGATCTTCGGTGGCCGGCCGCAGTCGGTCCAGGCGCCGGTCGACGGTTCGCTGTCCGTTCTGGGCGCCGTCGCGTCGTGGCCCCGCGTGATCGCATTCGTCGGCGCCGCTCTCGTCGCGTTCGCGTTGACTGCCGTGCTGAGGCGCACGCCGCTCGGCTTGTCGATTCGTGCAGTGGCGTCGAATTCGGAGGGCGCGAAGCTCGTCGGAGTCGACATCGGACGCGTCTACGCGCTCACTTTCGGTATCGGTGCGGCGTGCGTGGCGGTGGCCGGGGGACTGATGACCCCGTTCACCAGCCTCACGCCCTCGGTGGGTGAGCAATTCACGATCCTTGCGTTCGTCATCGTCGTTCTCGGTGGCCTCGGAAGCGTCGTCGGCGCCGTGGTCGGTGGTCTGGTGATCGGACTCGTGCAGACGGTCGGCGCGCTGTACCTACCTGGCACCGGCTCGCTCATTCTCGTGTTCGCTGTGTTCATTCTCGTTCTGTTTCTCAAGCCCGAAGGACTGTACGGAGCTCGCCGATGACCGCAACCGTGACAGCACCGACACCGGTGTCCGAGGATTCGCGACTGAAGGACACGTGGCTGCGCCGCCAATTGCTCACGCTCGCAGTGGTATTCGTTCTCGTCGCGCTTCTTCCTCTCGCACTGGGCGAACAAGCGCAGACAGTCGCTGTGCGCACGCTGATCTTCGGCATCATGGCGGTCGCTTGGAACATCATGAGTGGTTTCGGCGGCATGTTCAGCTTCGGTCACGCCGCGTTCTTCGGAATCGGGGCGTACACCGGCGCCTACCTTCTCGTCGATCACGGCATCTCGCCGTGGATTTCCATGGTGTTGGCGGCGATCATCGCAGCGACCGTCGGCACACTGTTGGCCTATCTGTGTCTCCGATATCGGCTCGCTGGATCGTATTTCGCGTTGGCGACCTTCGCTTTCGCGCAGATGTTCTTGCTCCTGGTGCAGAATTTGGAGGTCTTTCACAAGACCGAGGGCTTCAACGTGCCTATCCTGCCGCGCGATTCGTGGTGGATGCTGCAGTTCGAGAAAGGCAGCCCCAATTACATCTGGATTCCGCTCGTGATTCTGACCCTGGCGGTGCTCGGAACGATCTTCTACGTGCGTTCTCGGCCTGGACAATTCGTCCAGGCGGTGCGTGACGACGCAACAGCTGCAGCATCTCTGGGCATCGACACCATGAAGTACCGATTGATCGCAGTGGCTGCGAGTTGTGCACTCACGGCTGTGGCCGGCGTGTATTACACCCAGTACTACTTCTTCGTCGGGCCGGAGCAGGCATTCGGTTCGGCAGTGTCGGTCGAGGCCATCGTCCCGGCCGTCATCGGTGGAATCGGAACCATCTGGGGCCCCGTCCTCGGGGCGGCCGTCATCGGACCGCTGTCCGAGGTGATCAACGATTTCATGCGGAACCCACCTGCCTTTCTCGACTTCCTCGGAGGCACGATCGGTCTCGACGTCGCGACCTACTCGATCATCCTGATTCTCATCGTCATCTTCCTTCCGAAGGGAATCTTCGGCACGATCCGTGAGAGGTGGTTCCGGTGAGCCTGTTGAGCATCGAGGGACTGAGCAAATCGTTCTCGGGTATTCACGCGGTGCGTGATGTGACGCTCGACGTGGCCGAACACGAATTCCTCGGAATCATCGGACCGAACGGCGCGGGCAAGACGACACTGTTCTCGTTGCTGTCCGGCGAGCAGCGTCCCACCGAGGGCCGCGTGATCTTCGACGGCACCGACATCACCGGGTGGTCCGCCGACAAGATCGCGCGTCATGGCCTCGTGCGTACCTTTCAGCTGATGCGTCCGTTCGAGTCGATGTCGGTACTCGAGAACGTCACCATCGCGGCGCTCACCAAACGTCGCTCGCGGAAGGACGCTCGCGCGCACGCACTCGAGGTGCTCGACCGCGTTCAGCTGTCGGATCAGGTAGGAGGCAAGGTGTCGACGATGTCGACAGCAGGCCTCAAGCGTCTGGAACTTGCGCGCGCATTGGCGATGGAACCGCGTGTCGTTCTGCTCGACGAGGTGCTCGCGGGACTTGTTCCCGCAGAACGCGCACCGATGATCGATCTGCTGCGAACCCTGCACGGTCAAGGACAGACAGTTCTGTTCGTCGAGCACATCATGGCGGCAGTGATGGCGCTGTCCGAACGATTGGTCGTCATGCACGAAGGCGCGGTGCTCCTGTCCGGGGAACCGCGGACGGTCATCGAGGACAGTCGTGTCATCGAGGCCTATCTCGGCGAGGAGGCACCCGCATGATGTTGGAGATCGACGACCTGCACGCCGGCTATCGACGGCTCGAGATCCTGCACGGACTGACGATGTCCATCGCACGCAACGAAATCGTCTCGTTGATCGGCGCGAACGGCGCTGGCAAGACGACGACACTGCGTGCGCTGTCCGGGCTGGTCTCGCCCAGTGGTGGACGAATCCTGTTGGACGGTAATCCGATTCAAGGAATGCGTGCGGACCGCATCGTCCGGGAAGGTTTGGTGCACGTCGCGCAGGACCGCGCGCTGTTCGGCAGCCTCCCCGTGTTCGAGAATCTCGAGATGGGTGCCTACACGCAGAAGCGCAGCTCCGTGAAGGAATCCTTGGACCAGGTGTTCGATCTGTTTCCGATTCTCGCGGAGCGACGGGGGCAGCGGGCGGACACGATGTCGGGCGGGCAGCAGCAGATGCTCGCGATCGGACGAGCGATGATGGCGCGGCCGCGCGTGCTCACCCTCGACGAACCGTCCGTCGGGCTTGCACCCAAACTGGCGGCGCAGGTCCTCGAGGCCATCGTGCGCATCCGTGGCACCGGCGTCACCGTTCTGATCGTGGAACAGAACGCGGCTCAGGCTCTCGAAATCTCCGACCGCGCCTACGTCATCGAAAGCGGTTCCATCGTGCTGACCGGCAGCGGGACCGAGCTTGCCCACGACGACCGCGTCAAAGCGGCATATCTCGGCATTTAGGAGTTCTGTACATGCACCTTCTGGCTTTCACGCCGATCGACGTCGACGCAGCCGAACTGCGTCGCCGTCAGGAACGGTACGACCACTTGGCGCCGACGTCGGTCACCGTCGAGCTGCGCAACATCGGTTCGGTTGCACCGTTGGCGCTGAACACCGAAGCCGACATCAGGGCGTCGGAAGACGTTCTGACAGAGGCGTTCCGCGCAATCGATCCGACGGGATTCGACGGGTTCCTTCCCGACTGCGTTCTCGATCCGTGTGCCGAGCAAGCGGAGGACTTCGCTGTGCCGCTCTACGGCTTGTCGCGTCTGACCGCCTCGTTCTACGCGTCTCAGGGACAGCGCCTCGGTGCGCTGGCCCGAAACGCGGCGATCGCCGCCGAGCTCGACCGGCGACTGGCGTTCTACCGCCTGGACGCGGATCCGACCCAGGTACTCGGCTTGGACGTCCACGACATCGCGGATACGGCCGCGTGGGGTGACGCGGTCATCGAGCACGCACGTGGGCTGACCTGCTCGGTGGCGATCAACGCGTGTTCGGCCGTCGAACTCGTCGACCCTCCGCGGCAGCCGCTCGTCGTGGACCCGACGGCGACCGCATTGCGTCTTCTGGGGCTGAGCTCGGAACTCGAGTCGGTCGCATGAGCGAGAACGGACCCGACCTCGTCGTGGCCGGTGCCGGCGGCGGTCTGGTCGCCGCTCTGCGCGCGGCCGAGCGTGGCTTGGATGTTGTCGTCGTCGAAGCGAGCGAACACTTCAAGCGCGGCAACAACACTGCGATGTCGACGGCGATGATCCCGGGTGCAGGCTCGCGTTGGCAACGCGATGCGGGAATCGGCGACACGCCGCAGAATTTCGTCGACGACGTGATGCGGAAGACGAAGGGCACCGCCGACGAGCGACTGACTGCAGCACTGGCCGACGTCAGCGCCCCCTTGGTCGAGTGGCTCGCCGACCATCTACGCATTCCGCTCGAGCTGGTCACCGACTTTGCCTACCCAGGACATTCGAGCTTCCGATGCCACACGGTGGAGGGGAGGCACGGCAGCATTCTGCTCGACTACCTCGTCCGTGCAGCGAACGCCGAGCCGCGCATCGACATACTCGTGCCTGCGCGGCTCACGGACATTTCCATCGACGTCGACGGCGCGGTGAACGGAGCCACCGTGACCCTTCCCGACGGCACGACGGAATCGATTCCCACGCGAGCAGTTCTGTTGGCCACCAACGGATACGGCGCGAACACCGACATGGTGTCCGAGCACATTCCGGAAATCTCGGCGGCTCGGTACCACGGCAGTGAGTACTCGGCCGGTGATGCGCTGACCATCGGTGCACGCCTCGGCGCGAAATCGAAATACCTCGACGCCTACCAGGGACACGCGGCGTTGTCGAAGAAGGCGACGACGCTCGTCGGGTGGGCAACCGTGATGCACGGCGGTATCGTTCTCGATCTCGACGGGCGCCGCTTCGGCGACGAAACCACGGGCTACTCCGAGTATGCGGCTCGTCTCGCAGCGCAACGTGAATCCGAGGGCTGGATCGTCATCGACCGCCCCATCTACGACAAGTGTCTGGCGTTCACCGACTTTCGTCAGACCGTGGAGTCCGGCGCGGCGACGTGGGCCGACAGCTCGGCCGAACTCGCCGACGCAACAGGCTTGCCGCGCGATGCCGTCGAACAGGAACTGGCGGCGGTGCGGGGGTACGCGCGAGGAGAAGAGCGGGATCCGTTCGGGCGCACATCGTTCGAGCACGTCCTGGGTGCGCCGTACGCAGCCATCAAGATCGTGCCTGCGCTGTTCCATACGCAAGGTGGGCTCGTGGTCGACGAACACGCACGAGTGCTGCGTGCCGACGACCGGCCGATCGACGGTTTGTTCGCGTCCGGTGGCGCGGCGATCGGCATCTCAGGCCACGGAGCAGCAGGGTACCTGGCGGGCAACGGACTGCTCCCGGCGCTCGGACTTGCCTATCTCGCGGCTAGTTTCATCTGATTTTTCTCCCATTTCGAAAGGATCTCTCGATGTCCACGTTGATCACCAATGCACGCGTCGTACGCCCGGGCGCGGATGCTCCCGAGGACGGCGAATTCCTCGATCTGCTGATCGAAGACGGCAAGTTCACCCGAATCGAAGCGAACATTCCGGCCGACGCAGCCGACACCGTCATCGATGCGGCGGGGAAGGTGGCATTCCCCGGTGTCGTGGACGCGCACCAGCATTGGGGCATCTACAACTCCCTCGGTGACGATGCCGAAACCGAGTCACGCGCCTGCGTGCAGGGTGGCGTCACGACGTCGCTGTCCTACATGCGCACCGGTCAGTACTACATGAACACGGGTGGTTCCTACGCCGATGTGTTCCCGACGGTACTCGAGGCAACCGAGGGCAGGCCCTACGTCGACTACGCGTACCACCTTGCGCCCATGTCCAAGGAACACATCACCGAAATCCCCTCGCTCATCACCGATCACGGTGTGACGTCGTTCAAGATCTTCATGTTCTACGGCAGCCACGGGCTGCACGGGCGTTCGAGCGACCAGAGCGAATTCCTCATGACGCCGGAAGGGGAGCGCTACGACCTGGCGCACTTCGAGTTCGTCATGCGTGGCATCCAGGCCGCCCGGGAACAGCTGGGCGACAAAGCAGATCACATCTCGCTGTCCCTGCACTGCGAGACGGCCGAGATCATGAGTGCATACACGAAGATCGTCGAAGAAGAAGGCACCCTGCAGGGTCTGGCTGCCTACAGTGCGTCACGTCCGCCGCACTCGGAGGGACTCGCGGTCACGATCGCGTCTTTCCTCGCCGACGAGACCCAGCTTCCCAACATCAATCTGCTGCACCTGTCGTCGCGCAAGGCTTTGACTGCCGCGATGAGGATGGCAAAGGCGTTTCCGCACGTGAACTTCCGTCGTGAGGTCACGATCGGACACCTTCTGGCCGACATCGACACCGCGTACGGACTCGGTGGGAAGGTCAACCCGCCGCTGCGCCCACGCGAGGACGTCGAGGCGTTGTGGGAGCACCTCATCGCAGGCGACATCGACTGGGTCGTCAGTGACCACGCGTGCTGCAAGGACGAGAAGAAGTTCGCCGAGGATCGTGGAGACATCTTCGCCGCGAAGTCAGGATTCGGCGGCGCCGAATACCTGCTGCCCGGCCTGGTCAGCGAGGGCCGCAAACGAGGCTTGAGCTGGCGACGCATCGCGGAGTTGACGTCGCTCAACCCTGCGTCGCGCTACGGACTTCCTGGCAAGGGCGACATCGCGATCGGTATGGATGCGGACATCGCGCTCGTCGACCCCGACCACACCTGGACCGTGCGTCCCGAAGACTCGGAATCGACGCAGGAGTACACGCCGTTCGAGGGCTTCGAACTGGGAGCCAAGGTCACCGACACATTCGTCCGCGGACAGCGCGTCCTCGCCGACGGTGCCGTGTCCGGTGCGCCCGCCGGCCGCTACCTGCACCGTCCGTACAAGTGACCGGGCCGCTCGAGGGCATCAAGGTCCTCGACATCTCGACGATCCTCGCCGGTCCGCTCGTCGCTCAGATCCTCGGTGACTTCGGTGCCGACGTCATCAAGATCGAACATCCGACCCGGCCCGACGGTATGCGTGGGCACGGGTTGGACAAGGACGGGCATCCGCTCTGGTGGACGATGATCAGCCGCAACAAGCGGACGATGACGTTGAACCTCGGAAGCGAGCAAGGCGCCGAGATCTTCGAATCGCTCGCAGCCGAGGCGGACGTCGTCGTCGAGAACTTTCGGCCGGGAACGCTCGAGCGTTGGGGACTCGGCTACGACGTGCTCTCCGAGAAGAATCCCGGTCTGATCCTGTTGCGCGTCACAGGTTTCGGGCAAACCGGCCCGTACTCGACGCGGCCGGCCTTCGGAACCCTCGTCGAATCGATGAGCGGATTCGCGCATCTGACCGGGGCCGCGGACGGCCCACCGACGTTGCCTGCCTTCGGTCTGGCGGACTCGCTGGCGGGCATCGCCGGTTCGTCGGCGGTCTCGATGGCACTCCTGCATCGGACGAACAACGGCGGTAAGGGGCAGGTCATCGATCTGGATCTGCTGAGCCCCATCATGGCTGCAGTGGGACCGGGCATCATCTATGCGGACCAATTGGGAATCGACCAGGAGCGAACGGGCAACCGTTCGAGCAACAATGCACCGAGGAACTTGTACAAGACGTCCGACGGCCATTGGTTGGCGATATCCACGAGCGCCAACTCGATTGCCGAGCGTGTGCTGACGTTGGTGGGTCATGCCGAGGTGATCGACGAACCGTGGTTCGCGACGGGCCGTCAGCGTGCGGCTCACGCCGATCTGCTCGACGAGTACGTGGGCGGATGGATCGGAGAGCGCACGCGCGAGGAAGTGGTGGCGGAGTTCGAGAAGGCGGGCGCAGCGGTCGCCCCCGTCTACAAGCCGAGCGAATTGCTCGACGATCCACAGGTCAACGCGATCGGGATGGTGACCACCGTCGAGGACCGCGAACTCGGCCCGGTCCGAATGCAGAACGTGATGTGGCGGATGGGCGGTTCGCCCGGAAGTATCCGGCACACCGGGCGCGCCCACGGGGAGGACACCGACGCGGTGCTCGCCGAATTGGGTTGTGACGCCGACTCGATCGAGAAGTTGCACAAGTCCGGCGTCGTGTGATGCGGCTTCGCCCCACGTGCGCGGGAATGTGTAGCGGGCTATACATTCCCGCGCACGAGGCGGAGCCCCTTCGTCCGTGAACATCTGCTGTTGCCATACTGAACCTTCGGGGTCCCGCGGCTCGAGCGGGGGGTCGCAGGGAACGAAAGCGCAGTAGAGGAGCGGAACGAATGTCGACACTGTCGTATGTCATCGCCGGCTCGGAGGCGACCGGAGGAGCAGGTCTGCAGGCAGACCTCAAGACCTTCGAGCGCCTCGGGGTCTACGGTGTCGGAACCGTCACCTGCATCGTGTCGTTCGACCCGAAAGCAGGCTGGGGCCACCGGTTCGTTCCGATCGACGGCTCGGTCATCGCCGACCAGATCGAGGCCGCGACGTCGGCTCATGACCTCGACGTCGTGAAGATCGGCATGCTCGGCACACCCGAGACCGTGGCGACCGTCGCGAATTCGTTGAAGAAGCAGAGCTGGCGTCACGTCGTCGTCGACCCTGTCCTGATCTGCAAGGGTCAGGAACCGGGCGCCGCACTCGACACCGACAACGCACTGCGGGCCGAGATCCTGCCGCTTGCGACCGTGGTCACCCCGAACCTGTTCGAGGCGCAGACTCTCTCCGGCATGGACACGATCGAATCCGTCGACGACCTGGCCGAGGCGGCCCGCCGCATCGCCGATCTCGGCCCGCAGTACGTCGTCGTCAAGGGTGGTGCGGGACTGCCCGTCGACGAAGCCGTCGACGTGCTGTTCGACGGTCAGGACGTGACGGTGTTGCGCGCACCGAAAATCGGCAACGAACGAGTGTCCGGTGCAGGATGCATCTTCGCCGCGGCCATCACCGCCGAATTGTCGAAGGGCACACCTGTCGGCGACGCCGTGCAGACCGCCAAGGATTTCGCCCACGCCGGCATCGTCGGCCGTATCACGACGAATGCGCCGTTCGCCGCCGTCGGCTGGCAGGGCTGACCGCGGGCAGATCTATCGACGACCGCGTAGAGCTCGGTCGAGTGCGTGTAGGTGATCGATCATCGTCCCCGGGTCGTCGAGGGCGAGAAGGTCGCCGCCGTAGGCATCCAGTGCGCGACGAGCCCGCTCGTGCACCGCACGCCCGGGTCGTGTCGGCTCGACGACGAATTCGTCGCTGCGGTGCCCGCCGAGACTGCGCGTCACGTGGCCTACGTCGACCAGACCGGCCACGATGCTGCGGACACTGGTGCGGTGCCGGTCCAGCGTGTGGGCGAGGGCCCGGTACGTCATCGGACCCTCGGTGCAGACGAGGTCGAGAACTTCGTATCCGGCCCAGCTGACGCGATGGCGTGCCAGGACTTCGTCGAGCCGCGTCCGCATGGTGTTCGCGACGCGGATGAGCGTCGCCGCGAGGTCGAGCGCGACGGTGCCTCGTGGGGGAGCTAGTTCGTGGCCGTACACGTCAACTCCTGACGCTGTGGATCGGCCGGCGTGTGAGGCGCGGCAACCGGGTTCGTCGTCGTTCCGAGGGCGTCAGCCCACCCCAGATGCCGTGCTGTTCACCGTTCAGCATCGCATGCCGCAGGCATTCCCTCGTGACGGGGCAACGACCACAGACACGCTTGGCATCCTCGATCGACGCCCCGCTGTACTCGTCACCCGACGGGAAGAACATCTCGCCGGCAGAACTCCGGCACGCGGCACTCTCGGACCACGACGTGAGGTCGTCGAAACCCGGGTACAGCGGTTGAACACTGGTCACGAGTCTCAGCTTAGATGGTCGGGCATCCTAGTAGTGGAAGTCCTAGTAGTTGTGAAGAACTTCACGCGCCGGGGACGCGTGCGACGATGCGCCGTGCTTGCTGAATCACCGGCGCATCCACCATGAGGCCTTCGAACGTGAACACCCCGCGGTTGTCCTGAACCGCTGCGAGGAGTCGTGTCGCCCACTCGATGTCCTCGTCGGTCGGTGCGTAGGCTTCCCGGATCACCGGAACCTGGCTCGGATGGATTGCCACCTTGCCGTCGAAACCGACCGCCACCGCATCGTCGGATTCCTCCCGAAGGCCGTCGAGGTTAGGAATGTCGAGAAAGACCGAATCCAGTGCGAAAAGCCCCCGTGCCTTGGCCGCGAGCAATGTCTGCGACCGGACATGCCGTGCGACGTCGCGGTAACCGCCGCCGGCGAATCTGCTCGAATTGCCACCCAGCGCGGCGACCAGATCTTCCGCGCCCCACATCGCGCCGACGGCGTTCTGCGCTGTCAACGAATAGGCTACCGAGATCGCGCCGAGCGGGGACTCGACGAGAACAATGACCTCACGAGGTGCCAACGACGAGACCTGCTCCACCGCTTCGCACTTCGGCAGCATGACGACGCGATACTCGGTCTTGTCCAGTGCTTCGAGGTCGGCTGTCCAGTCTGCGGTTCCATGCGCATTGATCCGTACGACGGTGCGTTTTGGATCGAGGGGCGTGGACGTGAGTGCTTCCCGGGCAGCGTCTTTGTCCGCGGGCGCGACGGCGTCCTCGAGATCGAGAATCACGACGTCCGCCCGATCCGCAGCCTTGGAGTAGCGTTCGGGCCGGTCCGCGGGGCAGAACAACCATGCAGGTCCCGGCGGTGTCCACGTCACGACGCGTCCTCCTCTGGTCGCATACGTACCAACGTCTTTCGGACGGCAACCGCGACGACGTCGCCGTGCTGGTTCCGTCCGGTGTGCGTGAAGGTCACGATGCCCTCGCCCGGGCGTGACTTGGATTCTCGTTTGTCCGAGATCGATGTTTCCGCGTACAGGGTGTCGCCGTGGAACAGCGGCTTCGGGAACGACACTTCGGAGAAGCCGAGATTCGCCACGATGGTGCCCTGCGTCAGTTGTGCCACCGACAGTCCGACGAGTGTGGACACGGTGAACATCGAATTGACAAGTCGCTCACCGAAACTGGTCGTCTCGGCGTACGCTGCGTCGAGGTGGAGCGCCTGCGTGTTCATCGTCTGGGTGGTGAACAGCGTGTTGTCGGCTTCGGTGATCGTGCGCCCGGGGCGATGTTCGTAGACGGCCCCGAGTTCCATCTCCTCGAACCACAACCCGCGCTGGAGAATGCGCTTCTCGCTCACAGCCCGAGTCCCCGGGCGATGAGCATCAACTGCACTTCGGTGGTGCCCTCACCGATCTCGAGGATCTTGCTGTCGCGGTAGTGCCGCGCAACGGTGTACTCGTTCATGAATCCGTAGCCGCCGTGAATCTGCGTGGCGTCGCGAGCGTTGTCCATCGCGGCCTCGGACGCGACGAGCTTCGCGATCGATGCGGCCTTCTTGAACGGCTTGCCCGCCAACATCAATGCGGCCGCGTCGTAGTACGCCGTCCGCGCGGTGTGGGCACGCGCCTCCATGCGCGCGATCTTGAACGAGATCGCCTGATTGTTCGCGATCGGCTGCCCGAACGCCTCGCGCTCCTTCGCGTACTTGACGCTCTCGTCGACGCATCCCTGTGCCGCGCCGACCGACACCGCCGCGATCGCGATGCGACCCTCGTCGAGGATGTGCAGGAAGTTCGCGTACCCACGCCCTTCCTCACCGAGCAGGTTCTCCTGTGGGACTCGAACGTCGGTGAAGCTCAACGGGTGCGTGTCCGACGCGTTCCATCCGACCTTGTCGTACGCGGGTTCCGCGACGAAACCCGGAGTGTTCGTCGGGACCAGGATCGACGAGATCTGCTTGCGGCCGGTTGCCTCGTCGACCCCGGTGACTGCCGTGACGGTGACCAACTCGGTGATGTCGGTACCGGAGTTGGTGATGAACTGCTTGCTGCCGTTGATGATCCAGTCGCCGCCGTCACGCTTGGCCGTGGTCTTGGTGCCGCCGGCGTCGCTACCTGCACCTGGTTCCGTGAGTCCGAACGCGGCGAGCGCCGTACCGCTGGTGAGTTTCGGCAGCCATTCCTGCTTCTGGGCGTCGTTTCCGAATCGGAACACCGGCATCGCACCGAGCGACACACCGGCTTCGAGCGTCATCGCGACGCTCTGGTCCACCTTGCCGAGTTCTTCGAGGGCGAGGCAGAGAGCGAAGTAGTCGCCGCCCATACCGCCGTATTCTTCGGGGAACGGCAGTCCGAACAGTCCCATCTCGGCCATCCCCGCAACGACCTCGTACGGAAAGGAGTGCTCTGCATCGTGTTTCGCCGCGACCGGTGCGACGACGGTACGCGCGAAGTCGTTCACCGACTTCGCCAGTTGCTGATACTCGTCGGGCAAATTGGCCGATGACAGGTAGTCGGTCATGATCAACCTTCGTTCTTCTCGGTGGGGACGATACGAGCCAGGAGCTGATCGACTCGAACCTGATCGCCGACGGCGACCTCGAGTTCGACGGTGCCGTCGATCGGGGTGGTCAACGTGTGTTCCATCTTCATCGCTTCGACGACGACGACGGCACTGCCCGCGGTCACCGTATCGCCCGACGCGGCTGCGACGGCGATGACGGAACCGGGCATGGGGCTGAGGATCTCGGCGTCGCCGGAATGCGCGTCGGTTTCGCGCACGCTCGGCTCGTCGACGGGACGCAATGCCCATGTTCCACGTGAATCGGAGATCCACGTCTCGGCGCCGTCGTGGCCGAACCGCATGGTGTCGCGCCGTCCGTCGAGCACGACGGTGACGGTGTTCTGCGACGCCTCGGCGGTCAACGCCATCGGCGGCTGGTCGTCGAGCATCACCTTGGCCGACGTCGGCGTTCCGGTGATGGCGACGTGGACCGAACGGTCACCGGTCTTCAGTCGCACCGTGTACGGCGCGTGCGCGCCGACGCGCCAGCCGCTGGGCGTCGACCACGGATCGTCGCCGCGGCTGTCCCACGTCGCCAACCAGGACACCGACGCGGCCGCCACGAGCACTTCGTCCGGTGCCGCCGATGCGGTGAAGTCCGGGGCGCGGCGATCGAGCAGCCCGGTGTCGAGCGCGCCGGCTCGAACGTCGTTGTCGGCGAGCAGGAATCGAGCGAACTCGATGTTGGTGACGACTCCGAGGACTGCGGTGTCGGCCAAGGCACGGTCCAACGTCCGCAGTGCTGCAGCGCGGTCGGGGCCGTACCCGATGACCTTGGACAGCATCGGGTCGTAGTTGCTGCCGACCTCGGTGCCGACCTGCAACCCGGAGTCGACGCGGATGCCGTCGCCGACGGGTTCACGCAGTCCGACGACGGTGCCGCCGGTGGGCAGGAACCCACGGCCCGGATCTTCGGCGTAGACGCGCGCTTCGATGGCGTGTCCGGTGAGCGTGACGTCGTCCTGTGCGAGTGTCAGGTGCTCGCCCGCCGCGATACGCACCTGCCATTCGACGAGGTCCTCACCGGTGACCATTTCGGTGACCGGGTGCTCGACCTGCAGACGGGTGTTCATTTCCATGAAGAAGAACTCGTCTGGGCTGTCGGCGGAAACGATGAACTCGACGGTGCCTGCACCCGCATAGTCGACGCTACGGGCCGTGTTGCAGGCTGCTTCACCGATGCGGGCGCGGGTCTCGACGTCGAGAAGCGGCGACGGCGCTTCCTCGATCACCTTCTGGTGACGGCGCTGCAGGCTGCATTCGCGCTCGCCGAGGTGGATGACGTTGCCGTGTGTGTCGGCCAGGATTTGGACTTCGATGTGCCTGGGCCGCAACACGAAACGCTCGAGGAACAGAGTGTCGTCGCCGAACGACGACGACGCCTCCCGACGCGCACTCGCCAGCGCAGCAGGCAGGTCTTCGGCGCGCTCGACAAGACGCATGCCTTTGCCGCCGCCACCTGCGGAGGGTTTGACGAGCACCGGAAAGCCGACGTCGGCGGCACCCGCGATCAGATCCGCGTCGGTCAGGCCCGGCCGCGAGATGCCGGGCACGACGGGGACACCGAACTCGGTGACCGCGGCCTTGGCGGTGATCTTGTCGCCCATCACCTCGATCGCGCGGGCGGACGGGCCGAGGAACGCGATACCGGCGGCCTCGCATGCGGAGGCGAACTCGGCGTTCTCGGACAGGAAGCCGTATCCGGGGTGGATACCCTGTGCACCGGTCATCCGGGCGGCCTCGATGACCTTCGGTATGGAGAGGTAACTCTCTCGCGCGTTCGCCGGTCCGAGCCGGATCGCCGTGTCGGCTTCGGCGACGTGCCGAGCGTCGGCGTCGGCGTCGCTGTAGACGGCGACGGAGCGAATACCCAAGCGCCGCAACGTGCGCGCGACGCGGACTGCGATCTCGCCTCGGTTGGCGATGAGAACGGTGTCGATCTGCGTGGTCATGTGTGTCGTCACATCCTGAAGACGCCGTAGGAAACCGGTTCGAGCGGTGCGTTGGCGCATGCCGACAACGCAAGTCCGAGAACGGTTCTGGTGTCGGCCGGGTCGATGATGCCGTCGTCCCACAGCCGAGCCGTCGAATAGTAGGGGTTGCCCTGGGTTTCGTACTGCTCGCGGATGGGCGCTTTGAACGATTCCTGGTCGTCAGTCGTCCACGGGGTGCCTGCCGCGTCGAGTTGTTCGCCGCGGACGGTCGCGAGAACGGAGGCTGCCTGCTCGCCGCCCATGACGGAGATGCGCGCGTTCGGCCACATGAACAGAAAGCGTGGGGAATACGCGCGGCCGCACATCGAGTAGTTACCTGCACCGTAGGACCCGCCGATGACGACGGTCAGCTTCGGCACCCGTGCGCACGCGACTGCGGTCACCATCTTGGCGCCGTGCTTGGCGATGCCGCCCGCTTCGTAGTCGCGGCCGACCATGAATCCGGAAATGTTCTGCAGAAAGACCAGCGGAATGCTGCGTTTGTCGCACAGTTCGATGAAATGCGCGCCCTTCATGGCTGATTCGGCGAACAGCACGCCGTTGTTGGCGATGATCCCAACGGGGTGGCCGTGAATGTGTGCGAAGCCGGTGACGAGTGTCTTGCCGTATTCGGCCTTGAACTCGTCGAACTCGCCCGCGTCGACGACCCGGGTGATGACCTCGCGCACGTCGTACGGAGTTCTGGAGTCGGTGGGGACCACGTCGTAGAGCTCGGTCTGATCTGCATTGGGTTCGCGAACGTCGATCACGTCCCACGGGCGCGGCGTGCGCGGACCGAGTGTGGAGACGATCTTCCGGACGCGGCGTAGCGCGTCGCGATCGTCGTCGGCGAGGTGGTCGGTCACTCCGGAGATCTTCGAATGCAGATCGCCGCCGCCGAGCTCCTCGGCTGTGACGACCTCACCGGTCGCGGCTTTCACCAGTGGCGGGCCGCCGAGGAAGATGGTGCCCTGGTTCCGGACGATGACCGCCTCGTCGCTCATCGCGGGGACGTACGCACCACCTGCCGTGCACGAACCCATGACCGCGGCGATCTGGGCAATTCCCTTGGCGCTCAGGTTGGCCTGGTTGTAGAAGATGCGGCCGAAGTGGTCGCGGTCGGGAAACACCTCGTCCTGACGGGGAAGGAATGCTCCTCCGGAGTCGACGAGGTAGATGCACGGCAGAGTGTTCTGCAGCGCGATCTCCTGCGCGCGTAGGTGCTTCTTGACGGTCATGGGGTAGTAGGTGCCGCCCTTGACCGTTGCGTCGTTCGCCACGACGACGCACTCGCGTCCGGAGACGCGGCCGATGCCGGCGATCATGCCTGCACCGGGGCATTCGTCGTCGTACAGACCGTTGGCGGCCAGTGGAGCGATTTCGAGGAACGGGCTGCCCGGGTCCAGTAGTTCGTCGACGCGGTCACGGGGGAGCAGCTTGCCGCGTGCGACGTGGCGCTCTCGGGATTTCTCGCTCCCGCCGAGTGCCGCCAAGGCGAGCCGCTCGGAGAGCTGGGCAGTCAGCAGCTCGTGGTCTGCCCTGTTGGCAGCGGTGTCGATAGCCATGGTGGTGCGCGTCCTCGGTCTCGTCTGTCGGAACACGATTTCAGTTAACTGGGAATAACTGATTGCAATAGTAAACTACGATTAACTGAGATGTCCAGAGAGGCGACGACAGATGGCGACACCGACCGACCCCGGGCTCGACGACAAGCCCGCGACGTCCCGTGACCAGAAGAAGGCCGAGCGTCGTGAGCAACTCCTGCAGGCAGCGGCGTCGTTGTTCGCCGAGCGCGGTTTCTCGTCGGTGCGCCTCGAGGATCTCGGAGCAGCCGTCGGTATCAGCGGACCAGCGGTCTATCGGCACTTCTCGGGCAAGGAAGCCGTCCTGGTCGAATTGCTCGTCGGAATTTCGCAGTACCTGCTCGACGGTGGCCGCGCCGTCGTCGACGAGCATGCGCCGAGCGACGCCACGGTGGAGCGCCTGATCGATTTCCATCTGGACTTCGCGTTCGCCTCGCCCGCGCTCATCCGAATTCAGGACCGTGATCTGGAGTCTCTGCCCGAGACGCCGCGCCGGTCGGTCCGACGCAAGCAGCGTGAATACGTCGAATTGTGGGTGTCCGCGCTGTGCGACGCGGACGCGACACTCGGCGAGTCGGACGCAAGGACGAAGGCGCACGCGGTGTTCGGACTGATCAACTCGACGCCCTACAGTGCCGGCAGATCCCCGTCGAAGCAGACTCGACCTCTGTTGCGGGACATGGTGTTCGGCGCTCTTCGACTGGACTGACTACGTGTCGGCCGGTTCGAGCAGATCGTGCGGGTCCGATACGTCGACGTCGTGGCCCTCCGATCGCAGTCGGTCCATCGCCTCGCGCAGCAATCGTCTCGCGGCGTCGTCGACGGCGCGCACGTGCTCGAAGTCGAGCCTGATGCGGTGGTGCGACGGTATGCCGTTTCCGAGACGCGCGAGAACCGACTCGGCGCCGGCGAAGCGCAGGTCTCCTTGCAATTCGAGGACCGTCGCGTCGTCGCTCTCGTCGACGGTCCGCAGCGAGGACATTCCCGACGGCGAGACGTGCATCATGTGCAGTTCGAGATCGCGAGAGAGCCGCTCGAAGACAGCGACGCCGCGCACGCTGTTGCCGTGCTCGTTGAGGCGGGGCGACACCACGGCGATGCCGACCTGGCCGGGGAGCACGCCGATGATCGCACCCGAGACTCCGCTCTTGGCCGGAATCCCGACCGTGGAGATCCAGCTTCCCGTGCCGTCGTACATGCCGCACGTCGTCATGGTGGACAGGACGTGGCTGTTGACCGAGAGGTCGAGAAGTCGTGTACTGGAACCGGGTTCGAGCCCACCGTTCGCCATCACGGAGGCCATGACGGCGAGGTCGCGGCAGGTGACGGAGATGGCGCATTGCGCCGCGTAGCCGTCGACGACCTCATCGGGATCTGCTCCGAGCACACCGACGGCCTTCAGCAGGTGGGTGATTCCGGTGTTGCGGTCGTCGGCATCGAGCTCGGACTCGTACACGGCTGTGTCGATGGACAATTCACGACCCGCGAGTGCACTGTGCAGCGCGCGGATACGTTCGACGCGCTCACGCGCCGAGTCGGCACGCACCATCGCGTGTACTGCGAGTGCACCGGCGTTGATCAGTGCGTTGCGTGGTCTACCGGATCCCGGTTCGAGCGAGATCTCGTTGAACGAGTCGCCGGACGGTTCGACGTCGACGACGTCGGACATCGCATCGAGGCCGTTGTCGGCAATCGCCAGTGCATACGCCAGCGTCTTGGCGATCGATTGAATCGAGAACTCGACGTCGGCGTCACCGGCGGTGTAGACCGTGCCTGCGACGGTGGCGATCGCGACCCCGAACATGTCCGGATCGGCCGCAGCCAGTCGGCGGTTGCCGCTCTCGATCGAACCACCGTCGACCGATCGGCATTCGGCGAGCACGGTGTCCAGATAGTCGGGTATGGGGGATTCCATCTCTCGACGGTAACGGTTCGACACACGTCGGTGACGGTCGGCACGACCGAGCAGCGGCGATGGTCGAGGTGCCGTGACGCTGCGGTCGACTACGATTCGGGACGAACCACAGACCCGAGGAAGGCAGCCCCACCGTGATCACCGGAAGCATCGTTGCGATCGTCACGCCCATGACCGACAGCGGCGACGTCGACTACCCGTCGCTGGATTCCCTGCTCGAGCGACAGATCAGCGGCGGTACCTCGGCGATAGTGTCGGTCGGAACGACGGGTGAGTCGTCGACCCTGTCGGTGTCCGAACACGAGAACGTCATCCGACGCACCATCGATGTCGTCGCAGGACGGATCCCCGTGATCGCGGGCACCGGCGCGAATTCCACCGACGAGGCCATCCACCTGACGGAGGCGGCCCGCGTCGCAGGCGCCGACGGCGCACTCCTGGTCACCCCGTACTACATCAAGCCCCCTCAGGAAGGCCTGTACCGCCACTTCAAGGCGATCGGTGAGGCAGTCGACCTTCCTCAGTACCTCTACAACGTCCCGTCGCGGACCGGTTGCGACATGCTGCCGTCCACCGTCGCCCGGCTCGCCGAGCTGCCGAACATCGTCGGCATCAAGGAAGCGTCGGGAGACCTGGATCGAACGCGCGATCTCGTGGCTCTCGAACTGCCCGATTTCGGGCTGTACTCGGGCGACGACTCGACCGCACGAGCCAGCATGCTCGCGGGCTTCCACGGCAACATCTCGGTGACGGCCAACGTCGCACCGGACGCGATGGCGAAGATGTGTGCCGCCGCCCTCGCGGGTGACGCGGACACGGCGTCGGACATCGACGCGACCCTTGCCGGTCTGCACAGCGCCCTGTTCGCCGAGCCCAATCCCATCCCGGTCAAGTGGGCCCTCGCCGAGATGGGATTGATGTCCGGAGGTATTCGCCTGCCTCTCGTCGAACTGGACGAATGGCATCACGCCGACGTTCGCGCCGCACTACGCAACGCGGAACTGATCGACTGACCCGTCAGCTGTAGGGCTTGCGGGCGGTTTCCGGATCCCCGTAGGTGATGGCTCGCTCGCGTCTCGAGTTGGTGGCCAGCGTGGCCGCCCAGTTGACGAGAGTCCCGACGCGATTCCTGGCTCCCGACAGGAACGCGATGTGAATGAACCCCCACGACAGCCATCCGAGGAAACCGGACATGCGCAGCGGTCCGGCCTGCACGAGCGCGTGTCCGCGCGCGATGTAGGCCGCGCTGCCGAGGTCGCGATACTTGAACGGAGCTCGGGCGTTGCCCGGGTGCTCGAGCTCCGCCGCGATGACCGATCCGACGTGGCGTCCGCCCTGCATCGCCACCTCGGCCACGCCCGGCAGGTCGTCCTTCGCCATCATGTCGCCGACCACCCAGACGTTCGGATGTCCGGGGACCGACAGATCGGGCCCGACGGAAATCCGGCCGGACCGGTCAGGATCGACGCCGAGCGCTGTCGCCAACGTGCGCGCGAACGGCACGGCCTCGACACCCGCCGTCCACAACACCGTGCGCGCGTCGTACCGGGTCTTCGTCTTCGGTTCGGCTTTCGTCGTGGTCTCGACATCGGTCTCGGTGACGTCGGTGACGTGCACGCCGAGGTGCGTTTCGACGCCCACGATGTCCAAGGTCTTCTGAGCCGCCGCCGACAGTTTCCTGTCGAACGACGGCAGAACTCGATCGTCGCCGTGGAAGAGCAACACCCTTGCCTCGCGCGGGTCGATCGAACGGAACTCGTGCGACAGTGCCCTCGTCGCGAGTTCCCGTATCTGACCGGCCAATTCGACACCGGTGGGCCCGCCGCCCGCGACCGCGAACGTCAGCCAGGGCTGTCGCTCCTCGGCAGTCGGGAGCGATTCGGCCATCTCGAACGCGGCAATCAACTTCCGTCGGATCGTCAGGGCGTCGTCGAGAGTTTTCATGCCGGGCGCGTACTGGATGTATTCCTCGTGACCGTGGTAGGCCTGCTGCATCCCGGCGGCGACCACGAGGAAGTCGTACTTCAACTCGTACGTGGACCCGTCGAATCGGCTGGCCGTGACGATGCGCGCTTCGGCGTCGATGGCCGAGGCCTCACCGAGAGCGACATGGGCATTGTCCTGATGCCGCAACAGATGTCGCAGCGGGCTCGCGATGGAACCCTCGGACACGAGACCCGTCGCGCACTGATAGAGCAACGGTTGGAACACGTGGCTGGTGCCTCGTTCGAGTACGGTGACGGCCACGTCGCTGTGGCGCAGTCGCTTTGCCGCGTACAGGCCGCCGAAGCCTCCGCCGATGACGAGGACATGCGGCCTACCGGGTGCGGTCATGAATGAAATCCTCTCGGTGCGTTCGTGACTCAGACTCGACCGCGGAGGATCGAGTGCCAGTAGATCTGGGGTAGACCGTATCTGTCGAATGCGAACGCGGATCGGCGGGGCGTGAGCGGGTCGAGGAACGAGGGCAGCGACGACGACAGTCTTCCGGCGCGGTCGAATTCGGCGGCGACGAGATGACGGTCGTCCAGCGGGATCGGGGCGACCGTGTAACCGTCGTACGTCGACGTGGCCCGACCCTCACGCGTCGCATGGATGTTGTCGACGAGCACCGAAACCTGTTTGCGCAGACCGCCACCCGACGGGTCTGTGTCGATCGACGCGCCATCGCCGACGGCCCAGATGTTCGGGTGCGTGCGATGCCGGAACGTGTGGGGATCGACGTCGACGAGCCCGTGCATGCCGTCGGCACTCAGGTTCGATTCGGTGATCCATCGAGGTCCACGAAACGGCGGTACGAGATGCAGGAAGTCGTACTCGACGGTGCTCGGCGTCGAGCCTGCGGTGACGGTCTCGATCCGCCGAGACGCCGGTTCGAGCGACACGACCGTCGTGTCGAAGTGGAGGTGAACCCCGAGTTGCTGCAACCGATCCATCAGCACAGCGTCGAGCTCCGGGACTCCGAGCAGGCGAGGACGGTCGACGAGCAGAGTGATCTCGATGCCCGAAAGTCGGCCGACGCGGTGCCAGTGCGACGCCGCCAGAAACAGAGGTTTCAGTGTCGTCCCGGTGCAGCTGACCGGCGGCCGCGGCACCGTGAACACGGCGTGCCCGAACGCAGGCATGTTCTCCACCAGTGTCCAGGTCTTGTCGGCGCGGTCGAGATAGTTGCTGGCCACTCCGGGCGAGTCGACGGCCTCGGCAGTGCCGGGGAGTTCGTCGTCGTCCGGTACGAGTCCGGGACCGAGCACGAGGTCGTGATAGCGGAATCGGCGTCCTGACGCGCACGTGACCGTGTTGTTCGGTGCGTCGACGACGGTCGCCGAGTCTTCGATCCACGTACAACCTCGTGGGATCACGGACCGTTGCGTGCGTTGCGCCTCGTTCAGCGTGGCCTGCCCGGCGCCGACGTAGGACAACAACGGACGGTAGGTGTGTACCTGCTGTGGTTCGATCACCGCGACATCTCGTATGCCCGTTCGGATCGCTCGGGCAGCGGCGCTGATACCGGCGTTCCCGCCTCCGATGACCAGGACGTCGAAAGTGGGAATGTCGGTCGAGGTCGTGATCGGGTCCAGTCTGTTCACCTGTGCCGCATTACCCGTCGGTCGCATCGGGAAACCGCGGGCGCGTGGGGACGACGTACGCGGGTATGCGCCCTCTCGACGCGAGGAGAAGGTGACGGTGACGATGCACTCGGAGTGGCTGCGGTCGGTTCGGCGGAACATGACCACCCGATTGGGTGCGTCGGACCTGTCTCTCGTCGCGGGAGGATTGACCTTCTACGCGGCGATCGCCGTCGTACCCGTGTTGCTGTTGGCCTTGCGCGCAGCGACTGTCGTCACGTCTCCGGAATGGGTGCTGTCCCGCATGGCCGACGTCGCCGAGTTGCTACCCGATGCGCTCGGCGCACGGTCGGCGGTCATCACGCTGGCAGAGGCCGGCGCAACGTTGTCGTTGCTGGGAGTCCTGATCGCGATCTTCCCGGCGACGTTCTACGGAGAAGGGCTTCGGCGCGCGCTCGTGGCGTACCGTCCCGTCGACGAGAATCTGACGGGCTGGCGTGGCCGAGCCCTCGTCCTCCCGTTCGTCCTGTTGGCGCCGTTCCTCGTCGTGGTGATGCTGCGTCTCGCGGAGTGGCTGGCCGACGCGACCACCTCGGGAGGCGTGGGCAGTCTGGCGCTGCGGGTGTGGATCGGATTCATCGGAACGTGGCTCGTGCTCGCAGTCGCCGTGAGCTGGGTCTTCGCGGTCGTCGGTCCCGGTCTCCCGCGCGCGACGGTCGTTGCCGCCGGAGCGTTGGTCACCGCGTCGTTCCTGGCCGGGTTCGCGCAGGGGTTCGTGCTGTTCCTGGCGATACCGGTCGATCTCGGTGCTCCCTTCGGGGGGCTGACCGTGATCGGAGCCGTGATCGCAGCAGGACTGTGGATGTTCCTGCTGCACGTGTTACTGCTCGTCGGGTGGGCTCTGACGCTTGCCATCGACGAACTGGGATGGTGGTTCGACGACGCGTCCCCGCAGGGCGCGTCGGACAGCGATCGCCAAGTGAAGTAGCCCGCACGCGGCTAGTACAGCGCCGACCACTGCGCCCAGTGTCGACGTCGTGACTGCGGCCGACGGCACTGCCGCGGCGGTGACAGCGATCAGTATCGACGTGACCACTCGCGACGGCCGTTCCCACACCGTGATCACGAGGACCTCGCGCAGCCCGGCCGCGCCTGCACGTGCACGAAGGGTCTCGTGGATCATGGTGAAAGCCATCATCACGGCGACGAGTGGCCATGGGGCACCGGCGAATCCGACGATCGCCAGAATCAACAGATCGCTGCAGCGATCGGCCACGGTGTCGACGACGAAACCCCACGCGTCGTCCCGTCGCGAGATCACGGCCACTGCGCCGTCGATACCGTCGAGCACGGAGGCGACGAGGACGAGCGCGGCGGCGAGGAACAGCCACGCGCCGCCGGTCCACGACGCTGCGGCCGCGCCCGCCGCCGTCGCCACGCCCGCGGCCGTGACGATGTCGGGCGACAGATGTTTCCGTGCGAGCGGCGCCGACAGGCGGTAGACGGCGCTCAGCCACGGCCGCACCAGCGACGAGGCGTTCTGGTCGTACTGTCCGTGCAGAACGCGCCACCGGTCGAGGTACTGCTCCCTGGTCAGAACCGTTGTAGCCGAGGAGGGTCCGAGATCGGTCACTCGCCTGGCTCTCGGCGCCACCATCGGTCGGTCGGCGCGACCGGGGTCGTGCGCTTGTGCCTGGTCTTCGTGTACCAGCGTTCGATGACGGCGACGGCGTCGTCGTCGACATCTCCGCCGTCGAGGTAGGAATCGATCTGTGCGTACGTGACGCCGAGTGCCTGCTCGTCCGGCAGGGCCGGGCGGTCGTCCTCCAGGTCGGCCGTCGGCACCTTCTTCCAGGTGGACTCGGGTGCGTCCATGAACTGAAGGAGTTGCGCTCCTTGCCGTTTGGTGAGGCCCTCGAGCGGTGTCACGTCGGCTCCGCCGTCGCCGTACTTGGTGAAGAACCCGGTGACGGCCTCGGCAGCATGGTCCGTCCCGATGACCAGGAGGTTGTCCTGGCTTGCAATCGCGTACTGCGCGATCATGCGCTCACGTGCCTTGACGTTGCCGCGCACGAAGTCGTCGAGGCGGTCCACGCCCAGGGCTTTCGCAGCCGCGCGCGCCGACGCGTCGACTGCGTCCTTGATGTCGACGGTGACCGTGCGGTCGGGTCCGATGAACTCGACGGCGGTGATGGCGTCGTCCTCGTCTGCCTGCACACCGTACGGCAGCCTCACGGCGACGAACTCGGCCTCTTCACCGGACGCCACGACGTCACGCACGGCACGTTGTGCGAGGGCACCCGCCAGAGTGCTGTCCTGTCCACCGCTGATACCGAGTACGAACCCACGGGTTCCGCTGGCGCGGAGGTAGTCCGCCAGGAACTCGACTCGGTCGCGAATCTCGTTCTCGGGGTCGATCGCCGGCTTCACGGCGAGCTCGTGCTGGATGTGTGAACGCAATGAGGTGTCCATTCGGCGTGTTATCCCTGTCTCGGTCGAAGGATGTGGTGGATCGTTCAGGCGGAGCGTCGGCGAGCATGGCCCACCAAAGATTCGATGGAGAGCGACAACGTCTGTGCCAGAATCTCTTCAGGCTCACCGTCGAACTGCTTGCGTTCGGTGGTGACGACGCCTCGGTCGCACATGCCCACCCATACCGTCCCCGGCGGTTCGTTCTCCTGTGTCTCGGGCCCTGCCTCGCCGGTCACGGCAATGGCCATGTCGGCGCCGAGCAGTTCGCACGCAGAACGGGCCATCGTGGCGGCCGAGACCTCACTGACGACCGGACCTTCGGGAACGCGGAGAAGCGAGTGCTTGACATCGGCGTCGTAGGCGACGATTCCGCCTCGGAACCAGTCACCCGAAGACGGGGCCTTGCCGAGCATGGCGGCGAGATTGCCTGCGGTCAGAGACTCGACCGTGGCGACCGCGATCGAATGTTCCAGAGCCAACTCCGACAATTCTTCGCACAATTCCGACAGATCGTCGCGGACGTCGATGCGCTCCTCGGGACTTGTCGACATGAAAGAAAACCTCCTACAAGCGTTTCCCCCTGTCCGCCCGATACCCGTGCGCCCGCGGGGTGAAACCCCGCTCGTCAGGGTTCGCGGCGCCGTGACACCGGACCTCGGCCGAGAGCCGAGCCGATGCGATCCAGGAACGTCCGTGCGCGCAGAGGCGGGCTGGATGCGGCTGCCCCCTGGCGCATACCGCGGATCGTCTCCGCCAGCACTTCGGGCCCGTCGAGCGTCGGCGCCCACTTCAGTACCGTCTCGGCGTGGCGTGTGTCGAGCAGGGGAGTCTCGTATGCGAGATCGATCCACCCCGGGTGCACGGACTGCAGCCTCGTGGTGAACGTCGCCGCCGCCACGGCGCGCATGGCGACGCGCGGAACGGGAATCGCATGCGCGGACAAGGTGGCTTCGAAATCTGCGGTGCGAACAGGAGTCGGCGCGGACAGGTTGAACGCGTCGCTGCGGGGACAGGTCAACGCAGCGAGAATCGCGTCGGCGACGTCGCTCGTCGACACGGCAGGAATCGTGATCGACCGGTCCATCGGCAGAACCGGCACGCGATCCACGACCCACGACGGCACGAGGTCGGGTAGCGAATACCGAAGCAGCGCACTGCCGAACGCGTACTGGCCGATCAGCCCGGGTCTGAGACGGACGACTGTCGTTCCGGTAGCGCGCGTCTCGAAACGGTCGAGCACCTGTTCCGCGGCCGCCTTGTCGACGCTGTACGTCGACGACGGAACGCCGTCCCGCGGCCAGGTCTCGTCGACGCGGCGGCCGTAGGCGCCGGGCGAGTACACCCCGCTCGACGACATGTGGATCAGTCGGCCGACCTCGGCCCGTCCCACCGCGTTCGCGACCGCCTCGGTTCCCCCTACGTTGGTGCGGCGCAGATAGTCTCGCTCACGCATGGGCTGAAATCCGATCGCGAGATGTATCACCGCGTCGACTCCGGTCAGAATCGGGACGAGCCGGTTCTCCGCATCGGCGTCGGCGAGATCGATTTCGTGCCACTGCACGCCGGCGTAGGGATCGGTTTCCGGCGGGCGCCGACGAGCAATTCCGACGACGTCGACGTCCTCGCCCGCAAGTCGCCGCAGGAGCGTCGTCCCGACGTTTCCGGTCGCACCGGTGATGGCCACACGCATCGAATCATCCTTCGATCAGGTCGAGAACAGCGTCGGTGATCGCTCCCGATGTCTTCACTGCATCGCGTTGGCGACGAGCCCCGTTGCCGTGCTGGACGTTTCGTCGAATAGCCGAGTCGACGAGGTCGCGCTCGCCGGTCGTCTCCAGTGCTCCTGTCACGTAGGACACGAGGGAATCGAGTGCGCCGGCAGCGGTGCCGAGCCGCCCGGTGGCAGGATCGACCAGTCGGTCCGAGAGGCCGTCCCTGGCTGCACGCCAGTATGCCCAGTGCAGAGCATGTTCCGCCACGCGCGGTGCAGAGGCGCCACGATCGATCGCGTCGGACGCCGTCATGACCAACGCGCGCACGAGCACCGCCAACAGGACCGTGTCCGACGTGTTCGCCGGTACGTCACTGACGCGGATCTCCAGCGTCGGAAAATTCATCGACGGTCGGACGTCCCAGTAGACCATCCCGTCGTCGAGAATGGCTCCGACGTCGAACATCTGGCGGATCAGCGCGTCGTAGTGGTCGACGGAGTCGAAGTACGGGGGAGGGCCTGCACTCGGCCACCGTGACCACAGCACCGATCGCCAGCTGGCGTAACCGGTGTCGCGGCCCGCGTAGAGAGCCGAGTTCGCCGTCAACGCAAGCAGAACCGGCAACCATGGACGCACGTGATTGCTCACTGCGACACCGAATTCCCGGTCGGGAACCGCGACGTGCACGTGGGCTCCGCACACTCCCTGTTCGAGCGCGATCATGCCGTACTCGTCCGCGATCCGTCGGTACCGTTTGGTGTCGGTGATAGGGCCCAACTCCGGAAGCAGTGGAGGGACCCCGGCGGGAAGTAACGCGGCACCCGCACGACGCGCGGCCACGGCTGCCGTCGAACGAGACCGGGCCAGCGACTCGGCCAGTTCCGCCGACGTGTGCAGGACGCTCGACGCGGTCTCGATCTGACACGGTGTGAGCTCCAGCTGTAGCGAGAGACCGAGCTGACGTGCATTGTCCGCAACCACCTCGTTCTGCATCGACGGGATCCCGGTGTTCGGATCGACGAGCAGCAACTCCTCCTCCACCCCGAACGTCGGAACGGGTTCCCGGCCCATGTCAGTGAGCTTTCAGTGCGATCGAGAAGTGGTTCAGCGTTGCCGGAAGGGGTGACTCGCCGCCGAGGGACGGTGTCGACTGCTGTCGAAGGTCGGGCAGCGATTCGATCAGGTTCGCGAGCATCATGCTCGTGGTGAACAGAACGAAATTCTGTCCGGGGCACCGGGCTGGACCGGCGCTGAACGGCACCACCGCGCGTTGTGTGCTCATGCGACCGTCGAGCCACGCATCGGGTGTGAAATCGTCGGCGAAATCGATGCTCGTCCGGTCCCGGTGGAAGAACGCCGTCAGGATCAGGAAGGCTGCACCCGACTCGATGTCGATTCGGCGGTCGCCCTCACCCCAGTGCGTCGTGGTCGTCGAATCGCGCAGAATCGCCGGGGTCGTCGGCCACAGACGAACGGATTCCAGAATGCAGGCCCGCAGATACGGAAGTACCTGCGGCTGAGACAGATCCATCTCGGCGATTTCGTCACGAGCACGCCGCATGTGCTCGGGCTGCGCGGACAGCACGGCAAGTGCGCGGAGCGCGACCATCCCGGCCGCGTCGAACGCGAAAAGCCAGTGCGGAATCTGACCCACCGGATCGACCGTCGAGTCCGGTCGTGCCGCCGCGACGGCCCCCGCAAGACTCAACGGTTCGGCGTCGTCGACGTACTCGTACAGGCGGTCGAGAAAACGATCGCGCACGCGACGCCGCAGCGGGCGTAGGTACGACCAGTTGCCGTCGCCCCGCAGTGTCCAGAGATCATCCGTCACGGCATCGTCGTCGCGCGCGCCGTCACCGAGCACGACACGTCGTACCATCCGCCACCACCCCTCGACGAACACACTCGCGTCGAGCAGACCGTCGTTGCCGCTCGCCTCGGCCACGATGTTGCCTGCTTCTTCGCGGATCGTCGGAGCGAGCGAACCGGCCAGATGGTGCAGTGGCAGATCGCTGTCGAGCACCTGTTCGTTGAACGTCCGTCGTGATTCGCGAGCACGTCCGCGAGAGATCAACACACCGTGGGGTTGGAACGGGCTGAGCGCGGCGCGCTTCTCCCGGTTGGCGGGGGTGAACAACTCGGGGGACTGCGCCAGAACGCGCTCGACGTCGCCCGCCGTCAACGGAACGACGACCGTCCTCCCCGGCAACTCGAGGCGTAGCGGACCGGGTCCGTACTCGCTGCGCAGTTCCAGCATCGTCTCGACGGTGTCGGCATCGCTCTGGCGCTTCTCGAGCAGCGGCATCACCGTTCGTCTTCGTGCGATGACACCGCCTGCCACCAACGGCCCCGAGAGTTTCGCCAGAAGCCGGGCGGCGGCTACTCCCGTCACGACAGGGCCCGCCGGCACCGTCGGGGCAGCCGACGGCGTCGGTACGGTGGATTCGGAGGTAGGCATGCACCCTGCCTACCCTGCGCCGAACAGGGCGAAACGGGCCAGGAATGGTCGACCTCGTGACCGGGTATGGCCCCCCACGTGAACCAATCGGAAACACCTCTGTTGGACGCTGTCGCCCGCTACCACCGCGACGACCGTTACGGTTTCACGCCGCCCGGACACCGGCAGGGAGTCGGTGTGGACCCACGCGTGACCGACGTACTCGGCGCTGCGAGTTTCAGATCCGATCTGTTGGCGTCGGGCGGCATGGACGATCGGCACTCGTCGAACGAATATCTCACGCGTGCAGAACAATTGATGGCATCGGCCGTCGGCGCGCGCTCGGCGTTCTTCTCGACGTGCGGCAGTTCGCTGTCCGTCAAGGCCGCGATGATGGCGGTGGCGGGCAACGACGACGGTGGTCTGCTCGTCGCCAGGGACAGTCACAAGGCGATCGTCGCAGGCCTGGTGTTCAGCGGTGTCAGACCGCGTTGGATCCCGCCGCGCTGGGATACCGACCACCACATTTCGCATCCACCGTCGCCCGAGCAGGTGCGCCGAGCCTGGGACGACAATCCCGACGCGGCCGGCGCGCTGATCGTCAGCCCGACGCCGTACGGCACGTGCGCCGACATCGCTGCGATTGCCGACATCTGCCACGAACGTGGCAAACCGCTCATCGTCGACGAGGCGTGGGGTGCGCATCTGCCGTTCCACGACGACCTTCCGACGTGGGCGATGGACGCGGGCGCGGATATCTGTGTCGTGAGCGTGCACAAGATGGGTGCGGGATTCGAGCAGGGATCGGTGTATCACGTTCAAGGTGACCTCGTCGACGACCGCCATGTCGCGTTGTGTGCCGACCTGTTGATGACGACCAGTCCGAACGTCCTGGTCTACGCGGCGATGGACGGGTGGCGCCGCCAGATGGTCGAGCAGGGTTCGGAGTTGCTCGGCTCGGCGCTCGCGCTCGCCAGGTCGGCGCGTCGCGAGATTTCGGAGATCGACGGCCTCAGCGTTCTCGAGGACGAACTGATCGGGGCCGAGGCGTCGAAGGATCTCGATCTGCTGCAGGTGATGATCGACGTGTCGTCGATGGGTGTGAGTGGATATCAGTGCGCGGATTGGCTGCGGGACACGCATCACCTCGACATCGGGATGAGCGATCACCGCAGAATCCTGGCGACGTTCTCGTTCGCCGACAGCGAGGCCACCGCCGAGAGACTGTACGCCGCGTTACGTGGATTGTCTTCTGCTGCAGCTGCTTTCGACGCCCCGAACGAGATGTACCTGCCCGATCCGAACGATCTTTCTTTGCGCTCGGTGATGTTGCCCCGCGACGCATTCTTCGGCGACACGGAAATGGTGGACGCGAAGAACGCCCCGGGACGGATCGTGGCCGAACAACTCACCCCGTACCCGCCTGGTATCCCGGTCGCGGTGCCGGGGGAGGAGCTGACCGACGGGGTCGTCGATTATCTCACGACCGGTATCGCCGCGGGAATGAACGTCCCCGACGCCACCGACAAGTCACTTCGGACGTTCAGAGTGGTCCGCTGACGTGAAACGGGGGCCGCGAGATGAATCTCGCGGCCCCCGTTCGGTGTCGGCGTCACTCGTCGGCGCCGGTTTCCTCACGCTCGTGTTCGGTGCGGGCGTCCAGCTCCGTGTCGTCGAGGTGCTTCGGTTCCTTCGCGTGCTCGCGATGGTCCGGATGCACTTCCTCGGTCGGAACGATGACGTCGTCGAGGTTCGGTTCGTCGTGGTTGGGTTGGGTCATGAGGGGTGTATTTCCTTTCGGTGGTTGCTCGAAACCTTCAGGACGGGTCTTCGTGCGCGAGTGCGCGGTAGCCGGTGGCACCTGCACGATCCACGGCTGCCTTGACGATTCCGAACACGGCTCCGTGAATTGCCGCTGCCAGCAACACTTCCTGTACCGACCGGTTCAGATCTTTCGGGTCGGGAGCTTCGACGTCGTTGTCGCCCACGTACTTCCAGATCTGCTTGAACACGGCGCCCGCCGCGATACCACCCAGCACGCTGGTCGCCAGGGCGAGAGGTTTGTACATGGCCTTCGATACTGCGCTCATCGGAAAATCCTCCGGGATCGTCGTCTGCGAATGATGATCGTCACGATGGTTCCCGCCACCACCGCACCGATGGCTGCGGCAATCACCTGCGGGTTCTTCTGTGCCGCCGTCTTCGCCCGCTCGGCCTGGAACGACGCCTCGTTGGCGACGCGGGCAGGTACGTCGGCCTTGGCCGCGAGCGCCGCGACGGTCTCGGCTACGTCCGCACGTTGTTCCTCGACGCTGGGTAGGTCGTCGGGTTCCGGTGTCTCGGCGTGCTTTCCACTCATCGGATACCTTTCTTGATCGCAGAGATGTCGTCGTTCACGCTTGCCGCCGTGTCGGCGGGAACCGGTGGGAGTGCGTTTTTCGCGCGAGACGCGCCGACTGCGGCGAGGATGCCGCCGACGACGAGCACCACCACGGCGACGATCAACGCGGCGAGCCACGGTGCGACGACGGTGGCCAGACCGAGCACGGCGGTCGCGATCAGCGTGGCGACGCCGAAGAACAGCAGTAGTGCCCCCGCGCCGGAAATGCCGATACCGACGCCGACGCGTGTGCCCTTGCTCTTGACCTCGTCGAGGCCCGATCGAATTTCGGTCCGGACGAGGGTCGACACTTGGTCGGTCAACCTCTCGACGAGCTGGACCGTCGACAGGTCGCTCACCGGTCGAGTCGACGCCGCCCTGGTATCGGGTGGCGGTGCAGAACGGTCGGTCATGACATCTCCTGTTCTCGTACGTGGCCGATCCGCTTGTTCTGCGGTCGGCGCATCGGGGGAGTCGTTCTGTTCGTGTGCCAGACGTAGACGGCGACCCTGCTCGACGGCATCGGCGTCCTTCTGTTCGTTCTTGTCCGACACGCGGGTATCGCGCGGGGGAAGCTGAAGTCGTTCTTCCGCAACCATTCCCGCCTGCAACTGACGACCACGTTCCAGCTCAGAATCGAGCTCCGCGCCGAACAACAAGGCCAGGTTGGTGATCCACAACCACAGCAGGAACACGATCGCGCCGGCGAGCGAGCCGTAGGTCTTGTTGTAGCTTCCGAAGTTCGCGACGTAGAACCCGAACAGCACCGATGCCAGGATCCACACCAGAATGGCAAGTGCCGCGCCGGACGAGATCCATCGGAACTTCGGTTGCTGAACATTGGGGGTCGCGTAGTACAGAATGGCCACGGCCAGAACGACTATCACAAGGACGATCGGCCAGCGAGCGATGTTCCAGACGGTCAACGCGGTGTCACCGAGGCCTATCGTGTCCCCCACAGCCGACGCGATCGGACCACTGATGGCCAGCATCACCGCAGCGCACGCGACCAGCAGCAGACCGACGAGCGTGACCAGTAGCATCACCGGCCGTAGCTTCCATACCGGTCGGCCTTCTTCGACCTCGTACATGCGATTCATCGCACGGCCGAATGCTCCGACGTAACCCGAGGCCGACCACAACGCGCCGGCAACACCGGTGAGGAGAGCGAACCCGGCAGCGGGAGCCTGGACCAACTGCTCGATGGGGCCGCGCAACGTGTCGACCGCCGACGAGGGGCCCAGATCGCCGACGATCTGCAACACACCGTCGACGGTGGCTTGACCCTGCCCGAAGACACCGAGCAGTGACACCACCGCCAGGATCGCCGGAAACAGGGACAACACGGCGTAGTACGTGAGTGCGGCTGCGAGGTCGGTGCACTGATCGCGCGAGAACTCGCGAGCGGTCTTCTTCAAGACGAACATCCACGACGGCTTCGTCAGTTCGGTAGGAGAATCCGCTTTTCGTGGGTCGTCGGGATCGGCGTCGACAGGCGCAGTGGACGCGGCATCCTGTTGGTTCATGACGGGTGCGATACCCACCTGTCCCGTCCGGAAACGCTGCGCGGTGCCCGTTTCGCTCCCGCAGGTCACGGGTATCGGCGAGACCATGTCGCACGACGAATCCGTAGACCTGACCGAGAACGAGATCGCCGTTCTCCGTGCCGCATTCGATTGGGCTCGGCAGGGCGAAACAGACTTGCTACGACGGTTTCTGGGTGCGGGCGGCCCGGTGAATCTCACCAACGATCGCGGCGACACCCTGTTGATACTCGCGTCGTATCACACCCATCCGGGCACGGTGGCTCTGCTGCTCGATGCGGGCGCAGACGTCGAACGTGTCAACGACAACGGGCAGACTGCGTTGGGAGCAGCGGCGTTTCGCCGGTCGACCGACATCGTGAGCGCTCTATTGCGTGCTGGGGCAGACCCGTTCGCGGGAACCCGGTCCGCAGTGTCGGTCGCCGAGTTCTTCGGTCTCGACGACATGACGGCACTGCTGACCGGGTCCCGCGAGCATTCCTGACCGTCAGTTCGACGGCGGCACTTCCGATCCCATGACCGCAGCGGCGCGGTCCCATGCTCGGTGCAGGCCCATGGCATCGAACAGCGCGTCACCGAAGCTGTCACCGGGCGAATCCTCGGTCACCACACCGGGACCGCCGTCGGTGACGCCTGCGGCCTCGAGCGTTGCCACACCGTCGCCCCATGCGCCGACTGCCTTGCAGTGGCGGAAAGCCTCCTGCAGCAACAGAACCAGCTTGATGTCGTTCGAGGGTGCAGTGCCGCCCGCGACGACGAACGCGTCGAACTCGATGGACCGAACCGTCAGGAACGTGCGTTCGACGACTTGACGATTCGGGCCGTCGCCGAGGAAGCCACCGGTCGCTGCGATGACATGCACCGTCACCCCGCGACTTTCGGCTGCCGTGCGCAACGTGTCGATGCCGGCGAGATCGGAGTCGGCGTCGGCGATCACACCGATCTTGCGTCCGTCGATCGGGCCGGGTGTCGTGACGACCTGCGACAGTGCAGGCGAGGTGACGACATCCGTCGGCGGCGTGCCCGTCGGTGCCGGTAGTCCGAGACCGGCTGCGACGCGACTGCACAAGTCGGCGTCGACGTTCGCGAGAACGGCCAGCTCCCGTTCCTTGATCGCCTGCTCGAACACCTTCCCGAGTTCGAACGTGAAGGCCTCGACGATGTGGTCCTGCTCGATCGAACTCAGACTCCGGTAGAACATCGCGGACTGGGTGAAATGATCGTCGAACGACGCCGGATTCGCGCGCACGGCCTTGCCCTCGATCGGCCGAGGCGTCTGCACGTATCCGCGGTCGGAGGCGTCGGCGTCGATCGGTTCGCCCTCGTCGAGGCTGTTGTCCCGGTACGGCGCCACCCCGGTGTGTACAGCCGTCTGATGCATGCCGTCTCGAAACATGTCGTTGACCGGCGCGTGGGGACGGTTGATCGGCAGCTGCGCGAAATTGGGTCCACCGAGCCGGGTGAGTTGAGTGTCGAGGTAGGAGAACAGCCGCGCCTGCATGAGCGGGTCGTTCGTGACCTCGATGCCGGGCACCAGGTGGCCGGTGTGGAATGCGACCTGCTCGGTCTCGGCGAAGTAGTTCGTCGGATTCGCGTTCAGCGTGAGCTTGCCGATCGGCTGCACCGGGGCGAGTTCCTCGGGAACTAGCTTGGTCGGATCCAGGAGGTCGATGCCTTCGAACGTGTCGGTTCCGTCGTCGGGCATGACCTGGATGCCGAATTCGTACTCGAGCGGTGCTCCCGCCTTGATGCCGTCGGCCATGTCCCGCCGATGAAAGTCCGGGTCGACGCCCGCGGCGATCTGGGCCTCTTCCCACACCAACGAATGAACGCCCGCAACGGGTTTCCAGTGGAACTTGACGAGGCTGGTGTCGCCGTTCTCGGCGACGAGCCGGAACGTGTGGACGCCGAAGCCCTCCATCGTGCGGTACGACCGCGGAATCCCGCGGTCGCTCATGTTCCACAGCACATGGTGCGTGGCCTCGGTGTGCAGAGATACGAAGTCCCAGAACGAGTCGTGCGCCGATTGTGCCTGTGGCAGTTCGATGTCCGGCTGCGGCTTACCCGCATGGATGATGTCCGGGAACTTGATGCCGTCCTGGATGAAGAAGACCGGCATGTTGTTGCCGACGAGGTCGAATGTACCTTCGTCCGTGTAGAACTTGACGGCGAAACCCCGTGTGTCTCGGACGGTGTCGGCAGAGCCACGCGATCCGAGAACGGTCGAGAAACGGACGAAAACATCTGTCTTCTTGCCCTTTTCGGCCAGAAAGCCCGCTTTCGTCACCGATTTCGCGGTGCCGTACGACTCGAACGTTCCGTGCGCCGCGGCGCCGCGGGCGTGCACGACGCGTTCCGGGATGCGCTCGTGGTCGAAGTGGGTGATCTTTTCGCGGAGATAGAAGTCCTCGAGGAGGGTCGGGCCTCGATCCCCGGCCTTGAGCGAATGATGAGTGTCCGGCATCCGGACGCCCTGCGCCGTGGTCAGGAACGTGCCGTCCTGTGCGCGGGTGTCGGCCGACCCTGTCGGCCCCACGGGCGCGGGGGAGGACTGGTCGGGACGGGGTGTTGGAGGCATGTATGCATCAGCTTTCGTCGAAGTGGTGAAGGGGCTGTCTTCCGTACGCTCGACGACGCACAGTGTGGTTCTGTCGGCGATTCGACTGCGGTCCGTGGCTCGACCCGCGAGGGCAGCTGTACCCCGTCGTGGTCGGTCCCATACATGGACTCTCGTACCCCGCGTTACGTGTCGGACGCCGGGCACCGGGGTAGCTGTATCGAATGGCGTCGGAGGAAACGAACACTTCATCTCGTACCGTCACGATCGGCATCGTGGCCGACGAAGGTTTTGCGTCGACCATCGCGTCGGCGATCGGAGATGCATTGCCGGAACGGGTTCCCGTGGACGGGCGAGTTCTCGCCATCGAAACGGAACGGTCCTCGATGGCGCTCCCGCCGACCGAAACGGGCTCGGCGCAACTGGGGCGCTGGCTCGAGTCGGTGCGCGCACGCAACGACTACGACGTAGTGCTTTTCCTGTCCGAGATCCCTCGGCGGCAACGTTCGAGGCCTGTCGTGGCCGAGCTGAGCGAGGACAACACCGCGGCGTTGTACATCCCGTCGTTCGGGACGGTCTCGGTGCGTCGACGCGCGGTCGCGGTGGCGCTCGCGATCGTTCACGACTTTCTCGGCACCGACACCACGTCGCGTCCGCACCTTCGCAGGTCCATGGCACGGTGGGCGCCCGGACCCGGTCCAGGCGGAGCGGAGGAGCGAATCCTGTTGACGCCCGGCATGTTCGGGCGTCTACGCATGGTTCTGGGAATGATCCGCTGCAACAGGCCATGGCGGCTGGTGCCGACGCTGTCCGGTGCGCTCGGCGCGGCAAGTGCCGCGTCGGCGTTCGGTGTCTTCTACGCCAGCATCTGGCAGATGGCGGCGTTCATGTCGGTTCAGCGCCTCGCCGCGGTCGGGATCACCGCGATCGCCGCGATGAGCGTGTGGTTGATTCTCCCGAACGGAATGTGGGAGACGCGGAAGTTCAGGACGTCCACGACCGATCGATGGATGTACAACGCGGCAACGCTCGGCACGGTGGTGTCCGGTGTGCTGTGCATGTATGCGGTGCTGTTCGTCGTCGTTCTCGGGTCCGCGGCCATCGTCATCTCACCCGAATTCCTGGCCGAGCAGATTCACCGCTCGGCGAACTTCGGCGACTACATTTCACTCGCGTGGCTCGCGGCGTCGTTGGGCACCGTTGCAGGCGCCGTCGGATCCGCCGTCGCGGACCGGGGCGACATCCTGAACGCGACATACGGTCATCGGGAACTGATTCGCAGGCAGTCCGCGGACGAGACCTGATCAGCGCTCGTGGCTTCGCCGCCACGCTCGCGTGGACAGCAACCGCATTCCGTTCAGCGCGACCAGCACGGTCGAGCTTTCGTGCCCGGCCACCCCGACGGGGAGTGGAAGAGTGCCGATCAGATCCCACGTCACGAGCACGACGATGAATGTCGCGGCGATGACGAGGTTGGCGACGACGATGCGGTGAGCGCGCCGCGACAGAGCGATCACGGACGCGAGCGCACCGAGATCGTCGCGCACGAGGACGGCATCGGCGGTGTCGAGAGCGAGATCGGAACCTTTGCGGCCCATGGCGACTCCGATGTCCGACGCGGCCAGCGCAGGCGCGTCGTTGACGCCGTCGCCGACGAGCAGTACCCGCGCGCCGGATTCGGCCTGTACCGCGCGCACCGCTTCGGCTTTCTGCTCGGGCAGCAGATCGGCGCGCACGTCGTCGATTCCGGTTCGCCTCGCCACGTCCTGGGCGGCGCGGGTGTTGTCGCCGGTCAACAAGAGCGAGGGGCGTCCGGTGAGGGCTTCGAGGTCGGCGACCGCGGCCGCCGCGTCGGCGCGCACGGTGTCGGCTACGCCGATCACAGCCGTCGGCGCACCGTCGACGCGGACGACGACGGCTGTCTTCCCCGCCGACAAGGCGGAGCGAACGACGCCGAGATCGTTGTCCGGTCCGGCGGGTTTCGTGACGGTGACGAGCCGACCCTCGACGACTCCGCTGACACCCGAACCCGGACTCGACTCGAATGCCGACACATCGGGCAGCGTCAACCCACGGGCACGGGCGTAGCCGACCACCGCGGCGGCGACGGGATGCTCGCTCGCTGTCTCCACCGCGGCGGCCAGGCGAAGAACGCTGTTCTCGTCGTAGTCCGAACCGGGGAGAAGCTCGACGGTGTCGACTCGTGGTGTGCCTTCGGTCAGGGTGCCGGTCTTGTCGAACGCCACGACCGACGTCGTGCGTAGCTGTTCCATCACGACGGCGGACTTGACCAGCACTCCGGATCGACCCGCCGTCGACATCGCCGCGAGCAGCGGGGGCATCGTGGCCAGCACGACCGCGCACGGTGAAGCGACGATCATGAACGTCATGGCCCGGAGCAAGGCGGGCTGGAACTCGCTGCCGAGAAACATCGGGATCGCGAAGATCGCGACGGTGGCCACCACGACGATCGTCGAGTAGTACTGCTCGACCTTGTCGATGAACAATTGCTTCTTCGCCTTGGTCGCCGACGCATGCTCGACCATCGCGACGATGCGAGCGATAACGGTCTCGGACGGATCGACGTCGATACGTACCCGGAGCGTTCCCGTGCCGTTGACGGAACCGGCGAAGATGCTGTCCCCGACGCTCTTGTAGACCGGAACCGACTCACCGGTGATCGACGACTGGTCGACGTCGCTGCCACCGTCGACGACGGTTCCTTCGCCGGCGATGCGCGACCCCGGCCGAACGACGACGACGTCGCCCGGGCGAAGGGAAGACGCGGGTACGTTCCGTTCGGTTCCGTCGTCACCGAGAACGTCGGCCGTGTCCGGCGCAAGATCGAGAAGGCTTCGCACCGAATCCGCGGTACGCCTGGTGAGCACTGCCTCGAGAGCTCCCGACGTCGCGAAGATGACGATGAGTAGCGCACCGTCGAAGATTTGCCCGATAGCGGCCGCGCCCACAGCGGCGACGATCATCAGCAGGTCGACGTCGAGCGATTTTTCTCGCAGCGCGCGGAGGCCCTCCAGGGCCGGTTCCCACCCGCCGCACGCATAGCAGGCGAGGTACAGCGCCCAGGCCAGTGCCGAGGGAGCAGGTGAGAGCTGGAGGGCAAGGCCGGCCAGGAAGAACACGAGCGAAGCCAGCGCCCACCGCACCTCCGGCACGGACAACACGCGCGTTCGGGTGCCGCGAGAGTCGAGCGCAGGAGTTCGGGGTGTGGTGGTCGAGACATGTGTTGCAGTCACGTCCGAGAGCGTACAGGAATATATGAAGACGTTTACATCTGTTCATTGGATATAGTTACGACATGGGACACGGTGTCGACGGACGGACCACACCTCCGGCGCAGCTCGATGCGGATTCTGCAGCCACGGTCGCGGCCACGCTGCAAGCGCTGGCGACCCCGAGCAGGCTGCGAATCCTGACGCAGTTGCGTCAGGGGCCGAGTGGCGTCAACGACCTGGCCGACGCGGTCGAGATGGAACAGTCGGCGGTGTCGCACCAACTCCGGCTGCTACGCGCGATGGGGCTCGTCGCAGGCGCCCGTTCGGGGCGCAGCGTCATCTATCGGCTGTACGACAATCACGTCGCGATGCTGCTCGACGAGGCCGTGTACCACATCGAGCATCTAGGAATGGCGGCTTCGGACCCTGTCGATGCGGAGTCGACCGACCGGATCGAGTCGGGCGCACTCGACGCATAGCGGCTGAGTTCGAGTGGCGCTGTGTCGCTACGGTTTCCGATGTTTCGCGTTCTCGGAGGGATCGTCGAACATGCGGGCGAGATGGGCTTTGATTGCCTCGGTGCTCATCGACGCTCCGACGTGCGAGCCGGACGACAGGTGTCCAGGACGTTCCGGACGTCGTTCCTGATCTGGATGAAGGCTGTCCACGAGATGAAATCCGTTCAGCAGGAATTGATGGTTACGACAGATCTGTTGGACCGTTGGAGTCGCGGCCGCGATGTCGGAGGCCGCGATCTCGAAGGAGTTGGGCGAGAGCCAGTTTCGCGATCGGCTCACGCGCCGATCGCACCAGTTCGTCGACAGCGGCCGTGCGGGACACGGTCCGGAGCGCATCGCTTAATTCGGCGTCGACGGATTCGGTGAATCGAGGGCCGGACAGTCGCTCGACGGTGGCGGACAATTCGGCGAATCGATCGGGTTGCCCGGGCCGTAATCGGCTGCGTATCAACGCGAATGCTGCCACTGCCTCGGGCGAGTCCAACTCGGACAGAGTCGCTGTTTCCACTAGGTCCATGATCGAATCGATGTCGTTCGACATGTATACCCCCCGTTTCGAACTGATGCCGTCACTCGCTGTGCGTATGTCGTCTGGTGTGCGTCGGATGTGCACTGGGCGCGGGGCGGAGTCGCGAACAATCCGCATACGACGCGCGAGGAGACCCCTCGACCCCTCGCGCCGCCCCGCGCCGTTGTGCCGCGGCGAGGCAGTCGAAGAGGAGGGCGGACCGTTCTCTCGATCGCGTCGTCGACGGTGAAACACGATGCGCGCGAGTGTGTGCAACTGCCGATAACAGTTGCCGCTAACGGCACATCGTTCGGAGGACACCGGGATGCTCGGGTGTCACCAGCAGGCGTGTCGCCGAGGTCAGGGGCGATGTCGTTTGCTTCGAGAATCTAACCACGACTCGGTCCGATGTTCCAGTGCGATAGCATGCGATCGACTTGTTTCACCCTCCTCGTGTGGTTGCTGCAGGAGGAACATGAATTGGTCGACCGTCCAGCACGGGGCGTCGGGGATGTACACGCTTGCGTCTGCTCGGAGAGAGCCGGAGGTAGGGATGTGTACGACGCCAAGAAATTCGTGAATGTCGTGGACCGGATGGTCACGGTCGCCGAATCGATGTCCGACGACGACGCCGTCTTCACCGAACTGACCGCTGCGCTGACTGCTGTGTTCGACATCGTCGGCACCAGTGTGCTCGTCTTGGGCGACGACGACGATCTCCACGTCGCTTCGACCTCGGGGGCGATCGAAGCGATCGAACGATGTCAGACCGCTGTACAGCACGGCCCCGCGTACGACGCCTTTCGCGGTTCGCGGATCGTTGCCGTCGCCGACATCGCGCGGGCTCGCCATCGTTGGCCGCAATTCGTGGACGTTGCTGCACACGCGGGAATCGGTGGGGTGGCCGCATTCCCGTTGCAGCGTGGGAACGACGACGTGATGGGCAGTCTGGTTCTGTATTCGACTGTGTCTCGAGCGTGGTCGGCTACCGACCTGGATGCGACCAGGGTTCTCGCACGGCTCGCGATCGCTCAGCGCGCCTCTGCGAAACAGCTCCGCACGATGACCGAGGTGTCCGAACAGCTGCAGCACGCTCTCGAGTCGCGCATCGTGATCGAGCAGGCGAAGGGCGTTCTCGCTGCGACGAGCAACATCGACACGGAGGCAGCCTTCGAGCGAATGCGACATCATGCTCGCCGTCACCGGATGAGGTTGCGAGACGTCGCGCAGGCGGTCGTCGACTATCGAGTTCGACTTTGATGCTGGAGGGGGTTCCCAGCCGGTGGGGTCCGGAGTAGCGTCGAAGTCGTTCCTTGCTGCGGACTTCCACCCCCCTTTGACAAGTCCGGGCCAGAAGAGGGACGCGAAGGCCCCGGCAAAACCCCCCCGTTGCCGGGGCCTTCACCTGTTCCCGTCGATCTCGGCTCTGTACTTGCTCTTTCGAACTTTTCGGTCCGTTTTCCCTCTCGCGCCCGAATTTTCGGGAAACATGGAAGTTATGCATCGGTCGATCGCGCTGGTTGCTTGTCGCCGGTTGCGCGGTGTCTGAGATGTATCTGCATCCGAAGGACGGCGTCGCGATCGTCGTCTGCGTCGAGAACACCCGATCGGAATGGGTCGCACGGTTGCGTGCATCGATCGACGGCATCGGGCCGTCGCACCGGCCACTGTCGTTGACGGTGTGGTCCGACGCGACGCACTTCGGACATGCTGTCGTCATCGGGCTCGACCCCGAATTGGGCTGTTCCAGGCTTGCCGTCGACCCCGACGCCGAGAATTCGGTGCGACGCATCGTTGCGTGGCTGTGTCACCCGATCGCCGGACTCTACGTCAGTACGTGATTGCCGGAACGGCAGACAGCGGGCATGGTGCGCCGTCATAACGTACCGACGGACGTGTACCATCGTCCGAAACAATCTTTTGGACGGTTTGTCCCCGAGGCAGACCGATGACCGAAGACCGTTGTTCGGCCTGGCCCGTAGCGGCGAGCATGGATGGTACGGACGAGACCGATGCGAGGGGGGTTCGCATGATCGCCGACGCAAGTGCGTTCGTCGTCGCAGGAGCTGTTCTTGTCGCGCTCACCGCAGGTATTGCGGGTATCGGTGTCCTCGGTCGAGGTGCAATCGCAGCCACCGACCGGCTTTTCGCCCCGGCAATTCCACTGCTGCTGCTCGGTTCGCTGCTCTTCGTGGCCGGTGTCTGGACGACGGGCGCTCACGACCCGCGGGCCATCGTGACGAAAACCGCGATCAGTTGGACGACGATCACTGCGGGAGTGGTCATCCTGCAATTCCTCCGGCACTCGACGTCGTTCCAGGGACTCGACCGATGGGTCCCCGGTTCGGACGGGTACGACGTCGTCGCATGACGATCGGGGCGCGGAGCGCCCTGTCGCGGAGGTCGATCGGGGCGGGTGCGCGCAGCCGGAGGTAACCGGCGATTCGAAAGTCGACGTCGGTGACGGATAGGGTGCAGAGCAGTAACGATCGGGACACGGGCTGTTGCAATCGGGGAGCGCATGGTTGACGCGTCCTCGATCCCAGGCAGGATGAATCCGACCTTCGGCCTAGAAGCAGACCGACCGACATAGCGAGACAAGAGCGATGACTGACTCACTACGCGACACCACGGCATCGGTGTGGACTGCGAACTCCCTGTTCGCGGGGGACGACATCACGGCAGGCGACCATCGGGCCACCGACTGGGCAAGTACGCCGCTCGGTCCCGTCGAATCCTGGTCGCCGGAGCTGACCGCTGCAGTCGCGACGGTGTTCGATTCGGACGTGGCGATGCTGCTGTGGTGGGGTTCCGACCTGGTTCAGATCTTCAATCACGCGTACACGCCGTTTCTCGGTACGAAATATCCGACAGCGATCGGTCAGCCCGCCGCCGAATGCTGGCCGGACGTATGGCCGGACATGGGTCCTCTTGCCGACGAAGCACTGAAGGGGCGAACCACGCACGGCACCGAGGTCCGGCTGTTCGTGGACCGGCGTGGCGGGGTGCCCGAAGAAACCTTCTGGACGTTCTCCTACAGTCCGATTCGCAGTGCCGATGGTGGCGTGCTCGGGGTGTTCGTCGCGACCAGTGACGTGACCGGACGGGTCCTCGCCGATCGCCGTATGACCGCGATGCAGCGACTCGGTGCCATATCGACGACACAGGGTCAGCATCCGGTGACGACCTGCCGCGCCGCGTTGACGATGCTGTCGGAGTACGAGTCCGACATGCCCGTGCTGATGCTCTATCTCGATCCGGTGGCCACGTTCGACGTCGACGGTGCGCATCGACTCGGGAGTGCAGACAACGTCGTGCCGCTCGACGACGGCCGAACGCTGGAATTGGTCGCTGTCGGTGAGGGCATCGAGCCCGACGACGCGCACCGATGGATCGCCACTGCCCATGGCACCGGCGGTATCGCCGAAGCCGTCGCCTCCGGGTCGGTCGACCTGGCTGGCGGGCTGCCCACTGTCGACGGCGGGCCCGCAGTCGAGTCAGTGCCCATCAGCGACATCGTTCTGCTTCCGTTGCGAATTTCGGGCAGGACGGAGCCGGTCGGTGTTCTGGTCGTCGGAACCAATCCGCTCCAGGTGGTCGGCGATCAGTACCGCTGGTTCCTGGATGTCGTCGCAAGTCGTCTGTCCACGACGCTCACCGATGTCCTGGCGTTCGAGTATCAACGTCACCGCAACGATGCATTGGCCGAACTGGACGAAGCGAAGACCCGGCTGCTGCAGAACGTCAGCCACGAGTTCCGTACCCCGCTGACGATGCTGTTGGCTCCACTTCGCGATTTGGTGCAGTCGACCGACGGGTCCGACCGTGCCGCAGCGGACCTCGCACTGCGCAATGCTCAGCGGCTGCAACGACTCGTCGATTCCCTTCTCGACGTCGCCCGAGCGGGGGCCGGGGCACTTGCACTCGATCGTGCGCCCACGGACATCGACGAACTCACCCGCGCCTGCGTCGACCGGTTCGACGGCGCGGTCGAGGCGGCAGGATTGACACTCGACGTGTCGATCGACGTGAGGCCCTCTGCGATGGTGTCGATGGACCGCGAGAAGTGGACACGTATCACGACCAATCTCGTCGCGAACGCGATCAACTACACGCGCGCCGGCAGAATCGGAGTGTCGCTCGGTCGTTCGGCGGGGAATCTCGTTCTGCAGGTATCGGACACGGGGATCGGTCTGAGCGACGAGGACCGTGCGCGCGTCTTCGACAGGTTCTATCGAGTCGCCGGCGCGGAAGGCCGAAGTGCGGAGGGCTCGGGAATCGGACTTGCACTGGTGGCGGAGCTGGTCGCCGCGCTCGACGGCACGGTGACGGTGGACAGCACACTCGGTGAGGGGAGCACCTTCACCGTCGTGGTGCCCGCAGGCGACGTGTCGGTACCTCCGCCGGCGTCCACGCCGGCAGTGATCGACTTGGACAGCGCTGTAATACAGCCGAGTTCGGGCGAGCTCGAAATTCACCGGGGTGTGCGCGGCGATGCGACGCGCTCGGTTCTGCTGGTCGAGGACAACGTCGACATGCGCGAGTACCTCGTAGGACTGTTGACGGCCGAGAACTGGAACGTGCACGCGGCAGGTGACGTCGAGACTGCTCTGGCTCACGCGCGTTCGACACCCCCGTCGCTGGTGCTCACCGACGTCATGTTGCCCGGGCGAAGCGGCCTCGACCTCGTTCGTGAGGTCCGCAGCGATCCAGCTCTCGTGCGTCTGCCTGTGGTCGTCCTCACCGCGCGGGCAGGTACCGAATCGTCCGTCGAGGGTCTCGAATCGGGCGCCGACGACTACGTGGTGAAACCGTTCGCGCCCCGCGAGCTGATCGCTCGTCTGCGGGTGCATCTCGAATTGGCTGCGTTCCGAGAAGAATTGCTCGAGGCGAGTCAGAACGAGGCGACGACGCTGAAGGAGGCCATGCGGACCCGCAGCACGATCGGCACCGCGATCGGTCTGCTGATGGCGGCGAACAACTGCGATGCCGACGAGGCCTTCACGAAGCTGACGACCTTCTCGCAACACAGCAACCGAAAGGCGAGGGATGTGGCGGCGGAGATAGTCGCGGACTTCACGCGTTCGTAGACGATCTCCACCGCAACGAGTCACATACTGAACGCCCCGCTGAAGTCGAGCGGGGCGGCTTCGATGTGGCGGCCCCGCGGGGTTGAATCCACCAGTTCGCCGTCGCGGACGACGACGCGGCCCCCGACGAGCACCGTCACCGGCTTACCGCGTAGCTGCATGCCTTGGTAGGGAGTGTAATCGGTGGCCATGTGAAGGTCCTCGACGTCGACGGTCCACTTCAGGTCGGCATCCCACAGGACGATGTCCGCGTCGGAGCCCGGCATCAGCGACCCCTTGCGTGGATAGAGTCCGTTCGTTCGTGCCGGGTTGGTCGACGTGAGTTCCACGAATCTGCTCGGCGTCAGCCCGCGTTCACCGACGTACTTCGAGAACACGACCGGTAGCCGCGTTTCCACACCGGGCAAACCGTTCGGCATGTGCCTGACGTCGTGACGGTGGCGTTGCTTCTGAGTCAGGTCGTAGCAGCAGTGATCGGAACCGATCGTCGTGATCTGACCGGTGAAAAGATGTTTTCCGAGGCCGTCGACCACGTCGGCGGAGCGCAACGGCGGGCAGCAGACGAACCGTTCCGGTTCGTCGCCGGAGTACTGGGAGTCATCGAGAACGAGGTGGTGCGCGACGGCCTCGGTGAACGCGACGAGCCCACGTTTGCGAGCGTCGGCGACGAGTTCCACTGCGGCGGAACTCGATTGGTGCACGAAGTAGACAGGTGCGCCCTGGGATTCCGCGATGGCGAGTACGGCTGCGACGGAGGCGGATTCGGCCAGCTCCGGACGAGTACGCGACATGTTCGACGCGTCGATCCCGTCGGTGTGTGCTGCGAGGTTCTGCGCATCCACGACGATCGCGTCGGATTCGCAATGGATGATCACCATGCCGCCCAGATCCCGCGTCGTCTGCATCGTGTTGAGAATCGTGTGCTCGTCGGCCATCGTCTCGCCGGCATATGTCGTGAACATCTTGACCGTGCGTATGCCTGCGTCGGCCATGGTCGCCAGCTGCTCGGCGGTGGTGTCGTCCCACTCGACGACGCACGCGTGCAGCGCCGAATCACACAGTCCCTCGGACGCTTTCGCGCGCTGACCCTCTGCCGCGTCGAGTGGACGCTGCCCGGGCCGCGGAATCGCGAAGTCGACGATGGTGGTCGTTCCCCCGAACACGGCGGCGGTGGTGCACTCGAGGTAGGAATCCAGTGAGGTGAACTCTCCGGATGTGAATCCGACGTGACAGTGCGGATCGACACCGCCCGGCAACACGAGCTTGCCGGTGGCGTCTACGACCTCGGCGGACTCGTCCACGGGCGCACCCGGTGTCAGCACAGCGAGGATCTTGCCGTCGTCGACGAGCAAATCCGCTGGTCCCATCCAGGTGGCTTCGACGACGGTCCCGCCGCGCACCACCTTCACGACCTGGCCCCGAGGTACGCGCGCCAGCCGCCTGCGTCGCTGATGTCGACGACGCCGTCGGCCGTCAGTGCGTTCTCGCGCATCCGCATCGACAACGAGCCGCTCCCGTCGGCGAGCTCGATGACGCCGAGTTCGAGTTCGACCGGCTCGCGCGGAAGCAATTCCTCGCGCAGCACGTCGTACTCCACCTCGTACAGCTCACCGGGCACCACGCGACCGTCGTCGGTGACGGGGTGCAGTCCGGGGAACTCGTCGCGGACGGAGTAGAAGCGGTACTTGGGTGCGGTGTCGACCTTGCCGACGAACTTCGCGTTCTGCAGGGCGTCGTTGAGGCTACCGCCGGACATCGCCTGTCCGTTGACGAACATCGTGACCAGTGCCATCGAAAGTATCTCCTCTAGAGAGTCGGGGTGGCGACGAGACGCGCAGGTGAGTACGCGTCGACGTCGACCGCTGGGTTCTTACCGAGTACGAGCGCCGTCAGAACGTCCGCCCACAGTGGCGCGAACGTGAACGAGTATGTGCCACCGGCGACGAAAAGACCGCGCGCGGAATCGAGTTCACCGATGACAGGCATCTCGTCGGGAGTGGTGACGACGGGACCCGTCCATGCGTCGAGCAGCGTTGCGTGGCCCAAGGATGGAAGTATCCGGGACACCTGCGCGCGACTGCCGGTGGTGCTGTCCGTGTTCAACGGAGCTTTCCCCGTCGGATGGAACGGTCCGGCCGGCCAACCGCCACCGAGGACGATTCGTCCGCGTCGATCCTGTTTGACGGACATTCCTTCGCCGACGTGCTGAACCAGGACGTCGAGCGTTCCGGGGGCCGCCTCCAGCGTGTGCATCTGCAACGACGTCGGCCTGAGATCGAGATGCACGCCCGCCAGCGCCGCGACGTCGGCCATCCACGGGCCTGCGGCGTCGATTACGGAGTGTGCGTTCCACGTTCGGTCGAACGAGGTCACGATCCAGCCGTCCGTTCGACGGTCGAGCGCGGTCACGGGGGTGTCGGGGTAGAAGATCGCGCCTTCGAGAATGGCCTGGCGCAGAAGTGCAGGCGTCGCGAGATCGGGCTCGGCGAAACCGTCCCAGGCGCACCAGGTCGCAGCCAGAACGTCCTGACCGAGGAGGGGCAACGCCTGTCGCGCCTCGGATCCGGTCGATATCTCGGTGGGAATGCCCGCGGCTGTCTCCCATTCGTGCTTTTCGTGCAGAGATGCCACCTGCGCTTCGGTTTCGGCGACCATGAAGCCGCCACACCGATTCAGCCCCAGCTGAGGAACGTTCTCGGCCAAACCGTCCCACAGAATGCTCGTCGCATTCTGCAGTGGCAGAAGCTTCTTCACATCCATCGGCGTTCCCTGCCCCGGGCGTCGGGTGTGGATGCTCTGGATATGCAGGTTGCCTGCGGTGGTTCCGGAACCCTGGGTATTGGCCTGGGACCGGTCCAAGACTGCGACCGTGGACCCGGCGCGGACCAGAGCGAGCGCCGTAGCCGCGCCGACGATTCCGGCTCCGATGACGACGACATCCACCTCAGGCTGCATGGCCTGCTCCGAGGACTCGTGCCGATGCCTCGGCGACGCCGGACTCGTCGACAATGGTCTGCAGCGCGGCGAGAGTGTCGGTGGCAGTGACCGGCAACAGCGGCGGGCGTACGTGTCCGCCGGGTTGGCCGAGAAGATTCATGACGGCTTTGAGCTGGGGGATCGGCGACGCGTACACACCGCTGTAATCGCCGCCGATGAGACGAGACGAGTACGCGCGGTACTTGTCCGCCCACATACGCGCGGTCTCGACGTCGCGGTCGGCCACCGCCCGATAGAACGGGACTGCGAACGGCGCACCGACGCCGCCACCGTCGATGTTGCCGTCGCCACCCAGGTCGAGCAGGGTGGCGAGACCGCGGCGGTGAAGAAAGCTGCCGAAAACGCGTACTCGATCGGACACCGCTTCGACGGTGTCGAGCATCTTCAGCCAGTCCCCGGTGCTGTCCTTGATGGCCGCCACGTTTCCGATGTCTGCCAGCCGAGAGAACAGGCCGGGCGTCGACCCCATGTCGACCGCAACGCCGCGCGGCCAGTTGTAGACCATGAAGGGGAGCTGTGTCGCGCCCGCGACGGCGTCGTAATACGAGACGATTTCGTCGGGACTCGGGTGGACGTACGGCGGTGGCGTCGCCAGAACTCCGTCGGCACCGGCGGATTCGGCGTGCTTGGCGAGGGCGGACGACTCGGTTTCGGTGTAGGCGCTGACGCCGATCACGACAGGGAAGCGTCCGGCGACTGCGTCGACCGCCACCTCTGTCACGGTACGGCGCTCGTCTTCGGTCTGGCTGTACCATTCACCGGTACTTCCGTTCACCAGAACCCCGTCGACGCGCATGTCCGCGTAGAGGTTCATCAGGGCACCGAGGCCGTCGGTGTCGAGGGCGCCGGTTGCAGTGAACGGGGTGGGAGCTGCGGGCCAGTAACCGGACCATGCGACGTCATCGCGATTCATGAGGAGCCTTTCGAGCGGAGTGCGCTGAGATTCGAATATCCGATCGCGCTGATTGTGCGCGGGTTATGGGATCGATTGCATAGACTGCCGTCGGAGGGGTCGAGCAGTCAAGCGGGAAACACAGATGTAACGCAGACGCGATCGAATACCCCTACGCGACAACCAGGTCCGAGAGCGAGCAGGAGCGAATGACAGTCACCTTGATCGATGTCGCACAGGCTGCGGGAGTGTCGCGGAGTACAGCGTCCCGCGCCCTCAGTGGATCATCGCTGATCTCTGCCGAGACCCGCGCAGCAGTGGAACACGCGGCACGGGCCCTGGGTTACCGGCCCAATCGTGCAGCGAGCGCGCTGCGCTCCAATCGGTCCCATCTCATCGGGCTCGTCATGAACAACCTGATCAACGCGACGTTTCACACCGTCGCCGAGGTCGTGCAGAAGCGGGCGTCGGCGAGCGGATTCCAGGTGTTGCTGTGCATCACCGACGCCGACCCCGGCAAGGAGAACGACGTTCTGTCGATGCTCGGCGAACACGGGGTCGACGGCACTATCGTCATCGGCAGCGGTCGCAGCGCCGACGCGTCGAACGCACTGTTGTCGGCCGGAAGGGGCGTCGTCAATCTCATCCGGTCCGTTCGGGGCAGTGGGGCGCCGACGGTTCTCGCCGACGACCTGGAGGGAGCGAAAGAGGCGACCGCGCACCTGCTCTCGCTCGGGCACACCCGCATCGGGTACATCGGGGGCCCGGCCGACGCGACGTCCGGCCGGGAGCGATTCGACGGCTACTGCCGCGCCTTGGCGGACGCGGGCGTAGACGTGGACGAGGGACTGATTCGCAAGGGGCCGTTCACCACCGAGTTCGGTGCCGAGGCCGTGAATCTCCTACTCGACGACGCGCGCCCGATGACGGCCCTCTACGCGGCGAACCACGAGGCGGTGTTCGGCATCCTGCCCACCTTGTCGGCGCGAGGCGTGTCCATCCCGGACTCGTTGTCGCTCGTCTGCCACGAGGACATGCCCTGGTTGAAGATGTGGCAACCGCCTGTCACCGTCGTGGACAACGGGGCCGCTCAGTTGGCCAATGTGGCCATGGATCTGCTGTTTCAGCAGATCAACGACGCGGCGGTCCCGGACGGACGTACCTATCGAATCGGCGCACGGCTCGTCGACCGCGATTCGTGCCGGCCCGAGCGCTCATGACGGACGCGGTGCGTAAACAGTTGGTGTCGTCGATTTCGAGCGTGTTAACCGCGTTGACGGCCACGAATCAGTCTGCGACGCTTTATGCAATCGATCCCATCGATGAAGACGACTCGATGCCGATTCCAACCAAGGCCCTCTGCTGCAATGCAATTCGAACATTGCGGCCCCCTCGAAAGGCTCACCACATGCGCAAGACCACGGTAATCGCGGCGACGTTGCTCGTCGCTGCTGCCGCCGCCGGATGTAGTTCGTCGTCCGACGAAAGCGCCGTACCCACCGACTGCACGCCCACCCTCGGAGCCGCGGATCTCGCAGAGGAGGGTGTGTTGACGATGGCCACCAACGCCACGCTGCCTCCGATGCAGTACGTCGACGCGAACGGCGACGTGATCGGAATGCGCGTCGATCTCGGCAAGGAGATCGCGAAGCGACTGTGCCTCACGCCCGAGTTCGTCAACATCGAGTTCGACGCTCAGATTCCGGGTGTGCAGAGCGGTCGTTGGGACATGATCGACACCGGCATGTTCTACACACCGGCGCGTGCCGAGACGATCGACCTCGTTCCGTACGAGGTACAGGCCGTGTCGATCTCGGTGCCGTCGGGCAATCCCGAATCCATCTCCACCGTCGACGATCTCGCGGGAAAGACCATCGGCGTCGAGGCCCCCGGGTACGAGTTCGACACGCTGACTGCGCTGTCCGAGCAATTTGTCGCGGAAGGCAAGCCCGCGTTGACCGTTCAAACGTTCAAGACCAACGCCGACGCCTACCAGGCGCTGTCGGCCGGGCAGCTGGACGGAACCTCGATCGTGGAGTCGGTCACGTCCTTCTACCAGTCCGACGGCCGATTCGAGACCGCGGTCGGCGGCATCAACGAGGCACCGCTCGCGATGGGATTCGCGAAGGACAGCAAGGCTGCACCCGAGGTAGCGCGTGTGCTCGACGAGATGCGCACGGACGGATACCTGCCGGACCTCTTCGACCGATACGACGTCACCGGCTACGACGGAGCCATCGAAGTCAGCACCGGCCCGCTGGACAGCTGAGTCACCGACAAAGGAAAGGCAATTTCGATGTGGTCGTGGGACGCATTTTTCTCCATCCTGACGAGTAGACAGCTGTTGGAAGGTGCATGGGTCACCATCTGGCTGACGGTCGTGAGCATGATCCTCGGCCTTGTTCTCGCCGTCGTCGTCGCGGCGGCACGGTCGTCGCGTCTCACACCGTTGCGTGCGGTGTCCGGATTCTATGTGTGGCTCATGCGCGGAACGCCGCTGCTCGTGCAGTTGGTCATCATCTATACGGGCCTTCCGCAGGTCGGTATCAAGCTGGGTGTGATCGAAGCTGCACTCCTCGGTCTGGTCCTGAACGAAGCGGCCTACTTGTCCGAGATCGTCAGGTCCGGCCTGATGTCCGTTCCCACCGGTCAGACCGAAGCGGCACGGGCCCTCGGCATGTCGCCGGCCAAAGTCTTCCGCGTCGTCGTGCTTCCGCAGGCGATGCGTGTGATGATCCCGCCCTTGGGAAACAGCTTCAACGGTCTGCTCAAGACCACGACGCTGGTGTCGGTCATTTCAGTGCAGGAGTTGCTGCGACGCACGCAATTCCTGGTGCAAGTCAACTTTCGTGTGCTCGAAGGCCTCATCGCCGCCGCGCTGTACTTCCTCGTCTTGACGACCCTGTGGGGCCTGATCCAGAAGATGATCGAAGTGCGAGTCGGTCGTGGCTACGACCGCAACTACAAGCGTAAGACTCGTGACGACCGAAAAGCGTTGGACGCCAGCGCGATGGAAGCGGAAGCGGTGAACCGATGACGATGCTGGACACTGGCGTGACGATGATCGACGTAAGCGGTATGACCAAGGCGTACAACGATCTGGTGGTGCTCGACGGCATCGACTTCTCGGTGCGCAGGGGCGAAGTGGTGCTGCTGCTCGGTCCGTCGGGAAGCGGAAAGAGTACGTTGCTGCGCACGTTGAACTGCTTGGAGACGATCGACTCGGGCACCGTCCGTGTATGCGGCGAGGTGATGGGATTTTCGGACGACGCGACGCGTCGACCGCTGTCGGAGTCGCGTCTGGCGAAACAGCGACACCACACCGGCATGGTGTTCCAGAGTTTCAATCTGTTTCCGATGATGACCGCCGTCGAGAACGTGGCGGCCGGACCGCGGCACGTACTCGGCATATCGAAGGATCAGGCGCGGTCCGAGGCCTTGTCCCTGCTCGACATGGTCGGCCTCGGTGACAAGGGCGACAACTACCCGTCACAACTGTCCGGTGGCCAGCAGCAGAGAGTGGCCATCGCACGAGCGCTCGCAATGAAGCCGAAGGTGATGCTGTTCGACGAACCCACGTCGGCCCTGGATCCCGAGATGGTGAACGAGGTGCTGGACGTCATGATCAGGCTGCGTGACGAAGGGATGACCATGGTGGTGGTCAGCCACGAGATGGGATTCGCACGCGCTGCCGCCGATCGCGTGGTGTTCATGAGTGACGGCAGAATCGTCGAGGACGCACCGCCGAACGAATTCTTCACGAACCCGAAGAACCCTCGGACTCGGCAGTTCTTGAGTCGCATTCTCTGAGGCGTCGGCTCTGCAAGGTTTCGGAGAACCCGATTTTCGGGGACACTCGGTAGCGTGACCACCATCGGAACCCGTGTGACAGAAGAAGTAGTCCTTGTCGATTCCGAGGGGAATGCTGTCGGAACGCATCCCAAGTCGTCGGTGCACACGACGAGCACGCCGCTCCATCTCGCGTTCTCGTGCTACGTGTTCGACGGGGACGGCCGAGTGCTCGTCACCGAGCGTGCGCGTCACAAGAACACGTGGCCAGGGGTGAGAACGAACAGTTGCTGCGGTCATCCTGCGCCCGGAGAAGACATGGGAGAGGCGGTGATTCGCCGTTTGAAGCAGGAACTCGGAATCACCGTCACCGCCCCGTTCCTGTTACTTCCGAAGTTCCGCTATCGCGCGGTCATGGAGAACGGCGTGGTCGAGAACGAGATCTGCCCGGTGTTCGGAGTGCGCTACGACGGGCCCGCCCCCGAGCCGAATCCGGACGAGGTGCATCGTGCGGACTGGATTCCGTGGTCGGAGTTCTCCCGGTTCGTTCTCGATGGGGGAGACGTGTCGCCGTGGTGCGAGGAACAAATGCCGCTGCTCGTGCAACTCGGCGACGATCCCGGATCCTGGCGGGCAGGCGAGGAGTCCGACCTCCCGGCGGCAGCGACGTACACGGCGCGCTGACCGACCACGGCGTTTCGTAGCCGGTGTCATTCGAACAACCGACACCCGACCCGATATGGTTGATCGGTGGATCACACACGGAGGTCGTCGGGCGTCATCGAAAGCACACGAGGAGCGGTCGGGGTACATGCAGGAGCGTGCTGAGAACACTCGCCAGGCCGTGCTGGTGGGCGCAGCCGTCAGCTTCGAGAAGTACGGGTACGGAACGGCGAGCCTGTCCACGATCCTCTCGCACGCCGGGGTGACCAAAGGCGCGATGTACTTCCACTTCTCGTCGAAGGAAGATCTCGCCAACGCGGTCATCGACGCTCAACATCAGCTCGCCATGGACGGTCTGCGGACGGTTCTCGATCATGTTCCCACCGCGCTGGACGCGATGATCCTCGCCAGCCAGGAGTTGGCGCGTCAGCTCGTCGTCGAGCCCGTCGCTCGTGGTGGAATGCGACTGACGCTCGAGATCGGCAGCATCCAGACGCCGGTGAAACGTCCTTACATCGACTGGATCGAATCGATCGGCAAACTTGCGGCCAGGGCTGCCGCCGAAGGCGACCTCGTCGACGGCGTCGACCCGGAGATGTTGGCCAAGTTCGTGGTCGGTGCCTTCACGGGCGTGCAGACGTTGTCGGAGGTTCTGCACGGTCGCTCCGATCTGTACCAGCGCCTGAGTGAGATGTGGCAAATCCTGCTGCCGGCCGTGGCAGCGGACTCGGCCCTCGATCGGGCTCTGGCGGTCGCGCGCAACGAGCCGCGGGACTGGGCGGCGTCCTAGCGTATATTTCGATTTCAGGACACGACCGTTGTCCGGAACGAGGCTTTTCATGACCGACGTGCTTTCTCGCCGCGACCTCGACTTTCTGCTCTACGAATGGCTCGACGTCGAATCATTGTTGTCGCGCAAGCGTTTCGCCGAACATTCGCGCGAGACGTTCGACGCCGTCATGGATCTGTGTGCGGATCTCGCGCACAAGCATTTCGAGCCGCACAACAAGAAGTCCGACGCGCAGGAACCCAGGATGCGCCCCGACGGTTCCGTCGAGATGATCGACGACGTGAAGACGGCTCTCGACGCGTACTCGGCGGCGGGGCTGATCGCGAGCCAGTTCGACGAGAGCGTCGGGGGAATGCAGTTGCCGACGACCGTCGCGCGAGCGGCGATGGCCTGGTTCCAGGCGGCCAATGCGTCGACGGCGTCCTATCCGTTCCTGACGGTGGCCAACGCGAATCTGATCGCGACGTACGGGACCGCGTCCCAGATCGACGACTACGTCCGGCCGATGCTCGAAGGCAGGTACTTCGGCACGATGTGTCTGTCGGAACCACAGGCAGGATCGTCGCTCGCCGACATCACCACGCGCGCCTTGCGGCAGGATGACGGCAGCTACCGGCTCACCGGCACCAAGATGTGGATCTCGGCAGGCGACCACGAGCTCACCGAGAACATCGTCCATCTCGTCCTGGCCAAGGCGGAGGGTGGTGGCCCCGGCGTCAAAGGTATCTCGCTGTTCATCGTTCCGAAGTTCCTCCCGGGCGGCGCGCGCAACGATGTGACTCTCGTCGGGCTGAATCACAAGATGGGCAATCGCGGTACCACCAACACGCTGTTGGCGTTCGGTGACGGAACCCATTCGTCGGACGGGCAGTCCGGGGCGATCGGCTTCCTCGTCGGCGAGGAGCATCGCGGGCTGTCGTACATGTTCCACATGATGAACGAGGCGCGCATCGGGGTGGGCTTCCTGGCGATCGCGCTCGGGTACGTCGGTTATCTGAAGTCGGTCGATTATGCGAAGGTGCGGACTCAGGGACGTGCTCTCGGCGCGAAAGACCCTCTCTCACCGCCTGTTCCGTTGATCGAACACGCTGACGTCAGGCGGATGCTGCTGGCGCAGAAGTCGTACGTCGAGGGCGCGCTTGCACTGGGTCTGTATTGCTCACGCCTCGTCGACGAGCAGGACACGGCGGACGACGACGGGGTGAAGGCCGAGTCGACTCTGCTGCTGGACGTCCTGACGCCGATCGCGAAGAGTTGGCCGTCGCAGTGGTGCCTCGAGGCGAACAGCCTCGCCATCCAGGTACACGGCGGGTACGGATACACCCGGGATTACGACGTCGAACAGTACTACCGCGACAATCGCCTCAATCCCATCCACGAAGGCACGCACGGCATTCAAGGGCTCGACCTGCTCGGCCGGAAGGTCACGATGCAGGGTGGTGCAGGACTGATGCTGCTCGTCGGCCGCATCGCGGCCACCGTCGAGGCTGCACGGACGGTCGGCCTGTCGGACTACGCGGACCCGCTGAACGCAGCGACTCAGCGAATCGCCGAAGTCACCGCCGGACTCTGGGCGACGGGTGATCCCGCTGTCGCGCTGGCCAACTCGACGATCTACCTGGAAGCGATGGGGCACATCGTCATTGCATGGATGTGGCTCGAACAGCTCCTCGCCGTCGCCGACAAGTCCGGCGATTTCTACGACGGCAAGCGGCACGCTGCTCGCTACTTCTTCCGCTACGAGTTGCCCAAGGTCGGGCCCCAGCTCGATGTGCTTGCCTCGCATGATCGTACGACGCTGGACGCGAATCCCGCCTGGTTCTGACCGCAGACCCGTGCGCGGCAATGTACAGCCCGCTGTACATTGCCGCGCACGGGGGCGTCAGCTGCCCAACAAGGTGAACGAATGTTCGCGGATCAGGATCGTCGGACCACCCGTCTCGTAGGCCTGATCCGGGTCGCTCGACAGCACCTGTCGCCAATTGCCCTCGGGCAGAACGAAATCGACGGTCGCGGGGGACGAATTCACCATCCACGCGAAGACGGTGTCGTCGTCCCCGGAGGCCAAACGGACGAGCATCGACAGCGCCGACGCGTCGTCCCAGTCGTCGTCGCCGAAGATCTCACCGTCGGCGCGATAGAAGTCGACGGTGTTCTCGCTGCCGCTGTCACTCCCGTGTCGGAACCATGTGGGGCGCAGCGCGGAATGGGCGGCACGCAACCGGATAAGGTCAGTGGTGAAGTGCTTCAGTTCTTCGTCCGCCGATGACCAGTCGAACCACGACAACTCGTTGTCCTGGCAGTAGGCGTTGTTGTTGCCCTGCTGAGTCCGACCGATCTCGTCGCCGCCGAGGATCATCGGCACTCCGGCGGACAACAGCAGTGTCGCCAGATGATTGCGCTGCTGGCGGGCGCGCAACGCGTTGACGCCCTCGTCGTCGGTCGGACCCTCGGCGCCGCAGCCCCACGAGCGGTTGTCGGACTCGCCGTCGGCGTTGTCCTCGCCGTTCGCGTCGTTGTGCTTCTCGTCGTAACTGTTCAAGTCCGCGAGCGTGAAGCCATCGTGCGCGGTCACGAAGTTCACCGACGCCAGCGTCGGTCGTCGCGTGCTCTCGTACACATCGGGACTGCCGGTGATGCGCGTTGCGAAGGCGCCGAGCGAGCCCGGTTCACCGCGCCAGAAGTCACGCACGTCGTCGCGGAACTTGCCGTTCCATTCCGACCATCGAGCCGGGAATCCGCCGACCTGGTATCCCTGCGTGTCCCACGGCTCGGCGATGAGCTTGACCGAGGCGAGCGTCGGATCCTGGTGCACCAGATCGAGAAACGCGCTGTGCTTGTCCAGATCCGCGTCCTGACGGGTCAGTGTGCTGGCGAGGTCGAAGCGGAATCCGTCGACGTGCATCTCGGTGACCCAGTAGCGAAGCGAGTCCATGATCAGAGCAAGCGCCGCGGGATGCCCGACGTTCAGGCTGTTTCCGGTGCCGGTGGTGTCGAAGTACGAGCTGCGGTCGTCGTCGACCAGTCGGTAGTACGACGCGTTGTCGATCCCCTTGAGCGACAGGGTCGGTCCGAGGTGATTGCCCTCGGCCGTGTGGTTGTAGACGACGTCGAGAATCACTTCGATGCCTGCGGCGTGCAATGCCTTGACCATCGCCTTGAACTCGTCGACCTGGCCGCCGGTGTCGCCGGCGCTGCTGTACTCGTTGTGCGGTGCGAAGAATCCGATCGAGTTGTATCCCCAGTAGTTCCGACGGCCCTCTTCGAGCAGATGAGAATCCTGTACGAACTGGTGGATCGGCAGAAGTTCGACGGATGTGACGCCGAGATCGACCAATGACTGAACAGCTGCGGGGTGAGCGAAGCCCGCGTAGGTGCCACGAAGATGTTCGTCGACTTCCGGATGGGTTTCGGTGAAGCCCTTGACGTGGACCTCGTAGACGACGGTGCGGTCCAACGGGATTCGCGGCGGAGTGTCCGAACCCCAGTCGAAATCGGACGCGACGGCCACGGACACGGGCATGGATCCGGCCGAGTCGGCGTCGTTCCGTGTCTCCGGCTCGTCGTGATGATGAGAGAAGACCGATTCGTTCCAGTCGACGCCACCTGCGACGGCACGGGCGTACGGGTCGAGAAGAAGCTTGTTCTTATTGTGGCGTAACCCTTCCGCGGGGTTCCACGGACCGTCGACGCGCAGTCCGTACCGCGATCCGGCCACCAGGCCGTCGACGATGCCGTGAAAGACGTGCCCGGTGCGTTCGGACAGCACCGTCGACGACAACTCGTTTCCGTCCTCGTCGACGAGGACGACGGTCACCGAATCTGCTGTTTCGGAGTACACGGCGACGTCGGCCGCACCGGTGTCCAGCAGGGACACTCCAAGGGGGTACGGCTTGCTGATGGGGGACGAGGCGTCGGTCATTGCAGCCCTGTACCCCGCGCAGGGTGGGGTAAACACGTTTGAGATCGACGCGGCGCCGGGTACGGACAGGCATGGCTGATTACAGAGTTCTGAACCCCAAGGGCGACGTCGTGGCAACCAAGACCATCGAGAGCGCCGACGACGCGCACGCATGGTTCATCGACCAGAAGGCAGACGATACCGAGCTGGGCTGGCGCATCGAGGTAGACCACGACGGCGAGTGGTCCTTCTTCGACGACACCGACGGCAACCGACCCCACTGAGTCGCTCGCACGCTGGTTCCGTCGTTACGGGCGGGTGTCCCGTAGCAACGGAACCAGCGGCACGCCGTTGTCGATGATCTCGTCACCGACCTGAACGAATCCGTGACGCGTGTACATCTCGACGAGGTAGCTCGGTGAATCGATACGGCAGGGCGCTGACCCGACGTCGGCCAGGGCTGCCTGCAGCAACCGCGTCGTATGGCCGTGGCCGCGATCGGCGCGCCGGGTGCACAGGTGCCCGAGGCTGTAGGACTTCTCGTTGCCCGAATTCTCTTCCAACAGGCGCACGGTTCCGATGACGTCCCCGTCCCGCTCGAGCCAGAAGTGCCGAGTGCGCGGAAGCAGATCGTATCCGTCGAGCTCCGGGTAGAAGTAGGCCTGCTCGACGACGAACACCTCGACGCGCAACTTCAGCAGGGCGTAGAGCCGATCCGTTTCGAGGTCGCCCGCCCAGGCTCTCACCAGAGTCGGTGGACGGTCGGTTGTGGGCGATGTACTCATGAGCAGTCAGTCCTCGGTCTGGTCGCGTGGGTCCGGAGGTGGTGGGCCCGACGATGTTTACCCGTTGGTCCGTTGTTCACTCCACGTTCAGTGGATGCGAGAAATAGTACCTGCCTGTGTCCGAGTGATCAGACCTCGGCGCTCGAATTCGGTCAACCAACCCTCCATCGGCCAACGACTCCAGCGTTTGTGGAAGACAGCGGAATTGCGCACGATGTCGTCGAGATGCTCGACGGGTGGCGACGACACCGGGTGGTGTTGGTGATAGGCGTGCGCCCCGCCCACCCAGCCGAGTCCGACGCCCGCCGCTCGTGCCGTTGCAGCGAAATCGGTGTCCTCGCCGCCGTAACCCGAATAGCCCTCGAAGAATCCGCCGATCGACGCCCACGTCGTCGGCGTGACACCGAACGACAGCGACCAGAACAGATCGTAGTTGTCACCTTCCTCGACGATTCCGGGAAGTGGGTCGGGTCGGGCAGTGTGCGGGCGCGTGTTGGCGACGAGTTCGTCGGTGGCCCAGGGCCCGTCCTTGGGAGGGAGGTACGTGACCGGGCCGCACAGCAGGTAGTGCCCGTGGCTGCGAGCAGCATCCGCGTACCGCCTCAGCATATCCGTGCCGGGGATGCAGTCGACGTCCAGGAACACCAACACGTCGGCTCCCGCTTCGATCGCCGTCGTCGCACCGGTGTTGCGCGCGTGGGCAATCGGCAGTTGCGGCCTCGGCGCATCCACCGAGACGACAGTCGCGTCGCTACCGCTTTCGGCAACCACGTCGGCGATCGCGTCGTCACCCATCGCGACGACGACGTGCAGCCAGGGGGCCGGCGACGACTCTGCGAGGCCACGCAGTTGGCCTGCCAGGTGCTCGTGCCGTCCCGACACGACGGTGACGACGGCGATGTTCACGACGGCACCGCCCGAGAGATCGCGGAGGCCGCACGTTCGGCGGCGCCGTCCTGCCGAACCTGTTTCCACGCAGCGGGATTCAAGGCCAATGCGTCGTCGAGCAGTCGTGGCCAATTCTCCGCCGACGGCCACTGCGCCGCAGTGACGGCCACCGACGAGCCCGCCAACGCGGCTGCGGTCGCGACCTGTTCGTCGTACGGACGATGTTGCGGGATGACGACGGCGCGCGTTCCTGCGCACGCGACATCCGCGATCGCATTCTGACCCGCGTGCGTGACGACGACGGATGCGGAACACAGCAGGGGCCATACGTCGTCGACCCAGGTCGACGCGTCGAGACCCACGGCCGCCCAATCGAATCGAGTGTCGGATGCAGCTGCGTCGTCGATATCGCATGCGGTGAGCGCGGTTCCGCCCGCGCCGCCCAACACGAGCACGCCTGGGGCGTCGTCGACGGTCTCGTGTGCGCGGCCGGCGAATCTGCTGACGACGCCGACGTAATCGGTTTTGTCGGCGTGCACGCTCAACCAGGTCGGATCGTAGACAGACTGCGACCACGGCGCGACGATGCGGGTCGCGGCCTGGTAGGCGAGTCGGTGTGGAGCGTCGTCTCGCTCGCCGGGCATCGCCATGACGACGACCGGAACGCCGAGCAGCCGGACGAACACCGCCACTTCCACCGACACGTCGACGACGAACACCCGCGGACGCATGCGTGCGATCCAGTCGGCGATGGCAACCATCCGGTCCGTCAGACCGCGGACACCCAGCGGAGCCCAGTGCAGTGTTCCGCCCACGGTCGGGTCGATCGGGGAGACGTCCTCGTCGACGTCGAGAGGAAGCGTGACCCATTCGATGTTGCTGTGAGACGGTCGCTTTCGCGACGACAGAACGACGAACTGTTCGTCACTGGCTGCCGCGATCGACGTGGCGCGGGTGACGTGACCGGACCCGTGGTGATGCGCGTAGTAACCGATCATCGCGGTACCGCCACGGACGAGCCGGCGCGGAAGAGTGCGCGACGGTAGATCGATTCGTGCATCTCGGCGATTCGAGCTCGTTCCTGCTCGCGTGCCTGCCGTGACGCGGAGGCGACGCGGTCACGCGCGTCGGACGCGTCGTGTACGGCCGTCGTCAGCGATTCGGGGTCGAACCTGTCCAGGCCGAATCGATACGTGTGACAGGGTTTCTGCTCGGCGTAGTAACCGCAGTCGGGTGCGATCGCCGCCGTGCCGACGTCGTAGCACGCCTCGAGCCACCCCGAGTGCGTTCCGAACCTGTACGGCAGCACCGACACATCGATCTCGGTCAGGTAGCGCCATAGTTCGTCGTCGTCGAAGCGCCGGTGGATTCGTACGTCGACACCGCGGTTCTCGTACTGTCGCAGCGCGTCACCGACCGGCCTGACGCCGCGTTCGTCGTCGGACGCGAAGACTTGTTCGTCGATGTCGAGCCGGACGACCGCGTCGGGGATCTCGTCGGCCGCTCTCACGACGGCATCCATGACGGCCAGCGGATCGAGGTTGGCGCGCAGGTTCTTGGCATGGACCCCGATGACGAAACGGTCGGAACTCGGGCGCGGGCCACCGATCAGATCGAGCGGAGCAACATGCGGATGAGGCACGACGGTGGCGTCGACGCCCCAGCGCGACACGATCTCGGCGGCAGCGCCGTCGGTCAACGTGACGACCTCGGCCGCGGCGGGCACCAACACATCGAGATGTTCGAGATGCAGCGTGTTGTCCGCGAAGTGCGGGTTGTGCAGGTCGTGCACGGTCAGGACGAGGGGCTTGCCGTGGTCACGCAACACGGTGGCGACGTCGACGAGTTGTTCGGGCGGAAGTGCGTCGAAACCGAAGTGCAGGTGAAGTACGTCGAACGTGTGGACGTTCTCCGCCAGCCAATCCGCTTCCAGCCACCGAGGCGGCCACCACGGATCGTTGGTCGTGGCGCCGGACGGAATGGGATCCGGCAGCCGGACGACGGTCGTACCGGTGACGGGTTCGAGATGGGCCACGTACTGGTGTGCGGTGGGCACCGAAGCGACGGTGATCAAATCGGAGGGTTCCTCTGTCTGCAGACGGGATATAGGAGGTAGTGGCGTACCCTGCCCGGCTGCTCGAGAAGGAGTGTTCTTGGTGACGTTGGAGATACTACCGCGACGTACGGCGACGGCGGCGGCGCTGTGAGACCGCCCCGCGGACGGACCCCGAGTGCCCGAACAGTGCATTACGGGGAGTTCTACGGCGTCAGCGAAGCGGTAGGACGAGACGATCGGCCGGTCTTGGTCGTCTGGGGAAACTGCCAGGCAGAGGCCCTTCGTATCGTGTTGTCGAGCTCTCCGGATCTGCCGTACCGGACGGTTCGCATCCCGCCGGTGCACGAGCTGCTTTCCGACGATCTGCCTCACGTCGAACGGCTTCTCGACGGGGCCGCGGTCATCGTGTCCCAGCCCGTGCGCGCCGGGTATCGCGACCTGCCGATCGGGACAGCCGACATCGCGGACGCCGCGGGAGCCGACACGAAGACCATCGTCTGGCCGGTCGTTCGATACGGCGGGCTGTTTCCGTTCCAGGCAATCGTCCGTTCGCCCGACCGACCGTCGGCGGTGCCAGCGGCCGTTCCGTATCACGACCTGCGCACGATTCTCGCCGTGCGTGACGGTAGATTCGCCCGCGAGGAGTGGGACGTCGACGTTACCCCCGATCGTATTCGCGCCGCCGCAGCGTGGAGTGTCGAACAACTGTCACGTCGCGAGAAGAAGCACTGCGACGTAGGGGTTTCCGACGTCCTGCTCGGTCTGGGCGACCGTGCGGCTCACACGATCAATCACCCCGGCAACCCGGTGCTGATGACGCTCGGAACTCGGCTGCTCGACATGCTGGACGCATCGGGCCCCAGTGCGCCGGATCGCGAGCTCCTCGGAAACGTCCGCGCACCGTTGGAAAGTCGTGTCGTCGAGGCGTTGAGTCTGGCCGCGTCACCACGTGACCGGTGGCTGGTCGACGGTACATCGCTGACCGACGACGAGGTTCGCATCGCCCAGATCGCCTGGTATGCACACCATCCCGAGTTCATCGAGGCGGCGCTGACGCGTTACGCCGAGTTGCTAGACATCCTCGGGCTCGCGTCATGAGCACCGACGTGTGTCACCTCGTCATCGGCCCGCGCAAGCACGGTGTCGTCGAGTACGCGGTGTCGGTTCACGAGGCGCTGGCCGCGGAAGGCGTCGGGCACCGGAGGGTGTTGCTCGACACCCCGTGGTCGCCGTTGCCGTCGGACCTTTCCGCCTGCGGCCTGGTCCACCTGCACGTCACGGACAGGTTGTTCGGTACGTCGCCTGCGCAAGCGTCGAAGCACCTGCTGTCCGTGGTCGAAGCCGTCGGCCGTCCTGTGTCGGTCACGCTGCACGACCTGCCGCAGCCGTCGGACGGTTCGTCGATGAACGCTCGGGTCGATTTCTACCGGACCGCGGTCGATGCAGCGGCAGGGGTGGTGGTGTCGAGCGAGCACGAAGCCGGGCTCCTGAAACGGCACGTGGCCCCCGAGGCGGTACCCGAGGTGGTTCCGCTCATGATCGGATCCCGTGTGCAGCATCCGATGTCGCCGATGCCCGCGGTGCCGACCGTCGGCGTTCTCGGATTTCTGTACCCGGGTAAGGGACACATCGAGACGCTGCGCGCCATGGCAGGCCTGCCGCCGACCGTGGGATTCCTGGCGCTCGGTGCGCCGTCGCCGGGCCACGACGATCTCGTCGACGAATTGCGTTCCGTTGCAGCCGAATCTGGGCGCTCGTGCGAGGTCACCGGCTACCTCGACGACGACGAGATGCGCGAAAGAATGCGCGGTGTCACCGTCCCGGTCGCGTACCACCGGCACATGTCCGCATCCGGTTCGATCAACACGTGGATCGCCCAGGGACGCAGGCCGTTGGTTCCGCAGAGCGACTACATCGACGAACTCGACCGACGGTCGCCGGGCGTGGTGACGATCCACGGCAACGACGACGAGTCCCTGCAGTCCGCGATCTACGCTGCGGTGGAGGACTCGAGCACGACCTGGCTCGATCCGTCCGTCGAGCCGGTACCGTCGCCGTCCGATGTCGCGAACGCCTACGCCGAGGTGCTGGCGAGGTGGCGTCGGTGACCGACGTGTTCCGCGTCGACGACACACACGTTGCCGTACCGGACAACCGGTGGGATCTCGCCGACGGAACAGGTTCCTGCCCGACGGTCAGCGTGATCGTTCCGTATTACGACCAGCCCGCCCAATTGTCGCTCGTGCTGACGGCATTGGCGGCGCAGCACTATCCCCTGGAACGGGTCGACGTCGTCGTCGCCGACGACGGGTCGGCCGTCGCACCCGACGTCGAGCGGTGGCGAACCGACCTGTCGATTTCGGTGGTGACGCAGGAGGACAAAGGGTTTCGGGCCGCCGCCGCCAGGAATCTCGGTGCTCATGCGTCGACGGGGCAGGTTCTGTGTTTCCTCGACGCGGACACCGTGCCGACACCCGACTACATCCGTCACGCGGTTCGTTTGCCGTCGCTCGTACCCGACGCGCTCGTCGTCGGCAGGCGCAAGCATGCGGATCTGTCCGACATCACCGAGTCTGCCGTGCTGCAGTGGATCACCGCACAGGACGAGTCCGGACACGATCGTGAACCGGTTTGGCTCGTCGACGGGTACGTGCGTACGTCGAACCTGTTGGAGCCCGGTTGGGACGGCTACATGTACGTTCTCAGTGCCGTGATGACGTGCAGTCGTGCACTGTTCGATGCCGTCGGTGGGTTCGACGAGTCGTTCGTACAGTACGGGGGCGAGGACTGGGAATTCGCGAACCGTGCGTTCATGATGGGCGCGGTCCTCGCGTACGAGCCGGCGGCCCTGGCCTGGCACGACGGACCGGATTGGGGTGAGCGGGAAGTGTCGGACCGCGTGAGTAGGAAGAATCACGAGGCATTGGCGCTGTCTCGGCTCGTCACGGATCCGGCGGCGAGGACTTCGGGTCTGCGCTATCGCATTCCGGACATCGTCGCGCTGGTCGACACCGACGGACATTCGGCCGCGTCCCTTGCAGTGACGATCGCATCGATAGTCGACGGATACGATTGCGCGGTCTGGCTGAGCGGAGCGTCGGCGAGTGAACTCTTCGACGCTCTGGGACTGGAGGATTCGCGTATTCGCCTCGGGGAACCCGAATTCGATACAATGGCGCGATGCCGATTCGTTCTCGACGTCAGGGGACGTATCGAGTTCTCGTCGTCGACCTTGGCCACGCTCACGACCGACGTCCGCCCCGGAGGGTATGGACGGGTGGAGGTCGAATGTGGTTCGGCGTCGGTCACTCTGACGGCGTCCCGTGCGGTGCATCGCGCCCGCCGGTGGGCCGACGGTTCCGAGATCGACCTGCTGGAGCAACTCTTCGGTGTAGCCCGTCTCGACGCGAGCGAGGTGGGCATCACCGTACGTACCGAGGAGCCCTGGCTGGCGTGGTAGCACTCGGGCCTCGGCTGGTCTCGCGCGGAGCGACAGGCCGGGTGTAGAGGATGCTGTTTCGTCAACTGGAGTACCTCGTCGCGCTGTCACGCGAACGGCATTTCACGCGGGCAGCCGAGGCGTGTCACGTGTCGCAGCCCGCGCTGTCCGAGGCGATCCGAAAGCTGGAGATCGAACTCGACCTGCCGTTGATCGTGCGCGGGCGCAGGTTCGAAGGCCTCACGCCGGAGGGCGAGCAGATCGTTCGGTGGGCCAGGCGCATCGTCTCCGACCAGCAATCGTTGAAACACGAAGCCGCCGCCTTGCGGACGGGTGTCACCGGCACGGTTCGGCTCGGAGTCGTTCCGACGGCATCGGCCACCGTCGCCGATCTGACCGGTCCGCTGTGCGGCAGGCATCCACTCGTCACGGTGAATCTGGCCGAAGATCTGCCGTCTGCCGACATCACCGCACGGATCGACAGATTCGAACTCGACGGTGGCATCACGTATCTCGACGACGACATCACGACGCGCTATCGAACGTTCCCGCTCTACCGCGAGTTCTACGACCTGCTCGTGTCCGCCGACTCGACGACAGCAGGCGGTGACAGCATCACGTGGCGGGAAGCGTCGAGCCTGCCGCTGTGTGCTCTCCCGTCGATGATGCGGGGACGTCGGATTCTGGACGAATTCTTCGCGTCCGACGGCGTGACGCATGCCCCGCAGGTCGAGACCGACTCGATCGCGTCGCTCTATGCCCATGTCAAGACCGGTCAGTGGGCGGCGGTCGTGCCGCGCGTCTGGCGACGGGTGTTCGGGGAACCGCCAGGGCTGCGCTGCATTCCGCTCGCGGGTGGTTTCGACGCTCCCGTGGTCGGACTGATCACCGGTAGAGGCGCCCAGGGGTCGGCACTCGTCCGCGCATTGGAGGACACGGCCCGAGGCCTCGACCAGTCGTCATCGGTGCCACCTATCGACCAGTAGGCGCTGCGTCTTGGACTCGCGTGGGTGCGGTGGTGCACCGTCTGTGCATGACTGTGCGACACGACTACGAGTACGACGAGGACAACATCGTCGTCACGGACAAGAAGAGTTATGCGGCTGGGGTGCCCGCCGTGCTCGTGTCGTTGCAGCGCGGAGTCGAACAGATGGGTGCCGCCCGAACGGCGTTGTCGCTCGCCTCTCTGAACCAACGCAAGGGTTTCGATTGCCCAGGGTGCGCCTGGCCCGAGACTCCCGGTCACCGTAAACACGCTGAATTCTGCGAGAACGGCGCCAAAGCCGTCGCCGAAGAGGCCACGAAGCGCACGGTCGGGCCCGCGTTCTTCGCCGAGCATTCGGTCGAGGATCTGCTCGGCCGCACCGAATACTGGCTCGGGCAGCAAGGGCGCCTGACACATCCGATGGTGTTGCGTTCCGGTGCAACTCACTACGAGCCCATCGGATGGGACGACGCGAACGCGCTGATCGCCGACGAGCTCCGGTCGCTCACGAGCCCGCACGAAGCGATCTTCTACACCTCCGGACGCACGTCCAACGAAGCTGCGTTCCTGTACCAGCTGCTCATTCGGTCCTACGGCACGAACAACATGCCGGACTGTTCCAACATGTGCCACGAATCCTCTGGCAGCGCATTGTCCGCGTCGATCGGTATCGGCAAGGGTTCGGTCTCCGTGCCGGACATCGAGAATGCGGACCTGATCGTCATCGCCGGCCAGAACCCGGGCACCAATCATCCGCGCATGCTGTCGACGCTGGAGAAGGCCAAGCGCAACGGCGCGAGGGTCATCGCCGTCAACCCGCTCGTCGAGGCAGGCCTGCAGCGTTTCAAGGACCCGCAGCGAGTAGGTGGAGTGATCGGAGACGGTATCGCGATCTCCGACGACTACCTGCAGATCCGCATCGGTGGAGACATGGCCCTGTTCCAGGGGCTCGGCAAGCTGATCGTCGATGCCGAGGATGCTGCTCCCGGAACGGTTCTCGACCACGACTTCATCGCGCGCCACACCGCGGGCTTCGACGCGTGGATCGAGCACATTCGCCGGGTCGACCTGGACGTCGTCCTCGAAGCAACCGGTCTGACGATGGACCAGCTTCGATCTACCGCCGACGCGATGATCGCCTCGAACGCCACGATCATCTGCTGGGCGATGGGGCTGACGCAGCAGACGCACGGCGTCGCGACCATCGAGGAAGCGGTGAACCTGCTGCTCGCACGGGGGATGATCGGCAAGCCGGGCGCAGGAGTATGCCCGGTGCGTGGACATTCCAACGTGCAGGGTGACCGCACGATGGGGATCTGGGAGAAGATGCCCGAGGCCTTCCTCGCTGCGCTCGACGCCGAGTTCGGAATTCGGTCGCCGCGCGAACACGGTTTGGACGCAGTCGATTCGATCCGTGCGATGCGCGACGGTCAGGCGTCGTTCTTCATGGGCATGGGCGGGAACTTCGTGTCCGCTACTCCGGACACCCATGTGACCGAGGCAGCGTTGCGTCGGTGTTCGTTGACTGTGCAGGTGTCGACGAAGCTGAATCGCAGCCACCTCGTTCACGGTAGGACCGCTCTGATCCTTCCGTCGCTCGGTCGCACCGACAAGGATGTGCGCGCCACGGGCAAGCAATTCGTCACCGTCGAGGATTCGATGTCGATGGTGCACCGTTCGCGTGGTGGCCTGACGCCGTCGAGTCCCCACATGCGTTCGGAGGTCGCAATTGTCGCGGGTATCGCCGAGGCACTGTTCGGCAGCGAACACTCGGTGCAGTGGTCGAAGCTGGCCGACGACTACGACCTCATCCGTGATTCCATCTCGCGGGTCGTCCCCGGGTTCGAGGATTTCAATCGAAAGGTCAGGCAGAAGGAAGGTTTCGGACTTCCGCATCCGCCGCGCGACAGCCGCACCTTCCTGACCTCCACCGGGAAGGCGAACTTCGGCGTCAACGAGCTGACGTGGTTGCCCGTGCCCGAAGGTCGCCTCGTTCTGCAGACGATGCGCAGCCACGACCAGTACAACACCACCATCTACGGGCTCGATGATCGATACCGGGGCGTGAAGGGCGGCCGACGTGTCGTCTTCGTCAACCCGGCCGATATCGAATCGCTCGGCTTCCGCGACGGCGATCGGGTCGATCTCGTCTCCGAATGGACTCGTCCCGACGGCAGCGTCGAAGAGCGTCGCGCCGACGCGTTCCGTATCGTCGCTTTCGCCACACCGGTGGGCAATGCAGCCGCCTACTACCCGGAGACGAATCCGCTCGTTCCGCTGGACCATGTGGCCCGCAAGTCCAACACCCCGGTGTCCAAAGCGGTTGTGGTGCGTCTCGTTTCGCATGAGCTACCACCTTCCTGACAAGCGCCGGCTCGACGTCAGTGGACGCACAGGGCGCGTTCCCCGCGCCGAGCGCCTTCGGGGCTTCGGTCTGCCGACTCTCCGGGGAAGCCGCCGACCATCCGGATCGCCGCGCTGCGGGTCCGCGGGGGTCGGCAAAGCCGGTGCCGTCGAATCGTAAATGTGTCCAGTCGGTGTGGTGATGCGGAACGAATGGCGACCACTCTCGCTGGTCGTCGGATGTGCACTCCATCCAGGCGCCTGCTTCGCGTGATTGCACGCCTCGCACAGGCCAGCGCCGTTGTCTGCGGACGTCGGTCCGCCGTTCCGGTGCTCGACGATGTGGTCACGGTGCCGAATGGGTGCACCGCACCACGGGGTGCGGCACCACCTGTCGCGTAGGTCGATCAAGTGCGCCAACGACTTCGGGAACAGTCGCGCCGAGGACTCCATCGCCGTCAGAGATCCGCTCGATGGGTTCGCATAGATGCGGCGGAGAGAGACGCGGGCGTCGGCAGCGAGTGCACCGACGACGAGGTCACGCGCGATCGCCGCAGGAATCGGGCCGTACCCCTGAACATGCGCGGGCGCGGCGCCCCCGGCGAGCAGCGATTGATCGGAGATCACCAGGTCGACTGCGACCGGCACCTGATCGGTGCTGCTGATGCCGAGCACACGCTCGGTCAGCAGATCGGCCATGATCTGGTTGCGTGTGCGATCACCGCCCGCGCCGTCGGAGATTGCCTGCTGCGCGTCTCGCATCAGGGTCGCGTGAATGCTGATCGCCTGTTTCATCGGTAGGAGTGACGTCAAGTAAGCCATGCTGTCGGGTGCAGGTCTGCTCGTCACCGATCGCTGCTCCGGTGCCTTGCGCGCCCGAGCGACGATGGCGGCCGCGTCTCGCTCCGCCGCGAGTCCGGCCGCCCGTGCACTTACTGCTTTGTCGCTCAGACCCGCCAAAGTAGTGACCGACGAACACAATTCGACATCGATCGCTTGTCTGTCGGCCTTGTCGAGACACACGATCTCCTTGACTATCAGGTTGACACGCCATTCGTTCAGATCGCCCGCCGCAAGTCGTGCGAGGGTATGAGGCATGTCCTCCAACAGGATTCGCGCCTGCCCGAGATGAGTACCACCGCGGTGTGGTGAGTCCATCCGGGCAAGGCCGATCTGTGCCGCAATACCGCGCGACCTCCGTGATGCAGGAACGCCGTCGGCGGCTCTCTGTACGCGTGTCGCCGAATCGAGGTCCGCAGTGAGTGTCGCCTGCGCGGCGACGGCTGCAGACTTGATGCGTTCGAGTGCGGTGATCTGTTCGATCCGTGTGGCGTTGTCTAGTGACCGATCGACTTCGCCAACCGATCGATGGAACTCGGCTATCGCATCCGTACTCAACAAATGGTCCCCCCGGGCCGAAGTGATAGTCGAACATTAGTTCGAATAACGCCGAAATGCAAGGCGTGGGCCTGAATTGGTCAACATCGAGCTTGGATGTGGAGATTGTTCGGAGGCAGCCGGTCTCACGTCCGTTCATCTGTGGATCACCGTCCGGACATGTCATGGTCACCGGCCGGTTTGCGGGCTGGGCGACGGTTGACCCCTCGCACGTTCCCTATTCGAGGAGTTCTCACAGATGCTCACCGCATCGATTCGCCGGGCGGCCACGATGGGTGCACTCGCCCTCGCCGCGGCGACGACCACGCTGGCTACCAACGTCGTCACAGCGGCACCCGCGACGGCAGCTCCGCTGTTGTGCCAGATCGCCGATGTGCTGCCCACGGGTTCGGCAGGCTCGGCGAATGCAACGCAGTACGGCTGCGCCGAAGCAGGCGAACTGCTCGACATGCGTATCGGCGACGTCCGCGCGACCCAGCCGTCGCTCGGATACGACGAGGTCTACTACAAGCTCGGCCGCTACAGCCAGGGCAAGGACGAGATCAACAAGAAGTTCGACGATTGGTGCGAGGCGAACGGCCAGCTCGAGGCTGCGTCTGCTCAACCCGATGCTCGTCTCGACAACCCCGCGTCGTTCACCTGCGCACTGCCCGTCGGACAGGAAACCGACGAGAGCATCGCCGCAATGAAGACCGTCGTGATCGGCCCGGGCGGCGTTCCGTATCTGACCGACGGCCATCACACGCTGACGTCGTTCTACGAGACTGCCGACGGTGGACCGAACCTGCACGTTCGACTGCGCGTCGTCGCGAACCTGAGCGATCTGAGCCCCGCCGACTTCTGGGCGAAGATGCAGGCCGAGAAGTGGGTCTGGAACCGCGACGTCAACGGTTCCGAGGTTCCAGTCGAGCAACTGCCTGCGGGTGTGGGCCTCGCCAACTTCCAGGACGACAAGTACCGCAGCTTGACCTATTTCGCTCGTGACATCGGATTCACTCCCGGATCGATTGCGTTCCAGGAGTTCTACTGGGGAGCTTGGGTTCGTGACTCCGGCGCCGTCGACATCAGCGGATGGAACAACAACGACCTTGCCAGCTACCTAGCGACCGTCGAGGCTGTCTCGCGTGCACAGGTTGCCGTCCCCAAGGATGCGGTGATCGACAACGGGAGAACCGCAGCGGAACTCGGGGCCCTGGACGCATGGAACGACGGAAAGGCCACGACCAAGGGCGAATTCGGCAAGTTGTCGGCTCCGTACTCGGATGCGAAGCCGGGCAAACTCGCCTACGCGCTGCTCTACAAGTCGGGCTTGGGTAACTGACCCGACTCCGCATCATGGAGCGGCGGCCGATGTCGGCCGCCGCTCCATCTGTTTCATCGGTCCTCCGAGGGCGGTTCAGGTGAACGTGTCGGTCGGCCGTGGGACACTGGCGCGCATGGTCGACGTCGAAGTACCGGACGCTGTCATCGAGCTCGCCCGCGCAGCGTCCCGGGTCGCAGTCCTGACAGGGGCAGGCATGTCAGCGGAATCGGGCATCGCCACGTTCAGGGACGCGCAGACCGGATTGTGGTCCCACTTCGAGCCCGCGGATCTGGCCAGCCCGGACGGGTGGGCACGGGACATGGACCTCGTGTGGGGCTGGTATCGGTGGCGAGCCGAACTGGTACGGCGCTCCGAACCCAACCCGGGTCACTACGCGTTGACCGAGTGGCAGAAGCGAATACACCTCGACATCGCCACGCAGAACGTCGACGACCTACATGAGCGGGCCGGTTCGACCGTGCTCGCGCACGTGCACGGCAGTCTGTTCGATCCGCGGTGTTCCGAATGCGGCGTTCGTTCGCAGCCCGACGAAGAGATCGTCGACGAGGAGACGGACCGGGTGCCGCCGCCGTCGTGCCCCGAATGTGGCGGGCCGATGCGTCCCGGTGCGGTGTGGTTCGGTGAACCATTGCCGGAAGATCAGTGGTCCGCGTCGGTCGACGCTGTCGAGCACGCGGACTTGGTCTTGGTCGTCGGAACGTCCGGCGTCGTGTTCCCGTTCGCGGGCTTGCCCGCCATGGCCCGCAGCACCGGGGCGAAGGTGGTCGAGATCAACCCGGTCGAGACCGAGATTTCGGACATGGCCGACGTTCGATGGCGCACCACTGCTGCCACCGGTCTGCCGGCACTGGTCGCGAAGCTCTGACGGCCTATTCGAACTCGAGGCGCATGGACCGTGCAGCGAAGTGGAGTAACAGCGCGAAGCCCCCGATCGAGACCACGACCGGCGACCAGACGACGATTGCCATCAGCACGGACACGCCCTCGTACTTCACGACGTACACGGCGATGACTGTCGCGGCGAGAATGCAGAACACGACGTGAGTTGCGAGCATCCACCGTTCGAAGAAGAAGCCGACGAACATTCCGAGTTCGATCAGGAACGCAGTCTTTCCGAGGGTTATCTCGGGTGGAAAGTCCGCCACCATGGTCGCCGAGAAGATAGCGAGATCGGCGATCATGACGAATGCGAACGCTTGCTTCAATGTCGGCCACGGGCCGAACATCCAAAAGGCACCCATGATGTACGCGGCGATCATCGACGCCCACTGCACGCCCGACGGGATCGGCGTCGTCGCCCCGTAACCGAAAGCCATTTCCAACGTGACGACCACCGCCATGGCCAGCGTGGCCAGTGCGACGACCTTCTGCACAATGCCGGTCACCGCCAGTGACGACATCAACGCGACTCCCCACGCGTAATGCTGTTCCGACGATTTCACTGCAACAATCATGTCGATTCGCCCCTCGGAATTCGTACCGCTTCCCGATTGAAGCACAGACAACCCGGCTCCGAGCTCGTTTGCTCTTTCGGTGGTGCGAATTCGACGGGGGCTTTCGGCGCCGCCACCATGGACGGCCCGAGGCCGATTCCGGCTACTCGCACGTCGATTCGAGGCCGTATCGACTGTGTAATGTGTGCGGTTGTCTTACAAATACGTTCGGAGACCGAGGAGGGCGCGGTGCGCATCGGAGTTGTCGGGTACGGAGTCGGTGGTCGGTACTTTCACGTGCCCTTCGTCCAAGCCGCCGAGGGTGTGGAACTCGTCGGCATCGTGACACGGTCGCCGGAGCGTGCTGCCCAGGTCCAGAGCGACGTGCCGGGCACTCCTGTGTTCCAGAGTCTCGGTGAACTCATCGACGCGGGTGTCGACGCAGTCACGATCACGACGCCGCCGGAGACGCGTCGCGAGTTGGTCCTCGAAGCACTGTCTCGCGGTGTGCATGTCGTCGCCGACAAGCCGTTCGCGCCGGACCCGCAGGGCGGACTCGATCTCGTCGAGGCTGCAGACAAGGCGGGGTTGCTCCTCAGTGTCTTCCAGAACCGCCGATGGGATGCGGACATCAGGACCCTGCGCGCCGTGATCGATCGCGGAGAACTCGGTCGTGTCTGGCGCATCGAATCGCGCTTCGATCTGGACGAGCCGTCCACGCTCGAGTTGGGGCCGACCGGCGGATTGCTTCGAGACCTGGGCTCACACCTCGTCGACCAGGTGCTTTGGCTGTTCGGAAGGGCGACGTCGGTCTATGCGCGGATGGACTGGGTCGGCGACGGTGACCAGCGCACGGACAGTGCCTTCGTCGTCGACATCGACCATGCAAGCGGTGTGCACTCCACCGTCTCGGCGACCAAGATCAATCGCTTCCAGGCCCGTCAGCTACGCGTGTACGGAACCGACGGCAGCTTCTACTCCGACGGAACCGACGTCCAGGCACAGTCGATCTTCGCCGGACGCAGGCCGGTGGACGATCCCGAATCGTGGGGGTACGAGCTCGAAGACCGTTGGGGCACTCTGTATACCGACGCCGGCGCCCGAAAGGTCCCGTCGGAGCAGGGCAGCTACCAGGACTACTACAGTGCGTTCGCCGCAGCGGTGCGTGGCGAAGGGCCGCAGCCGGTACCGGCGTCGGAGGCCATTCACACCCTCGAGGTGCTCGACGTGGCGCGACGTGCCGCCGAGACCGGACAGGTGATCGAGCTACCGTCGTCCTGACTCAGAGCAGCTGCTCGGTCCTGATCAGGACGTCGCGCAGTATCTGCTCCATCTCGTCGAACTCTGCTTGCCCGCACGTCAGCGGTGGCGCCACCTGAATCACGGCGTCACCGCGGTCGTCGGGACGGCAGTACAAACCGGCGTCGAACAACGCCGATGGCAGAAACTGTTTGACGACGCGTTCTCGCTGGGCCGCGTCGAGTCGGCCTTTGGTTGCCTTGTCGGTGACGAGTTCGACGGCCCAGAAGTAGCCGTCGCCGCGCACGTCGCCCACGACGGGAAGGTCGAGCAACTTACCGAGGGTCTTCTCGAACCTGTCCTCGTTGTCGAGTACGTGCTGGTTGAGCTTCTCTCGTTCGAATATGTCGAGATTCGCCAGTGACACCGCCGCCGACACCGGATGTCCCCCGAAGGTGTAGCCGTGCGTGAACGACGTGGTCGTGTCCGCCAGGAACGGTTCGACGACCCGCTCGGACGCAATCATCGCGCCGATGGGTCCATACCCGGACGACATGCCTTTCGCGCACGTGATGATATCGGGTGTGTAGCCGAACTTGGTGCACGCGAACATGGTTCCGTGACGGCCGAACGCGCAGATCACCTCGTCGGATACCAGCAAGACGTCGTACTTGTCGCAGATCTCGCGCAGGCGCCGGAAATACGAGGTCGGCGCGGTCAGGCATCCACCGGAGTTCTGCACCGGCTCGACGAAGACGGCGGCGACGGTCTCCGGTCCCTCGAACAGAATAGCTTCCTCGACACGGTCTGCCGCCCACAGTGCGTGCGCCTCGCGATCGTCCGAATGTGCTTCCGCCCGATAGAAGTTGGTGTTCGCTGCCCGAAAGCCGCCAGGAGCCAACGGTTCGAAGGCCTGTTTCATCGCAGGCACCCCGGTGATGGCCAGAGCTCCGTGCGTCGTGCCGTGGTACGCCGTCGCCCTGCTGATCACCTTGTGTTTCAACGGTTTTCCGACGAGTTTGAAATGCTGCTTGGCGACTTTCCATGCACTCTCGACGGCTTCGCCGCCACCCGTGGTGAAGAAGACGCGATTCAGGTCTCCGGGTGTGTAGGTCGCCAGCCTCTCGGCGAGCTCCAGTGCGGGCGGCGTCGCGTAACCCCACACGGGGAAGTACGCCAGCTCGGCTGCTTGCGCGGCCGCCACCTCGGCGAGTTCTCGGCGTCCGTGGCCCACCTGCACGACGAACAACGCGGACAAGCCGTCCAGAATTCTGCGACCACGGGAGTCGTAGATGTAACTGCCCTCGCCCCTGGTGATGACGGGGACGTCCCTGTCCTGGAACGAACCCATGCGGGCGAAATGCATCCACAGGTGATCTCGTGCGTCGAAGTCCAGAGTCATGGGCGGCGTCCTTCGTCGGTTCGTCGACGCCATGGTAGTCCCGCGGTGCGTCGACGTCCTCGGCGAAGGTGAAATAGCATGGCGGTTCGACTCGCATCTCTTTTCGTGACACGGAGACCTTCATGCCCGAACGCTCGATACCGCTGCGCAAGTTGGGATTTCTGACCATCGGGTTGTTCGACGAGCAGGACCCGGGGCGCGGCCACCGCTCGACATTGGAGATCATCGAGCTGGGGGAGCGGCTCGGCTTCGACAGTGCGTGGCTGAGGCACCGGCACCTGCAGTTCGGCATCTCGTCGCCGATCGCCGTCATGGCCGCCGCGTCGCAACGCACGTCGCGGATCGAGCTCGGTACAGCGGTCACGCCGCTGGGATGGGAGAACCCGATCCGCCTGGCCGAGGACTATGCAACCGTCGACGTTCTGTGCGGCGGCCGACTCAATGCCGGTGTCAGTGTCGGCGTTCCCATGCAGTACGAACGGGTCAAGGCAGCGCTGTACCCGGAGACGGCGGACGTCGAGGATTTCGGGTACGAGCGGGTGAATCGGCTGCTGCGAGCCGTCGAGGGGCTGCCGGTCTCGGACTGGAGTGGTACGCAGGGGATCGAGCAGTTCTCGGACCGGGTGCAACCGCACTCGCCCGGTCTGCGTCGTCGAATGTGGTACGGAGGCGCGAGCGTACGGTCGGCACAGTGGGCAGGAGATGCCGCGATGAACCTCCTCGTCAGCAGTGTGGTGAAGGCGGAGGAGTCGACGGATTTCGACGACATCCAGTTCTCGCACATCATGCGGTTCCGCGAACACCATCCGGATGGTGGCAGTGCCCGGGTGTCGCAGGGGCTCGTCGTCGTTCCGACCGACTCGGCTACGTCGGCGCAGGTCTCGAAGTATCGGGAGTACGCCCGGAGCAGATTCGAGCGAACTCTGCAGCCCCAGGGTCCCGCACGCATGATGTTCGCCCCTGATCTCGTCGGAACGTCCGACGAGATCGCCGACATGCTGTACGCCGGCAAAGCCTTTCGAGAAGTCGACGAGGTGGCCTTCGCCTTACCGTTCAGCTTCGAGCACGACGACTACGTGCAGATCCTGACCGACATCGCCGAGAACCTTGGCCCGAAGCTCGGGTGGTCTGCCGCGCAGAAGTGAAGGCGCACACGAGTATCGGTGTGTGAGGCCATGACGCAACGGGTAGCCGCGTGCTGGCACCGACTTCCTGCGAAAGGCACTCCATGGTCGAAGTTCGACGAACATTCGTAGTCCGCAAGCCCATCGACATCGTGGTCTCGTACCTGCGAGACTTCGCGCACGCAGAGCACTGGGATCCAGGAACGCAGAAGTGCGTGCAGTCGACGCCAGGTCCCATCGGTGTCGGCACCGAATGGCACAACGAATCGAAGCTGTTCGGAATCGGTACCGAACTCACCTACCGAATGATGGAAGACCAGCCGAACAGGGTTGTGTTCCAGGGAACCAACAAGACGGCGCGATCGGTCGACGACCTGTCGTTCGCGACGTCCGGTCCCGATTCGACCGAGATCACGTACATCGCGGACATCACCTTCAACGGCGCAGCGAAGCTTGCCGACCCGCTGGCCAAGCTCGCTTTCGAACGGGTCGGCAATCAGGTGGTGCCGACGATGACCGAAGTGCTCGAAGCGTTGTAGCGGCGCGCATGAAAACGGCCTCGACGCGGAACGCGTCGAGGCCGTTTTCAGTGCCCGAAGGTCAATACCACGTCTTGCGACCGCCGACCGCGCGACCGGCGGTTCCGAGCAACGTAAGGATTGCGCCGACGACGATCAGCACGATGCCGATGATCCAGAGGATCTGTATCGACGCCAAGAAGCCGATGAGTGCGAGGATGATTCCTAGGACGATCACTGTGGTTCCCTCTTTTCGATTGTGGGCCGCTACCAGCGGCCACCAGTTGATCTGCGTCGATCGCCAATCGCTGACAAACCTACCGTGATTCGGCTGAAATCTACGGTGCTGCCGAAGATTTCGGATCCATCACAGTCGCTGCCTTTCCGATAGCCGATCTGAGCCGACCACGAAACGACCTCACGTGCGCCGTTGGGGCAACGCACAGAAGGGTGATCGTTTCCTGCACCGACGCTGACGCCGGTAGTCGCGACTACCCTCGTCCGCTGTGCTTCAAACCACGCGTCAAAAAATCGCCCCTGTCCCGGTTCGCGAGAACCGGGACAGGGGCGTGACAACCGCTCTGAGCCTGCGGATCAGCCTGCGTCGCTCGCCGCCTGCTTCTCGCTCGTAGCGCCTGCGGTGGAGAGCTGTCCGCCGGAGTTCTCGAGGTGTGCGCGGACGAACCAGTGGAAGAGCTCCAACTGACCGCTCTGACCGATCAACAGGTCCTCGGTGATCGGGTCGATCTTGCCGATCTCCTCGATGGCCTTCCTGGTGTCCTCGATGACGCCGACGTAGACGAGGTCGAGTGCCCCGAGGTGTTCGATCGCCGATGCGCGTCCGATGGAGTAGTCGTCCCACGAACGCTGATTCACGATCGTTCCCGGAGTGCCCAGCGCCGAAGATCCGAGCGTCGCGATGCGTTCTGCAACCTCGTCGGCGAAACCTCGTACCGCTTCGACCTGTGGATCGAGCATCTCGTGCACTGCGATGAAGTTGGGACCCACCACATTCCAGTGGATGTGCTTCAGCGTCAGGTGCAGGTCGTTGAACGCGTTGAGGCGATCCTGCAGCAGGGTCGCGACACGGGCGCCGTCGTCGGTGCTCATTCCTGGAACGGTGTACGAGTTCGAATTTGTCATGGGGGTCGACTACCCGTGCTCGAATCGAACAAAACACGCGGCCTCGCAGCCGATGAAGGCTGCGAGGCCGCGTGTCGGTGAGAGAGTGGTCAGTCGTCCTTGGTGAGGGTCGGCTGATCCGGTGCCGCCTGAACCTCGTCCGGCTCCTCCTTCGGCGGCCGCTTCATGCTGAGGATGATCGAACCTGCGAGCACCACCACGATCACCACGAGGCTCACCACCGACGGGATCTCGGGGATGGACGTGCTGATGACCTTGTGGCTCGCCTGCAGGATCAGCTTCACGCCGATGAAGCCGAGGATGATCGCAAGGCCCTTGGACAGGTAGTGGAACTTGTCGAGCAGACCGGACAACAGGAAGTACAGAGCGCGGAGTCCGAGGATCGCGAACGCGTTCGACGAGTACACGATGAACGGATCGTCGCTGACCGCGAGAACGGCCGGAACACTGTCGACGGCGAACACGAGGTCCGCAGCCTCGATGGCTACGACGACCGCGAGCAGTGGCGTCGCAACGCGCTTGCCTGCTTCCATGACGAAGAACTTCGTACCGGCGTACTCGTCGCGGACGGGAACCACCTTGCGGAGCAGTCGAACTGCGAGCGACGTGCTGGGATCGTAGGAATCCTCCTCGTCCTTCATCAGCTTCCACGCGCTGTACAGCAGGATCGCGGCGAACACGAACAGTACGACGGTGAACTTGGAGACGATCGCGACACCGGCGGCAAGGAAGATACCGCGGAAGATCAGAGCGCCGACGACGCCGTAGAACAACACCCGGTGCTGGTACTCACGCGGCACCTTGAAGTAGCCGAAGATCAGCGCGAAGACGAACAGGTTGTCGACGGACAGGCTCTTCTCGAGCAACCACGCCGTCGTGTATTCGACGCCCGCTGTCGTACCGAGTGTGGCGAAGACGACTCCGCCGAAGATGAGTGCGACACCGACCCAGACCGCGCTCCACCATGCGGCCTCCTTGAAGCCGATGATGTGGGCGCCGCGGTGAGCGAGGAGATCGATCGCGAGCATGATGACGACGACGGCGGCAAACGCCGCCCATGCCCAAACGGGAACGTTCATCGGCGGGTGTCCTTACCTGTGATTCGAGAGCCGATGCTTTTCAGCTTGGCCTGGTTCTCGGGCTTGCTTGCGTAGGCCTTGGCCTTGGCGATCAGAGTGCGGCCCTGGGGGCTGCCCGCGAAATTCTTCAATCGCTGGGTCAGAGATGCCATGATTGCTGGATTCTCCTTCGATCGTACGATCTGCGACGGTCGTCCCGTCGCGGCTCCTCCAATTCTGCCTGTGCAGGTTACGGAATACACCGTCCGATGCTGGACATGTTTTGTCCGCTTACCTTGCCTGTATCCGGCAAAGACGGCTCTAGAGCCGTCGATTCTCCGGCCAACCGAGCAGCCTCGCCCCGAAAACAGCGGTCTGCAGCGCGAACCGCTCACCCGAATCGGCGACGTCGTGCCCGGTCAGTTCGGCGATCCTGGCCAATCGATAGGTGACCGCGCGCACCGACAGATGCATGGACCGTGCCGTCATGGCGGCGTTGCCACCGGATTCGAAGAACGCGAAGAGTGTCTGCAGCAGCGGTTCCGCACCCCCGCGTGACGAGAGAAGGGGGGTCAGCACCGTGTCGACGAGGTCGGTGATGGCAGGCCGGTCGTCGAGCAACACTCGGTAGACCAGGAGTTCCCGCGCGTCGACGACGGGTGCGTCCATGCCCAGTTTGGACGCGAAATCCAACGCGTCGACCGCTTCCCGATAGGACGACGACACCCCGGCAGCGCTGCTCCCGGTGCGGCCGACGCCGATGCGATGCGACCAGTCGCCGTCCACGCGTGCTTGCTTGATCGCTGTTCGAAGGCCGTCGAGAACGTGTGTGACCGCCTGCTGGTCCGGCGCGGAGAAGACGACGACCAGCCTGCCTTCCTTGCTGGCGACGAGAGTGCCTGCGTCGCCCTTGCTGCCTTCGACGGCACGTTCGACGTCGACGATCGCGGATCCCGCGTCCGTGAACGGGTCGTCGGCGGCGACGACAGCGACGCAATGCGGACCCGTCAGATCGAGACCGAAATTCTCGGCGCGGCCGAGAACACCGGCGACGTCGGCGCTTCCGGACAACAGATCGTCGACGAACTCGCGTCGAGCCGACACCTCCGCGCGCACGAGCGACCGTCGCGCGAGCTGGAAACCCTCGGCGAGTTCTGCGACCGCGTCGTCGGACGCGCGCAACATCACCTCGCCCGCGGTGACGACAGCCTGCGGGTCGTGCTCCGCGTCGAGGACCGCCGGGAGGTTGCGCCACAGTCGCCACACCGACGACAGGTACAGGTCGAGCAGCGCACGCAACGGCACGCCCTGACGTGCGGCGGCGTCACCCTTGATGCGCAACGTGCCGAGCTGACGCCTCGTCAACGGTCTACCTGCGGACACGGCCGACGTCAGAACTTCGAGGAAGTCACCGAGCAACTCGGTGGACAGTCCTCCCGCGTCGAGCGCGGCGAGCCGCGCAACCTCGAGCCGCGCAACCTCGAGACGTGCGTCCTCGTTGCTCGCGGAATCCGACTCGGCTGTCACCCGGTCGATCGTATGCGGCCGCCGAGCAGCCATGTATACGGCAACGTGTGCGAGCGCAGATAGGCTACGGTCGAGCAGGGTCGGCGCTGCGTCGGGGGCGGCGCCGAACCCGACTACCTGCTGGTCGGCGAACTTGCGGCGCGTTCGAGGATGGGCGTCGTACGGTACGGGATCAATTCGCTCATCGCGATCGACATGTTCGTGCGTTCGACGCCGGGAATCTTCAGTATCAGGCCGGCGACGCGATACAGATCGTCGGCGTCCACCGCGGCGATTCGGATGTGCATGTCGGACGCACCCGACAGACCGAACACCTCGAGCACTTCAGGAATCGTGCGGAGGTGATCGGTGACCTCGGCGAGCTTGTGCTGGTCGACGCGGGTGGTCACGAATGCCTGCAATGCGTAGCCGAGACTCCCGGGCCGCACCCGGTGGTCGATCGGAGTGAGAGCGTCCTTCTCTTCCCATCGAGTCAGGCGGGCCTGCACGGTATTTCGAGAGAGTCCTAGCGTCGTCGCCAGTTCGACCCCGGTCGCGCGCGGCTTGTCGCACAGCGCGAGGAGGAGTCGAGCGTCGGTGCGGTCGAGGTCCGTCATGGGTCCACGATATGCGTCTTGGTTACTGTGCATCCATGGCAGATACGAGCGTGCGCGATCAATTTCGGTTGTCCGGTGCGTGGAATTTCCGCGACGTCGGAGGTGCGCGTACAGCGGACGGTCGTCGGGTTCGATCGGGTGTGCTGCTGCGGTCGTCCGAGCTGACGCGTCTCGACGACGACGGACGCGCCGAGATGAGCCGACTCGGAGTGCGTCACGTGTTCGACCTGCGTGGTGACTCGGAGATCGAGCGCAGCGGACGCGACCTCGTACCCGACGGAGTCGTCGTGCACAACCTGCCGTACCACAACCACCGGGGTGAGCGGGCTCCGCACGAGGCCGGAGCCAGCGTCGACCCCGAGGCCCAGCTGCGCTACATGATGCGTGCGTACACGTCGTTTCCGACGCTGAAGGGCGCGCACGCGGCGATTCGTTCCGTGGTCACGTCGCTGAGCAACGACGAAGGCCCGGTCCTGGTGCACTGCGCGGCGGGAAAGGATCGTGCCGGCTGGACCGTCGCGACCGTCCTGCGCGCAGTCGGGGTCACCGAGTCCGACGTCCTCGCGGACTTTCTGACCAGCAACACCGCCATCGAGCCGCTGCGAGCCCACCTCGAACAGGTGTGGGCTCCGCGAGAAGGTGGAACGCCCGTCGAGTTGACCGACGCGGTTCTCGGCGTCACCGAGGCCTACTACCGTCACGGAATCGAGGTCGCGACCGAAGAACACGGCTCGTTCGACGGTTATCTTCGGGCGATCGGAGTGACCGCAGACGACCTGGAGAAGTTGAAGCGAACACTGCTCGTTGACGAGAACTGAACGTCGGCACGTACCCTGTCGTGCATGCGTACTGGCGAAACCGCGCCGGACTTTCGGCTTCCCGACCATACGGGGAACGTTCGAAGTCTGAGTGACATGGTGGACAGAGGCCCCGTGGTCCTGTTCTTCTACCCGGCGGCGTCGAGTCCGATCTGCACGGCGGAGGCCTGCCACTTTCGCGATCTGGGCCGCGCGTTCGAATCGCTCGGCGCTCAGCGAGTCGGCATCAGTACGGACACCACCGATCGACAGTCGCATTTCGCCTTGCAGAGGTCGTTCGACTATCCGTTGCTGGCCGATTCGGACGGTTCGGTGGCCGAGCAGTTCGGCGTGCGCCGCGGCGGCTGGTTGATGCGGCGACGTCGGATGAAGGACATCGAACGGCGACGAACCCACACCGTCGAACGCGGGCTGCTGCGTCGGCTGCTGTCGGTGAAACGGACGACGTTCGTCATCGACACGAATCGCGTCGTGCGGCTGGTGGTCACGAGCGAACGCGCGAACGTGCACGCGGACAAGTCGTTGGACTATCTACGGTATCTGTCCTGATGTTCCGTCTCCGCTGAACAACGACTTGTAGACGACGGGTTCGGTGTTCTGCGTGGGCGCGTCGTCCTGCACGGAATCCTTGTGGCTGAACAGCGTCTCGATCTTCTTCGGTGATTCCATCGACCGAGCATGCTCCCGAATCGGTGAAAATGCCATCGAGGCGCGCCGAACGCGACCGAAATTGTGCCGCGTGCAACGTGTTTGGCAGCTCCGATGCGGGGATGAAACACTGATGGACATGCACGACGTCGAATCCGTCCTGAACGGCCTGCGCCGCTATCCCGATGCGGAGGCGCCCAATCTGTTCGCGTCGGATGCTGCCGATCGGCTGATTCTCGACACCGCAGCCGACGCACTGGCCGAGGTCGGTGGACGCGACGCGGTCGTGATCGGCGATCGCTACGGGGCGCTGACATTGGGTGCAGCGGCGATCGTGAAGACGAACGACATTCGAGTACACCAGGATCCGATCACGGGGGAGATCGCACTCGGGCGTAACGCGTCGGCGCTGGGGATGGCCGACACCTACCGGAACCTCCCACTCGGGAGCGATCTTCTGAACGGCGCACGGCTGGTCGTGATGCAGTTGCCTCGAAGTTTGGCCGAATTGACCGAAATCGCCGAGAACATCGCCGCATTCGCGGCTCCCGACGTGCGGGTGTTCGCCGGTGGTCGAGACAAGCACATGACTCCTGCGATGAACGGCGTGCTGGGCGCGAGTTTCGACTCCGTGATCGCGGGCCGCGGGCGTCAGAAGTCTCGGGTGATCACGGCGTCGACCCCGATCCGTCGGGCGCCCGAGAGTTACCCGGTCAGCGAGCGACTCGACGACGTGGGGCTGACCGTCGTCGCGCACGGTGCTGTGTTCGCGGGAGCGAAACTGGACATCGGCACGAGATTCCTCGCGTCGTTCCTGCCGGAGATGAACCCCGATGCGCGTGACATCGTCGACTTGGGTTGCGGGACGGGCATTCTCGCGTGCCTGCTCGCTCGGGACAGGATGGCCGCACGAGTGGTGGCGACCGACCGGTCCGCTGCCGCGACGGCGTCCGCTGCGGCCACCGCTGCGGCCAACGGACTGGACCTGTCGGTGATTCGCGACGACGCCATGTCCACGTTCGATTCCGCGTCCGTCGATCTGATCGTGTGCAATCCGCCATTTCACGAGGGCGCGTCGCTTCACACCGGAAGTGCGGAAAAACTGTTCGCTGCGTCGGGCCGCGTGCTGCGACCGGGCGGCGAGCTGTGGACCGTGTACAACTCGCACTTGAACTATCGAGGCGAGCTCCGCGCGGCCGTGGGGCCGACCGAGACGGTGGGCAAGAACGCGAAGTTCACCGTGACTCGATCGACCATCGGCTGAGCCGACGTCCTATTCGACGGGTCCGCCGTCCTCCGGGGTGCCGTCGATCTGCCCGCGGTCGCGGCCACGATCCTCCACCAGCGTGCCCTCGATGATCTCGGCCTGACGCTGACCGTCGGCGTAATCGATGTCGGGATCCTCGTCGGACTCGAGAATCTCCTTGTCGACGAGATCTTCGGTCAGTTCCGCGTCGGGTGTCTCGGACACCGCGCGCTCGTCGTTCTCGAGCGGAACATCCGGTTCTTCTTCGCTGAGCTTCTCGTCGAGGCTCTCGCCCTGAAGAGCTTCCTCGGGCGTCGTGCCGAACTTGTCGGCTTCGCTCCAGTGATCCGGCGGTTCGACCGTAGAGTCGCCGTCGTCGTTGCGCAGTTCGTCGGAATCCAGGCTTTCACTCTGGTCGAGGGTCTGATCCGTTCCGTCATCGTTCATCATCACGCTATCGACAATGCCCACTGATGTCGGACGGGAAACCGGACGTCGCTGTCCGACGAGTCGCTCCAGACGGTAGAGTCCGATTTGTCGGAAGTTCTCGGGTCCGACTGGGAACTTTTGTCCGTATGTGGGAGTTTTACATACAGCTGTCGGCGACGAGTCGACGCAAGGTCCTCCAGCCACGAAGGGCTTGCAACCTCAGAAGGGAAGAAACACGGTGCGCACCTCCAGCAACCCGGTGTTCCGCAACCTGCCCAAGCAGGAGGGCGGCGGATACGCCACTTTCGGCACTGCGACGGCTGGTGCCTCGCAGGCCACTCAGCAGTTCGGACAGCCGCAGACGTACGGCGAGCCCTACCAGGCCGGGCCGACGTCGCGGGCCATGACCATCGACGACGTCGTCACCAAGACCGGCATCACGCTCGGTGTGCTGACCGTCTCGGCGATCATCTCCTACGTCCTCTCCAGCGGTAACCCGTCGCTCGCCCCCATGTTCGTCATCGGCGGCGCCATCGTCGGCCTCGTGCTGGTGCTCGTCGCGACCTTCGGTCGCAAGATGGACAACCCGGCCATCGTCCTGGCGTACGCCGTCGCCGAGGGTCTGTTCCTCGGTGCTCTGTCTCTGATGTTCACGGACGTCATGTTCGGCGGCGTGGGCGGCGCTGCCCTCATCGGCCAGGCCGTTCTCGGTACGTTCGGCGTGTTCTTCGGAATGCTCGTCGTCTACAAGACCGGCGCCATCCGCGTCACGCCTCGGTTCACCCGCATGATAATCGGCGCGCTCATCGGTGTCGTGGTTCTCGCACTCGGCAACTTGATCGCCAGCTTCTTCGTCGACGGCGGCTTCGGCCTTCGCGACGGTGGTCCGATCGCGATCATCTTCAGCCTCGTCTGCATCGGCATCGCGGCATTCAGCTTCCTGCTGGACTTCGACCAGGCCGACCAGCTCATCCGCGCACAGGCTCCGGAGAAGGCAGCCTGGGGCGTTGCGCTCGGACTGACCATCACGCTCGTCTGGCTGTACGTCGAGATCCTGCGTCTGCTCAGCTACTTCCAGAACGACTAGCACCTGCACGAGAAAGGCCCCCGCTGATGCGGGGGCCTTTCTCGTCTCCGGGTGTCAGCTGAGGCGCTCGAGCACCATTGCCATGCCCATGCCGCCGCCGACGCACATGGTCTCGACGCCGAACGTCTTGTCGTGCGTGGTCAGGTTGTTCAGCAGTGTCGTGGTGATGCGGGCGCCGGTCATGCCGAACGGGTGTCCGACAGCGATAGCGCCACCGGAGACATTCAGCTTGTCGTGATCGATGCCGAGGTCGCGAGCGGACCCGAGGACCTGCACCGCGAACGCTTCGTTGATCTCGAACAGGTCGATGTCGGAGATCGACATGCCCGCGATCGACAGTGCCTTGCGCGTCGCCTCGATCGGTCCGAGGCCCATGATCTCGGGGGACGTGCCGGTCACGCCGGTCGAGACGATCCGGGCGAGCGGGGTCAGGCCGAGAGCCTTGGCTTTGGTGTCACTCATGATCACCAGTGCCGCGGCGCCGTCGTTGAGCGGGCACGCGTTGCCTGCGGTCACGGTTCCGTTCGGACGGAAGACCGGCTTGAGTTCGCTGATCTTCTCGTACGTCGTGCCGGCGCGCGGGCCGTCGTCGGTGCTGACGACGGTGCCGTCGGGCAGCGTGACCGGGGTGATCTCGCGTTCGAAGAAACCGGACTTGATCGCGTCCTCGGCGCGGTTCTGGCTTCGGACACCCCAGTGGTCCTGCTCCTCACGGGAGATGCCGGTCAGCAGGGCGACGTTCTCGGCGGTCTGGCCCATGGCGATGTAGGCGTCGGGCAGCTGTCCGCTCTCACGCGGGTCGGTCCAGCTGTCGGCGCCTTCCTCGGCGACCTTCTTGGTGCGTGCCTCGGCGCTTTCGAACAGTGGGTTGTGGCTCTGCGGAAGCGAATCGGAGCTGCCGTGGATGAAACTGGAGACGCTTTCCACGCCGGCGGAGATGAAGACGTCGCCTTCGCCTGCCTTGATCGCGTGCAGCGCCATGCGGGTGGTCTGCAGCGACGACGAACAGTAGCGGGTGACGGTGGTTCCGGGCAGCGAGTCGTAGCCGAGGAGTACCGCGACGATCCGAGCGAGGTTGTTGCCCTGCATGCCGCCGGGCAGGCCGCATCCGAGCAGGAGGTCGTCGATGTCGGTGGGGTCGAGCTCGGGAACCTTCGCGAGCGCCGCCGACACCATCTGCACGGTCAGGTCGTCGGGACGGACGTCCTTCAGCGAGCCTTTCATCGCGCGGCCGATCGGGGAACGAGCGGTACTGACGATCACTGCTTCTGGCATGAACTCTCCTTCGTTGGGTGATACAGCTTCTGGTTACCGGCGAGTAGCAAGAATCTAGCGTCAGCCGCCCGCTCCTTGGATTTCGGCACCACGTCTGCGTAGGAAACGATCGAGCGACGCCGCGGCGCGCGGCGCCAACCGACGTGATTCCACGGCCTCGGACACCTGGGGGAGCTCGGGCAGCGGACCGCCGTTCCACTCGCCGAGCGCGGCGGCGAGGACGGGCAGCAGTTGCTGCGCAGCGAGTTCGTAACCCGCCGCGGACGGATGAAAGCGGTCCGGTGAGAACATCGTGTCGGGGGCGGCCAGAAATTCGGGCGCGAGGAGATCGGCCAGCGCGACCGGGTGGCCGCCGGCGGCGAGCGTCGCAGCGGTCTGAGCGCGCGCGAGACGAAGGCCCCAATTGCGGACGACGGTGCGCAGTGGCTGCGGAATGGCGGTGACGACGCCGAGATCGGGGCACGTCCCCACGACGACGACCGTGCCCTTCGCGGTCAAGCGCTCGACGGCGGCTCCGAGCCGCGCAGCCGACGCAGCGATCGAGAACTTTTTCGTGACGTCGTTGGCGCCGACGAGGATGACTGCGGCGTCGGGTGCGGGACCGGCGACGAACATGGCGTCGACCTGGCCCTCGAGGCCCTTGGACGTCGCACCGCCGATAGCTTTGGTGCTGAGGCGGATCTGTTTTCCCGTTTCGTCGGCAAGGCCACGTGCGACGAGAACGCCCGGAACCTCGTCGGCGATCACGCAGCCGACACCGGCCGCGGTCGAGTCGCCGAAAATCATCAGATGAATATCTGCTGAACTTCCCATTCGCCAGGGCCGCGGCGTCCGATCACCTGGTCCGTAGATGCCGTCGGCCTCGGGCGGTTTGGCCGTCGACCGGCCGATCACGCCTCTCGCGGACGTGGCTTGGGACATCAGATGTCGGTACATCGCCCACGACGCCGTCCCAGCTGACGAGCCTGCGAGGACTGTTGCCGCACCGGCTCTCGCCGCAATGCGCCATCGACTCATGGGCACTGTTGATCTCCTTCGCTGAGCGCCACGATTTCCATCGTATGCATTTCCGGCGCGTCGTCACGGCGGTACCGAAGAGCGCGCTGCGGCGCGTCTGGGAAGATGGCACCATGCGCATCGCACAGCACGTCACCGAACTCATCGGCAACACTCCGTTGGTCAAGCTTTCCTCCGTTGTCGGCGACAACGCGGGGATCGTTGCTGCCAAGATCGAATACCTGAACCCCGGCGGCTCGTCCAAGGACCGCATTGCCGTGAAGATGATCGACGCGGCCGAGGCGTCGGGCGAGTTGAAGCCGGGCGGCACCATCGTCGAGCCGACCTCCGGCAACACCGGCGTCGGCCTCGCGCTCGTCGCTCAGCAGCGTGGATACAAGTGCGTGTTCGTGTGCCCCGACAAGGTCGGTGAGGACAAGCGCAACGTGCTTCGCGCGTACGGCGCCGAGGTCGTCGTCTGCCCGACGGCAGTCGCGCCCGAAGACCCCAACAGCTATTACAGCGTCTCCGACCGTCTCGTTCGCGAGATCGACGGCGCATGGAAGCCCAACCAGTACGCCAACCCGGCGGGACCGCAGAGCCACTACGAAACCACCGGTCCCGAGATCTGGGCGGACACCGACGGCAAGATCACGCACTTCGTGGCAGGCGTCGGCACCGGCGGCACCATCTCCGGCACCGGCAAGTACCTGAAGGAGGTCTCCGGCGGCAAGGTCAAGGTCATCGGCGTCGACCCCGAGGGCTCGGTGTACTCCGGCGGCACCGGACGGCCGTACCTGGTCGAGGGCGTCGGTGAGGACTTCTGGCCGACCGCGTACGACCCGTCGATCCCCGACGAGATCATCGCCGTGTCCGACGCCGACTCGTTCGACATGACGCGTCGCCTCGCCCGTGAAGAGGGTCTCCTCGTCGGTGGCTCGTGCGGTATGGCTGCAGTCGCCGCGATCAAGGTCGCCGAGCGTGAAGGTCCCGACGCCGTCGTGGTCGTGCTGCTGCCCGACGGTGGCCGCGGATACCTCGCGAAGATCTTCAACGACGACTGGATGTCGTCGTACGGCTTCCTGCGTTCACGGCTCGACGGCAAGACGGACGAGCCGTCGGTCGGCGACGTGTTGCGAGGCAAGTCCGGCGCACTGCCCGACCTCGTGCACACGCACCCGTCCGAGACCGTGCGCGACGCCATCGAGATCCTGCGTGAGTACGGCGTCTCGCAGATGCCGGTCGTCGGTGCCGAGCCGCCCGTCATGGCAGGCGAAGTTGCGGGCAGTGTCACCGAGCGCGACCTGTTGAGCGCAGTGTTCGAGGGGCGCGCGACGCTCGCCGACCCCGTCGCGAAGCACATGAGTCCGCCGTTCCCGCTGATCGGTGCGGGCGAGAACGTCTCCGACGCCACCAAGGCGCTCGGCGAGACCGATGCGCTCATGGTCGTCGAAGAGGGTAAGCCGGCAGGCGTCATCACCCGGCACGATCTCCTCGGGTTCCTCAGCAAGGGGGCATAACCCCATGTGAGTGCGAATGTAGAGCCCGCTATACATTCGCACTCACATGGGAGCGCCTACCGAACCGCGCTGGAACCGGTGAGCGCCTGACCGATGACGAGCTGATGCACCTCGGAGGTGCCCTCGTACGTCAACACCGACTCCAGGTTGTTGGCGTGTCGTAGCACCGGGTACTCGAGCGTGATTCCGTTCGCCGCAAGGATGGTTCGGCATTCGCGAGCGATCTTCAGCGCCTCGCGTACGTTGTTCAGCTTGCCGACCGACACCTGCTCGCCGCGCAGTTCACCCTTGTCCTTCAGTCGGCCGAGGTGCAGTGCGAGCAGCTCGCCCTTCCCGAGTTCGACGGCCATGTTCGCGAGCTTCGCCTGCGTGAGCTGATAGCCCCCGAGCGGCTTGTCGAACACCTCGCGCGTCTTGGAGTACTCGATCGCCGATTCGAGGCAGTCCCTGGCCGCTCCCATCGCGCCGAACACGATGCCGAATCTCGCTTCGTTCAGACAGCCCAGCGGGCCGCCGAGTCCGCGGGCCTCGGGCAGCATCGCGCTCTCCGGCAGCCTGACGCCGTCCAGAACGAGCTCACCGGTGATGGACGCCCGGAGCGACAGCTTCTTCTTCACGGTGTTCGCCGTGAAGCCCGGTGTGTCCGTCGGAACGACGAAGCCACGGATCTTGTCGTCGGTCTGCGCCCAGACGATCGCGACGTCGGCGACGGGACCGTTGGTGATCCACATCTTGCTGCCGTCGAGAATCCAGTCGCTGCCGTCTTGCCTGGCGCGCGTCCGCATTCCACCGGGGTTCGAGCCGTAGTCGGCCTCGGTCAGCCCGAAGCAGCCGATCAGGTTTCCCTCGGCCATGCCGGGAAGCCATTGCTGCTTCTGCTCCTCGGACCCGTACTTCCAGATCGCGAACATCGCGAGCGATCCCTGCACCGAGACGAGACTGCGGATACCGGAGTCCATCGCCTCGAGTTCCATGCAGGCCAGTCCGTATGCCGTCGCCGACGTGCCCGCGCAGCCGTACCCTTCGAGGTGCATACCGAGCAGACCCAGGGCCCCCAGTTCTTTCGCGAGTTCGCGCGCGGGGACGGTCCCCTCCTCGAACCAGTCGGCGAGGTGTGGGCGAATGCGGTCGGTGCCGAACGCACGCACCGTGGCCCGGATGTCCTTCTCCTCGGTGTCAAGCAGGGTCTCGAAGGCGAAGAGTTCGTCGACGCTCTGCGAGCGTGAAGTCGAATCGGCCACGATGGGTGCCTCTTTCTTCTCGGCGGTGTCTCCCGCAGGCTACTCAGTTCTGCTGCCTATTAGGCTGGAAGCCATGAGTGAGCAGCGCAGCAAGGCAGACAGCACCTCCTGGCAGGGGTTTTCCACGAAGGCGGTTCATGCCGGGTACGAACCCGATCCGCTGACGGGCGCGGTCAACGTGCCGATCTACGCGAGCTCGACTTTCGCTCAGGACGGCGTCGGCGGTATGCGCAGCGGCTTCGAGTACGCACGCACCGGCAATCCGACGCGTCGGCCGCTCGAGGCGAACCTCGCGGCGATCGAGTCGGGCACCTACGGGCGCGCGTTCTCGTCGGGCATGGCTGCGACGGACGCGCTGCTGCGCGCGACCTTGCGTCCCGGCGATCACCTCGTCATTCCGAACGACGCGTACGGCGGTACGTTCCGTCTGATCGACAAGGTGTTCACGCAGTGGGGAATCGAGTACTCGGTCGCCGCGGTCTCCGACGTCGACGCCGTGCGTGACGCCATCCGCCCCAACACGAAGCTCGTGTGGGTCGAGACGCCCACCAACCCGCTCCTGAACGTCGGTGACATCGAGGCGCTTGCCGGTGTCGCGCACGAGGGCAATGCGAAGCTCGTCGTCGACAACACGTTCGCGTCGCCCTACCTGCAGCAGCCGCTGCAGCTCGGTGCCGACGTCGCACTGCACTCGACGACCAAGTACATCGGCGGACACTCCGACGTCGTCGGTGGCGCGCTCGTCACCGACGACGAGGAGCTCGACGCGGCGTTCGCGTTCCTGCAGAACGGCGCAGGCGGCGTTCCCGGACCGTTCGACGCGTTCTTGACGCTGCGTGGCATCAAGACTCTCGCCCTGCGCATGGAACGTCACAGCGACAACGCGGAGAAGATCGTGGAGGTGCTCTCCGGCCACTCGGCCATCTCGCAGGTCATCTACCCGGGTCTCGCCGAGCACCCGTCGCACGCGGTCGCCGCCAAGCAGATGCGACGGTTCGGCGGCATGATCTCAGTGCGGTTGAAGGGCGGCAAGCAGGCTGCGCTGGACTTCTGCGCGCGCACGGAGATCTTCACGCTGGCCGAGTCGCTCGGCGGCGTCGAGTCGCTCATCGAGCACCCCGGTGCGATGACGCACGCGTCGACGGCCGGTTCGCTGCTCGAGGTTCCGGACGACTTGGTGCGTCTGTCGGTCGGTATCGAAGACGGTGCCGACCTCGTCGGCGACATCGAGCAGGCGCTGGGTCAGTAAGGAATGATCGTCGGACTGATCGACTCGGGACTCGGAATGTTGCCGACGTCGGCACATCTTCGAACACTGCGTCCCGAGCTCGATCTGTTCCTCCTCATGGACCCGGACGGGGCTCCGTGGGGACCGAAGGCCGACGAGTGGGTCGTCGATCGTGTACTCGGGACCGCCGATCGGGCCGTCGCGTCCGGCGCGGAGGTGATCGTGTTGCCGTGCAACACGGCAAGCGTCACCGCGTTGACGCACCTGCGTGCTCACCTGGGTACGGCCGTTCCCGTCGTCGGCACGGTTCCCGCGATCAAACCCGCTGCGGCAGAACATGATCGGATTGCCGTCTGGGCAACGGCGGCGACGACGGCAAGTGCCTATCAAGCGCGGTTGATCGAGGATTTCGCACCCGGTCGTACCGTGTCTGCGATCGCCTGCCACGGGCTGGCCGACGCCATCGATCGGGGGGACAGGGAGGGCATCTCACGCGCCATCGATGCCGCCGCGGCCGCGACGCCCTCGGATGTCGAGGCCGTCGTGCTCGGGTGTACGCACTACCCGCTCGTCGCCGCCGAGATCGCGGCGGCGCTCCCGGACGGTGTCACGCTGTTCGACAGCGCGGAAGCCGTTGCGCGACAAACCCTTCGGCGCATCGACCAGTTGGGTCGTCCCGCGTCGGGGTCGGGTGCGGTGACGGTGTCGCTCAGCGGACGTGTCGGCAGCCTCCCGGCGAGCGCGCTGGCGCACCACGAGGGACGGTTACTCGCGGGCCTCGTGCTGGAACAGTCGATCGACCAGTGAGCGCGCATAGCTGACGTCGGTACCGCCGAGTCCGAACAGGATGCGGAAGTACAACGGCGCGACGACGTGATCCATGACGTCGTCGCGGGTGGGGGCGGGCTCCCCGCGGTCGCGGGCGTGCCCGAGGATGGTGTCGATCTGCAGTTCGCGTTTGTCGAGGCAGTGACTCTTGCCTGTGTCGTCCTTCGTCGACCCCACGACAGTGCGCAGAAACGAGGTGCGTTCGGGTCGTGCGATGTCGGTGACGAGGAATTCGCACCAGATGGCCAGATCGCGATGAAGGTCACCGGTGTCGGGCACCGGGCCGTCGGCCGTCAGGACTTCCATCGCCACCTCGGTGCGTAAGGCGTCGAGGTCGCCCCACCGGCGATACACGGTGGTGGCAGCCACGCCTGCGCGTTCGGCAACCAGGGGAATCGACAAGGCGTCGACCTCTTCACCGATCAGCTCGGTGACCGCCCGATGAACATCGGCGCGGACACGGGCGCTGCGCCCGCCCGGGCGGGCCGTACGGCGATCGGTAACGGACATTTCTCCATTATTGCAAACGGATTGGCGTTAGTGCAGCCATCGGTCTATCGTCGTCTAAAGCAATAGAAGTTGCGTTAGGCGCTTGGGGAGGTTCCATGACTGAGACGGTTGCGCCCGAAACGGCGAAGCGATCGGCACGACGGATGCCGCCTTCGATCGCGTTCGTCGCGGTCGGAGTGACGTATCTCGTCGTCATGGCGTCGTCGGCGGCACCGTCGCCGCTGTACCCGGTCTATCAGCAAGCATGGGGCTTCTCGTCGACGACACTGACGATCGTGTTCGCCGTGTACGCGCTCGCTCTGCTCGTGGCGCTGTTGGTTGTCGGAAGCCTGTCCGACCATGTGGGTCGAAAGCCGATCATGTTCGGAGCGCTCGGACTTCTGGTCGTCAGCCTCGTGCTGTTCGTCGTCGCCGACGACGTGCCGACTCTGATCGCGGCGCGCGTCGTGCAGGGATTGGCCGCGGGAACGGCAACGGGGGCTCTGAGCGCAGCCGTGATCGATCTGCAGCCGTCGGAGTGGTCGGGCCCGCTGGTGAACAGTGTGGCACCGTCGATCGGATTGGCCACCGGTGCACTGGGTTCCGGGCTGCTGGTTCAACTCGCACCGGCACCGACGGTTCTCGTCTTCGCGCTCCTGATCGCGTCGACGGTTCTCCTGGCGGCAGTGCTGTTGTTCGTGCCGGAGACATCGGCCTTGCACGGCGTGGAATCCCGTCGCCACCTTGCACAGTTGCTCCGGCCGAAAGTCTCGATCCCAGAGGGTATTCGCGCGCAGTTCCTGTTGATCGTCCCGGTATTGATCGCAACGTGGTCGCTCGGCGGGTTCCACCTGTCGCTCGGGCCGTCGATCATGGGTTCGTTGTTCGGCATCGACAATCACATCGTCGGCGGGCTCGAGATCTTCGCCCTCTTCTTCTCGGGTTCCGCTGCGGCCGCGACGGTTCGGCATCGACCACCTCGAGCTGTGATGATCGGCGGGGCGATCGTGTTGTCCGTCGGTGTCACTGCGTCGTTGATCGCCGTCGCTGCCGGATCGGTCACGCTGTACTTCGCGGGTGCGGTCGTCGCCGGGGCAGGGTGGGGTAGTGCCTTCCTGGGGGCGATGCGCACACTCGGCGCGCTGGTTCCCGCGGCCGAGCGAGGCAGTGCCTTCGCGACCACGTTCGTCATCAGTTACACCGCATTCAGCGTCCCTGCCGTGGTCGGTGGCCTGGCGGTTCACCGTTTCGGTCTGGAGCCGACCGCAGTGGTCTACGGCGGGATGGTGATCGTGCTGGCGCTGGCGTCGTCGGTGGGCAGCATCGTCGCCTCGAGGCGCGAGCGAAGCGCTGTGGCAGTTCAGGTCTGAGCCCTACCCGATCGTCCAGTCTTGCCGGACGACCGGGCGGTAGTCGGTCGTCTCGCTGCCGTCCCTCGTCGTCTGTGGGACTATTTGTTTATCTGAACAAGTGCTCAGATGAACGAAGGAGGGTCGATGGCTCGGTCAGGACTGGCTGTGGGCGCTGCATCCCTGTGCGCTCTCGCGCTGGCTGCGTGCAGCGCGCCGACGAACTCGTCGGGCTCGTCGGCCCAGGACGGTCTCGTCCTTGCGGACGGCTACGAACTCGGTGGCTACAACCCGATCGCCGGTTACGGCGCCGCGGGTGAGGCCAAGATGTACGACGGGCTGCTGAAGCTCGACGGCACCGACGGTCTTCCCGGTTTCGAACCGTCCCTCGCGACGGAGCTCCCGACTGCCAATGCCGACGCGACCGTCTGGACGGTTCCGTTGCGCGAGGGTGTCACGTTCTCCGACGGGTCGACGTTCGACGCGGCGGATGTCGTCGCCACCTACGACGCCATCCTGAATCCGGCGTCGGCGTCGGAGGCACGGTCGTCGTTCGACATGATCACCGAGGTGACCGCGCTCGACCCTCGAACCGTCGAATTTCGTCTCGCCTATCCCTATTCGGCGATGCCGACGAAGATGCTGATCGGCATCGTACCGTCGGAATCCGTTGCGACCGAGGGGCTTGCGGCCGAGTCGAGTCTGAACACCGCGCCGATCGGGACCGGCCCGTACACGCTTGTCGACCTGTCTCCCGACCGCGCGGTGTTCGAAGCCAACGAGGACTATTTCGGCGGCGCACCGGAAGTGAAGAAGTTGACTCTGCTGTACGTTCCGGACGACAACACCCGAGCCCAGCGTATGGCGGCGGGGGAGATCGACGGAACCAACCTCCCGCCGCTGCTCGCCGAGACTCTCGACGGACGTGACGGAATGTCGTTGACCGCCAACACGTCTGCGGACTGGCGAGGTGTGTCCCTGCCGACCGACAATCCCGTCGCAGGGGACAAGGCGATGCGGATGGCGTTGAACCTCGCCGCGAACCGCCAGTCGATGGTCGACAACATCCTCGGCGGACACGGCCGCCCCGCCGCGACACCCATCCCGGAGGTGTACGGCGCTGCGTACGAGCCATCGGCCGCGTTCCCCTACGATCCCGCTGAGGCGGAACGGCTCCTGACCGCGGCGGGGTGGGTCGTCGGGCCCGACGGCATACGCGTCAGGGACGGGGTGCGTGCCGAGTTCTCGGTGATGTACAACGCGTCGGACACCGTGCGACGGGATCTGGCCCAGGCGTTCGCATCCGATGCGTTGGCGGTCGGCGTCGAAGTGAATCTGGAGGCTTTGTCCTGGGACCGGATCGACCCGCGCATCTCGTACGACGCGACGCTGCTCGGCGGTGGTTCCGAACCGTACGACCCGGATACCCAGGCGTACAACGCACTCGATTCCGAGTTCGTGGAACCGGGAGTCGGCAGCATCTACGACAACGCGAGCGACTACTCGAACCCAGCCGTCGATGCTGCGCTCGAGGCCGGACGTCGGAGCCTCGACCCAGCCGAACGTGACGCGGCGTATCGCGACATGCAGCGGGCGTACGTCGACGATCCCGGTTACGTCTATCTGGTGTTCCTCGACCACACGTACGTGTCGAAGGATTCGGACTGGACGAAGTCCGGGCCGATCCTCGAACCGCATGCGCACGGTGTGACATGGGGACCGTGGTGGTCGCTGCAGACGTGGACGAGGCAGTCGTGACGGCCACGATCGCGCGGCCCGACGCGAGGACCACGACGCGTCACGACCCGAGTACGCGTCGCCGAGGGATCCTCGCCATGATCGGCCGCCGGCTGATGTTCGTGATTCCGGTGTGCGCTGCGGTGTCCGCGGGTTTGTTCGCGGCCGCGTCGATTTCGCCGTTCGATCCGCTCGTCGCTTATCTCGGAGTTCGGTACACGACGACGTCGGATGCCGACAAGCAGATGATCGCCGAGCAGCTCGGCTTGGATCAGCCCTGGTACACCACGTACTGGCAGTGGGTGCAGGGTCTGTTCACCGGTGACCTGGGCATGTCGAGGTCCTTCGGGCAACCGGTCGTGGACGTGCTGACCGAGCGCGTGCCGTGGACGTTGCTGCTCGCAGGCGTCGGGCTTGCGCTCGCCGTGACGGTCGCACTGGTTCTCGGCGTCCTCGCAGGAATTCGAAGCGGTGGCATCCTCGACCGCGCAGTCACCGCCCTGTGCATCACGATTCAAGGCCTGCCGCCTTTCGTACTGTCGCTCGGCGCGATCGCGTTGTTCGCACTCGGGCTCGGCTGGCTGCCGGTCGCCGGGCTGACGGACGCGGGCGCCGACCCGACGTTCGCCGGCGTCGCGGCACACATGGCGCTCCCGGTCGCGGTTCTCGCGCTGTCGCAGCTGCCGTGGTTGCTGCTGGCGGTTCGCGAGTCCGTATCGGTCTCGCGCGGAGAGGACTTCGTCGCAGGCGCAGTGGCACGCGGTATTCCGACGTCGACGATCACCCGGAAGCACATCGTGCCGACATCGCTCGCCCCGTTCGTCAACGTCGTCGGTGTGCGACTGCCGGAGCTCGTCGTCGGCGCCGTCCTCGTCGAGGAAGTGTTCTCGTGGCCAGGAATCGCCGGAGCCATCGTGCAATCCGCGCGTGATCTGGACATGGCGTTGCTCGCGTTTCTGACGATCGGAACTACGTTGGCGGTACTGCTCGGATCGCTCCTCGCCGATGTGGTTGTCGCACGTCTGGATCCGCGAGTGACGACCGATGGATAGGCGCAGGCTCGCCGTCGCGGGCGCGGTTCTGGCTGTGCTCGCGCTGTATGCGGTGTTCGTGCCGTGGCTGTCGGGAGTGGACGATCGTGTCACCGACTTCGCTGCGGCCAGGCAAGGGCCGTCGACGTCCCACTGGTTCGGTACGGATTCGGCAGGTCGAGACCTGCTCGTCCGCAGCGCGGCAGCGATCCGTACGTCTCTGGTGATCGCCGCCGCGTGTGCGCTGTTGGCGACGGTGATCGGAGCGGCCGTCGGAACGATCGCCGGACTGTGGGGTGGCCCGGTGGACCGCGTCGTCATGCGCAGTACCGACGCGATCAACGCGTTGCCGCACCTGCTGCTCGGGATCGTCATCGTCGCAATGTTCCGCGGTAGCCTCGTCGCGATCGTGCTGTCGATCGCGCTGACGCACTGGACGCAGGTAGCGCGCATCGTGCGGTCGGAGATTCTCGGCCTGCGTGGACGGCCTTACATCGACGCGGCGGTCCTTGCAGGCGCGAGTTGCACGCATGTCATCACGCGGCACATGGTGCCGGCGATCCTGCCGCAGGCTATGGTCGCCGTCGTTCTGCTTCTGCCGCATGCGATCTGGCACGAGTCCACCCTGTCCTTCCTGGGCTTCGGGCTGCCGCCGCACGAACCCAGTCTCGGAACTCTGCTGTCCGAAGCAAGGAGTTCGTTGCTGCTCGGTGGCTGGTGGACTCTGGTGTTTCCTGCCGGGATCCTCGTCCTGGCCACGGTGTCGGTGGCCGCTGCGGGATCGGCACTACGCGCGGCGACGGTCCCGCCCAAGCCTTCGGAGCTCCGACTGTGACTGCACTGACGATCGACGACCTGACGATTCGTATTCCACTGGGCAACGGCTCGGTCGTGCACGCCGCGACGGGGGTGAATCTGTCCGTCCCGGCAGGCACGGTCACGGCGTTGGTCGGTGAATCCGGCTGCGGCAAATCGATTCTCGCGTCGGCCGTGATGGCGATGTTGCCCGTCGGATCGAGGGTGTCGGGATCGATCGAGGTCACGACTGCGAATCGCACGGTCGATGTCCTCACCGACAGTGGTTTCCGCGGTCGTGACGTCGCGCTGATCCCGCAGTCCGCATCGTCGTACCTGACGCCGGTGCGGACGGCTCGGTCGCAGCTCGACGAGACCATCCGAGTACTCGGGTCACGCCATCGTGCCGACGAACTCGCGCGCACCGTCGGTCTCGACCCTGCCGACCTGGACCTCTACCCACACGAATTGTCCGGCGGCATGGCCGGGCGCGTCGCCATCGCGGGCGCACTCGTCGGCGATCCCGCGGTGATCGTCGCCGACGAGCCCACGGCGGGCCTCGACGGGGAACTGACCGATCGGGTTCTGCGCCTCCTGCGTCGATGTGCCGACGACGGGGCCGCGGTCCTGCTGATCACTCACGACCTGGCGTCGCTCGTGCGCACGGCCGTCGCCGATCGAGTCGCGGTGATGTACGCGTCGCGCATCATGGAAACCGGTCCCGCCGCACTGGTTCTGGACGAGCCGCTTCACGACTACACGCGGGATCTGGTGAACGCGTTACCGTCGCGAGGGCTCCATCCCATGCCGGGTACCCCGCCACAACTCACCGATCTGCCGGGTGAGTGCGTCTATCACCTGCGCAGACCGGACACCGTCATGTCCGGCGGACCGACCGAACTGGTCACGATCGGCAGCAGGGCATACCGAACGAGGGTGAGTGCATGAGTCTCGACGCAGTCGGAATCACCGCGGGATATGCCGGTACGTCGAACGTGCTGCAGGACGCGTCGTTGTCGGTGTCGGCCGGAGAGATCGTCGGTCTTGCCGGGCCGTCGGGCTCCGGAAAGTCGACGTTGGCGCGGGTGTTGGCGATGCTGCTCGAACCGCGCGCGGGGACGGTGACCATCGACGGAAGTACAGTTCCAGGAACTGGTTTCGGCGTGCCCGCGTCTATGCGGCGTCAGGTGGCGATGCTGTTCCAGTCGCCACGCGCCGCGACGGATCCACGAATGTCGTTGCGGTCCATCATCGAACAGCCCGCCGCGATCGTCGGGCGGAAGATCGTCGCGCACGATCTCGCTGCACGTGTCGGCCTGACGCCGGATCTGCTGACGCGTCGTCCACACCAGGTGAGCGACGGGCAGCTGCAACGAGCATGTGTCGCACGGGCACTGGCGCAGGAGCCGAAGTATCTGATCTGCGACGAGGCGACGGCCATGCTCGACGCGGCTACGACGGCCTCGATCATGCACGTCATCCGGGACGAGGCCGAAGAAACGGGAATGGGTGTCCTGCTCATCAGCCACGACACCGAACTGCTGAATGCGCTGTGCACCCAGGAAGTCCACAGCATGGACGGCGTGGACTTTCAGGGTAGGCGTGCAACCTGAAGAGGTCAGCAATTCACTTCTCCGTAGGAGTCATCGTGCGCAACTCGTTCAAGAAGACCGCCGCAGTTCTCGCCGCCGTCGGATCGTTGTCCCTCGGCGGTGCGTCACTGGCCTCCGCGGCAACGGCCGACACCCTCACGGTTCCCGACGTCACCGGGTATTCGGCTCCGGCAGCGGTTCGTGTACTCGAGGACGCGGGCTTCACCAACGTCGTCGTCTCCGGTCCTTATGCGCACGACTGGGATACGACGGTCACCCGCACGTCGCTCGCCGCGTCGACGACCGCTGCCGAAACCCAGCCGATCACCGTGTTCGTCGATCCGTGGTGAGTCAGAACCGAATCTCGACGCGGTCGCTGACGGGACGTGCCTGGCACCCGAGGATCATCCCGTCGGCGATGTCGTCCTCGTCGAGGACGTCGGTGTTCTCCATCGCGACTTCACCGCCCACCATGGTGCACGCGCACGACCCGCACTCACCCTCGCGGCACGAGTAGGGGACGTCGATGCCCTCGGCGAGCATGATGTCGACGAGCGTCCTGTCACGCGGCCACGCGAGAGTGTGCCTCCCGCCGTCGAGTTCGACGACGGCGACCGCGTCGTCCGCCTGGGCAGGACTCTCGGCGACCTCTGCCTCGGCGACAGTGGCGAACGGGTCGCCGACGAGCGAGGTGAAGATCTCGCGTCGTACTCGGTTCCGCGGAAAACCGCTCGACGCAAGTGCTTTGACGGCCGCATCCATGAACGGCCCGGGCCCGCACACGAATGCACAACGGTCACGACACGGCGCCGCGAAAGTGGCCAATTGGTCGACGGTCGGTATGCCCTGCAGCGATTCGAGCCAATGTACGACGGTCAACCGTCGGGGATATTCGGCTGCGAGCGTCCGTAGTTCGTTCGAGAAGATGACGGAGTTCTCGTTGCGATTCGCGTAGAACAGGGTCACCGTTCCGATGCCTTCGCTCAGTGCCGACTTCAGAATCGACATGATCGGCGTGATTCCCGACCCGGCGGCGACGAGCAGGAAATCGTCGTCGAGGTCCTTCGGGGTGAATCGCCCCGACGGGGGGAGCACCTCGATCGTGTCTCCCGGCTCGACGTTGTCGCAGACCCAGTTGGAGCCGTAACCGTCGTACGTGCGTTTGACGGTCACCTTCGGCGGCTCACCGCGGTGCGGTGAACTGGACAGGGAGTAGCAGCGGGCGACTGCGCCCGTTCTCTCGCTCGGAATTCGTACGGTCAGAAACTGGCCTGGTAGATACTCGAACGTGTCGGGTGGGTCGAAGACGAGGGACCGCGCTTCGGGGGTCTCGTCGACGACCTCGGCGACCCTGAGCAGCAGGGATCGGTTGCCGCGGCGTGCGTCGGCTGTCGCCATCGGGCGTCCTCTCGTCTATAACTGTAACGTGTTCTAGTTTTGCACGCCGGCTACGGTATGTCGACTGCCGGTCGCTCGTCGCCCTGCCCGATCGGGTAGGTGCCCACCTGCCCGGCCGCTGGTGGGAACTTCGGTCGCCGTCCGGCTAGGGTTGTAACGTGAATCACACGGATCGCGGCACCACGAGCGGCAGGCACAGCAGAGGCGAGTAGGCACATGATCGAGACGGCCGCGACGGGTCGGGCGCTAGCCGATCTGCATTCGCATCGAAACGCGATCGAGGCGCCGCGCGTACTGAAGTTCCACGCGCCCGAGATCGTCTTCGGTCAGAACTCGCTCGGCGAGGTCGCGCACGCCGCGCTGCGACTCGGGGCCCGCCGCCCATTGGTGGTGTCCGACGGCGGTCTCATCGAAGCGGGGTGGGTCGCGCACCTGACCTCGCTGCTGATCGAGGAAGGGTTGGCGCCGACGGTCTGGAGCGACCTGACGCCCAATCCCAAGGACGTCGAGATCGAAGCCGGCCACGTCGTCTACCAGGAATCCGGATGCGACGTACTCGTCGCGATCGGCGGCGGCTCGGTCATGGATGCAGCCAAAGGAATTGCGATCCTGGCCGGAAACGGTGGGTCGATCCTCGATTTCGAGGGGGTCGACCAGGCGACGCGACCGATTCCCCCGCTCGTCATGGTGCCGACGACGTCGGGAACAGGTGCGGACGTCTCGCAGTTCTGTATCGTCACCGACACCACACGATCGACGAAGATCACCATCCTCGGGCGTGCGCTGGTTCCCGACATCACCGTCATCGATCCGAGACTGTTGACGACGATGCCCGAATGGCTCAACGCCGCAACGGGTCTCGACGCGTTGACGCACGGAATCGAAGCGTTCGTGTCGCTGGGGCACAATCAACTCACCGACCACCATGCGCTGCGTGCGGTGACGATGGTGACGTCGCACCTGGCGCACACGATGACCGACCCGTCCGACCTCGGTGCGCGCACGTCGATGGCGCAGGCCGCTCTGGAAGCAGGCCTTGCGTTCACGAACGCGATCCTCGGTGCGACGCATGCGATGAGCCATCAGGTCGGTGGGCTGCTGGACCTGCCACACGGCGTCATCAACGGTGTGCTGCTGCCACACGTCATCCGATTCAACGCTGCGCACGACCCGATGCCCTACGTCGCGGTCGCGACGAGTCTGGGCCTCGCCGAGGCGCGTGGATCCGCGGAGGAGGCTGCACTTGCCGTCGCGGAACGGGTCGAACGACTGGCTCGACAGGTCGGAGTTCCCCAGGGACTGAAGGACATCGGCGTCAGCGACGCCGACATCGACGTGCTCGCCACCAACGCGCTGCGCGACGCATGCATGTCGACCAATCCGCGGTCTGCGACCCATCGAGAGATGGTCGATCTGTTCAGGACCGCGCTGTGACGGCGTCGCAACCGGATCTGTCCCTCCTGACCGGTCTGCGGTCGGGAAAGGCCACGTTCTATCCCCAGTATCGTGGCGCGGCCGAGCGCCTCGAGCGCGTCGTCCATGCGTTGGAGTTGATCTCGCGTGCTCTCGTGCGGACGGTCGACGGCCCCGAGACGTTGATCTGTGCCGTCGCCGAGGCGGCTCGTGCACATCTGAGCGCTCAGTGGGTGGTCTTCGCGCTCGCCGACGGCGCCCTACCGGACGCCGGACCACGCAGACTCGTGCTCGGTCCGGACGCGACGCCGTTCCTGGTCGACAACGTCGAAGGTCCGCCGTTGCCGGGCGATGTCGTCGAATGCCTCGACGCGATTCGGCTCGCCACGATCGGCGACGGCCGAAGTCCCGTCATCGCCGCTCACCACGCATTCGTGCCCATCGCACTCGACGGAGGTGTCGTCGGGGCGTTCGCGGCGTGGACGCCGAAGCATCGGGTTCTCGACGCGACCGACTCGGCGGTCCTCAGCATTCTGGCGAGCCAGACGGCCGTCGCGCTGCAGAACTCCGCGCTGTATCAGAGCAGACGCATTCTGCTCGAGCGCACCGAGAACGCATACGCGGAGGCACATCGGACTGCGGCGGACCTCGCTGTCCGCAACGCGGAACTCGAAGCGACGCAACGACAACTCGGTGCCGCGCATCGACATCAGGTGCTCGACGAGGAGAGGCATCGCATCGCGCGCGAACTGCACGACAGCGTCACGCAGGCCGTGTTGTCGGCTGGGATGCAGATCGACTTGTGCCGCAACGATATTCCGGCCGACGAACGTTTGGAGCGTCTCGACGTTGCAAAAGAACTGACGCGCCGAGCCGTCGAACAGTTGCGGTCGGCCATCTACGCGCTGAATCACGCACAGGACGCGGATCGAACGTCGCTGCCGGAAATGCTCGAGCAGCTGTCGATAGTGCACATGCCGGACGAGCTGAAGGTCTCGCTCCGCGTCGAAGGAACGCCCGTGGAACTGAGCAGCGCATGCGAGCACGATCTGCTGCGCATCGCCGGAGAAGCATTGTTCAACACCGCAGTTCACGCCAAGGCCAGCCGCGCGATACTGCGCCTCGCGTACCGCGAACGACATGTGCAGCTCTCCATCGCCGACGACGGTGCAGGCGACCCGTCGTACCTTCGCCTCATGTGGCGGATGGCCGAGACGGGCGACGTCGACGGTCGTCATCGCGGGCTCGCCAACATGGCTGCGCGGGCGCGAGAACACGGCGGCTCGTTCGAGATCCGCAAGGCACGCATCGGGGGAGTGCGCATATCGGTGCGCATCCCGTCCGAAGGAGAGTGAGCAGTCATGACCGTGACAACCGCTGTAATTCGCATCGTGCTGGTCGACGACCACGCGATCCTTCGGGACGGGCTGAAATCCGTCCTCGAGCGCGAGACCGATCTGACGGTCGTCGGTGAGGCGTCGTCGCGTGGCGAGGGGCTCGCCGTCGTCGAGCGGGTGAAGCCCGACATCGTTCTCATGGACCTCAAGCTGTCCGCCAGTTCCGACTACGAGGGACTCGCGCTGTGCGCGCAACTGTCGAGCGCTCATCCCGGGATCGGGTTACTGGTACTGACGACATTTCTCGACGACCGCCTCGTTGTCGAGGCAGTCCACGCCGGAGCCCGCGGGTACGTCGTCAAGGACGTCGACACGACCGAGCTGATTCGCGCGGTGCGTGCGGTATCGCGTGGCGAGAGTGCATTCGACTCGCGCAGCGCCTCAGCGGTCGTTCGATCGCTCAACGGTCAGGGCGCAGCCGCCGAACGGTTGACCGATCGCGAACTCGAAGTGCTGCGTCTGTTGGCAACAGGACTGTCCAACAACAAGATCGGGACGACGCTCTTCATCTCGGCGACGACCGTGAAATTTCACGTCAGCAACATCATGCGCAAGCTCGGTGTCAGTCGCCGGGCCGAAGCGGTCTACGCCGCGAGCAAACAGGGATTGATCTAGACGCCGACTCCGACGCGGCTGGTGTCGAGAACCAACCAGCCGCCGTGAAATTCGTCGACGTCGAACGGAAGGCCGCTCTGCTCGCCGATGAAGCGCAGTGCGTCGACGTCGAACGTTCGGATATGGCCGTGACAGGCCGTCGCTTCTTCCTCGAACGGAACCGCGACGATCACGCGCTCACGCGCGATACGAATGGCCTCGCCCAGAATGCGCGCACCCGTGCCGTCGTCGACGTGCTCGAGCAGATGCAATGCTGTCACGGTGTCGGAACTCTTGTCGGGCACCGGGATCCCGGCAGCGTCGCACGTGATGACGTCGAGTGTGGCGCCCAGGTGGGGTGCCACCGTGGCGAGCAACCGCATGGTTCCTGCGGACAGATCCGTTGCCGTGACATGCCGGCCCTGCAGCGCGAGCCGTAGCGGGAAGAATCCGAAGCACGATCCGAGGTCGAGAACCGACCCCGTCACCAGTGCTTCGGCGCGTCGGTGCACGGGCGCGAAGTCGGCGGTGCCCGACAGTAGTTCGTCGAGCGAATTGCGGTAGTACGTGGCCCACGCCCCAACGGGGTCGTCGACGGTCGATCGCACCAGCCCCACCATCACGAGCTCGAATTCGCGTTGCGACAGACCGAAGTCGGTGATCCGGGAGACCAGCCGCTCGCCGATGTGCGCCGACGTCAGGCCGTGGCGGACGACGACCTCGTTCGCCGTGTTTCGAAGTTCGAGAGCTCCGACGGGAATCGATTCCGACCACTGCACCGTCGTGTTCTCGTGGGTCCACATCCGCGGTGTTCCTGGGGCGAGTGCGTCGAGTTCGGTCATATCTGTTCTTTTCTCACTGGGTCGTTCCTGCGGGCTCCACTCCGGCCTCTCACTGGGTCGTTCCTGCGGGCTCCACTCCGGCCTCTCACTGGGTCGTTCCTGCGGGCTCCACTCCGGCCTCTCACTGGGTCGTTCCTGCGGTCCCGCCCTCCGCCAGAGGGCCGAGCCCCGAACAGAGGGCGGTCATGCCGTCGGACAGGAGATCGGCGAGGTCGAGTTGTTCGTCGGTGAGCCACTGCTCGTACGCAGACATTGCCACACCGAGCACCATCCAGCCAACGGTTCGCGGGAAATGATTCTCCGGGGACGAATCCGTCCGTGCGGCTACGTATTCGGCGATGACTCCGCGCCAATCCTCGTACATCAGCATCGAATAGCCCTGTAATGCCGGATTGCGCAGGATCAGAGCCATGCGCTGCCTGTGTACGGGTTTCTCGTCGTCGGGAAAGGTGTTGAACTGCAACAGGGCCGAACGGATGCCGTCGGCGAGGGAGATGTCCGACGGCAGCTGGGCGAGCAGAGTGCGCAGCGCGGTGAGTTGTTCGTCGAAATCGCCCCACGGAACCGCGTTCTTGGAAGGGAAATACCGAAAGAACGTACGACGCGCGATGCCCGCGGCGTCGGCGATCTCGTCGACGCTGGTCTCGTCGAAACCTCGTGTGGTGAAGAGCGAGATGCCGATGTCGCTGATCTGCCCTCGCGTCGTGGATGGGCGACGGCCTACCCGGCTGGACGGTTTCGCCTGTCTGCCCACTCTTTTTCTCCCGTATCACTGTCTTTGTGCACTCGATGCCATTATGGTGGTGAACCAAGTCACTGTCACTGCCGACTGTGACCCACCCGATGATTCTCTCCGATGGAGGTACCGATGTCCCAGAACCCGAAAACCGATGTCGTCAGCACCGGCGTGATCGAGTCCGATCTCGTCGAAGAGTCGCTGGTGGAAGAGGTTTCCATCGACGGAATGTGCGGCGTGTACTGACATGTCGGCACCCGTGAAGGCACTCCAAGCCGTGGACCTCGATGCTCGGTGGGCTCTTCACCCGCAGGTGGCGCTGCGTCCCGAATCTTTCGGGGCGCTGCTCTACCACTTCGGGACACGTAAGCTCTCCTTCCTCAAGAATCGCACGATCGTAGCGATCATCGAGTCCTTCCCGCAGCACCCGAACATGCGCAGCGCGATCGAAGCCGCCGGGATCCCCGAGTCAGGCCGCGCGCCCTACGTGAAAGCGCTTACGACGCTGGCGGATTCTCACATGATCGCAACAGTTGGAGACTCCGCCCCCAACGACCCCCGATAGAGCCTGCTACGGGAAACAGCCCTTCCGCAGTAACCCCTCAACTTCGAAGAGGACAGCACAATGACCTCCATGTTGGAGCGGCCGTCTCAGCCGCCCGCCGTCGGTCGCCTGGTCGATCAGTTCGAACTCGGCCTCGACGCCCCCATTTGCCTGACCTGGGAATTGACGTACGCCTGCAATCTGTCGTGCGTGCACTGCCTGTCCTCGTCGGGTCGCCGCGATCCGCGTGAGCTCAGCACCGAGCAGTGCAAGTCGATCATCGACGAACTGCAGAAGATGCAGGTGTTCTACGTCAACATCGGTGGCGGCGAGCCGACCGTGCGTTCGGACTTCTGGGAGCTGGTCGACTACGCCACCGCGCACCAGGTGGGAGTCAAGTTCTCCACCAACGGCGTGAAGATCAACAAGGAGGTCGCCGCACGTCTCGCGGCGTCCGACTACGTCGATGTGCAGATCTCCATCGACGGTGCGACTGCCGAGGTCAACGACGCCGTTCGCGGTCCCGGTTCGTTCGACATGGCCTGCCGCGCACTGGAAAACCTGCGTGAAGCAGGCTTCAAGGACGCGAAGATTTCCGTCGTCGTCACCCGTCACAACGTCAGCCAGCTCGACGAGTTCAAAGCTCTCGCCGACAAGTACGGTGCGACGCTGCGCATCACGCGCCTGCGTCCCTCGGGGCGCGGCGCCGATGTGTGGGACGACCTGCACCCCACGTCCGCTCAGCAGCGCGAGCTCTACAACTGGCTCGTCGCCAACGGCGAGGGCGTGCTGACCGGCGATTCGTTCTTCCACCTGTCCGCGTTCGGTGACGCCCTTCCCGGTCTCAATCTGTGCGGTGCGGGGCGCGTGGTCTGCCTGATCGACCCGATCGGTGATGTCTACGCCTGCCCGTTCGCCATCCACGAGCAGTTCCTTGCCGGCAACATCGTCCGCGACGCGAAAGACGGTATGGGCGGATTCCAATCCGTCTGGCAGACATCGGAATTGTTCCAGGAATTGCGGTCGCCGCAGACCTCGGGCGCGTGCACCAAGTGCTCGCATTTCGACGCGTGCCGCGGCGGCTGCATGGCAGCGAAGTTCTTCACCGGCCTGCCCATGGACGGTCCGGATCCCGAATGCGTGATCGGCAACGGCGAATTGGCGTTGGCTGCGGCGGGGGAGATCCCCAAGTCGAGCGTCGACCATTCCCGTTCCGGAAACCGAAAGACACCCCGCAAGTCGGTGCCGCTCACGTTGATGATGCGGCCGCCGGCCAAGATCTGCGACGAAAACCCGCTCGCAGGAATGGAATAGGAAGCAATCAGCTATGGCCAAGAGTGCGTGGTTCGAGACCGTTGCCGAAGCGCAGCGGCGCGCCAAGAAGCGTCTGCCCAAGTCCGTGTATTCCGCTCTGGTGGCGGGCTCGGAACGTGGCATCACCGTCGACGACAACACCGCCGCGTTCGGCGAGCTCGGATTCGCGCCGCATGTCGCGGGCCTGTCCGACAAGCGTGATCTCGCGACAACGGTCATGGGACAACCACTCTCGTTCCCGGTCATGATTTCGCCGACGGGTGTGCAGGCCGTGCACCCGGACGGGGAGGTCGCTGTCGCCAGGGCCGCGGCTGCACGCGGAATTCCGATCGGCCTGTCATCGTTCGCGAGCAAATCCGTCGAGGAAGTCGCCGCAGCCAACCCTCAGACGTTCTTCCAGATGTACTGGGTGGGCTCGCGGGAGGTGCTGCTGCAACGGATGGAGCGTGCACGTGCGGCGGGCGCGGTCGGGTTGATCATGACGCTCGACTGGTCGTTCTCCAACGGCCGCGACTGGGGCTCACCGTCGATCCCGGAGAAGATGGATCTGAAAGCGATGGTCCAGTTCGCGCCCGAGGGCATCACGCGCCCGAAGTGGTTGTGGGAGTTCGCCAAGACGGGCAAGATTCCGGATCTCACGACCCCCAACCTGACTCCGCCGGAGGGCGGCGTCGCGCCCACGTTCTTCGGTGCATACGGCGAATGGATGGGTACCCCGCTCCCGACCTGGGAGGACGTCGCCTGGCTGCGCGAGCAGTGGGGCGGACCGTTCATGCTCAAGGGCGTCATGCGTGTCGACGACGCGAAGAAGGCCGTCGACGCCGGCTGCACCGCCATCTCGGTGTCCAACCACGGCGGTAACAACCTCGACGGCACCCCGGCGCCGATTCGAGCTCTGCCTGCCATCGCCGAGGCCGTCGGCGATCAGATCGAGATCACGCTCGACGGCGGTGTCCGACGTGGCAGCGATGTGGTGAAGGCACTCGCACTCGGCGCTCGTGCCGTCCTGATCGGACGCGCCTACCTGTGGGGTCTGTCCGCGAACGGGCAGGCGGGTGTCGAGAACGTGCTCGATATCCTGCGTGGTGGCGTCGATTCCGCTGTTCTCGGTCTCGGTCACTCGTCGGTGCACGATCTGTCGCCGTCCGATGTCGTGATGCCGCTCGGTTTCGATCGGAGGCTCGGAGTCTGAGCAACAGCGTGTGGTTCGAGACCGTGGCGGAGGCGCAGCGGCGGGCCGAGAAGCGCCTGCCGAAGTCCGTCTACGCGGCGCTGAGGGCAGGCTCGGAGCGTGGAATCACGCTAGGGGACAACACGGCAGCGTTCGACGAACTCGGCTTCGCCCCTCGCGTCGCCGGGTTGTCCGATACGCGTGAGTTGTCGACAACCCTGATGGGACAACCGCTTTCGTTTCCCGTCATGATCTCGCCGACGGGTGTGCAGGCCGTGCACCCGGACGGTGAGGTCGCCGTCGCGCGGGCCGCTGCGTCGCGCGGAGTTTCGATGGGTCTGTCGCTGTTCGCGAGCAAGCCCATGGAAGAAGTCGTCGAGGCGAACCCGCAGACGTTCTTCCAGCTGCACTGGGTCGGATCCCGAGACGTCATGGGGCGTCTCGTCGAACGTGCCCGTCGTGCGGGAGCGGTGGGCTTGATCCTGACGATGGACTGGTCGTTCTCCGAGGGGCGCGACTGGGGTTCACCGTCGATACCGGAGAAGGTCGACGCGCGGACGATGATCCGTTTCGCGCCGGAGGGGCTGTCGCGTCCGAAGTGGTTGTGGCAGTTCGTGAAATCGGGTGGCATTCCGGACCTGACTGCACCGAACATCGCGGGGTGCGACGGTTCGGCGCCGACGTTCTTCGGCGCGTACCGCGACTGGATGGCCACGCCGCTCCCGAGCTGGGAAGACCTGGCCTGGCTACGCGAGCTCTGGGGTGGGCCGTTCATGCTGAAGGGCATCTCGCGCGTCGACGATGCCCACCGCGCAGTGAATATCGGATGCGACGCCCTGTCGGTGTCCAATCACGGCGGGAACAACCTGGACGGCACCCCGGCATCGATACGACTGTTGCCTGCCATCGTCGACGCCGTCGGCGATCAGGTCGAGATCACCTTGGACGGCGGGGTTCGTCGCGGAAGCGATGTGGCGAAGGCGCTCGCTCTCGGTGCCCGTGCGGTGTTGATCGGTCGTGCGTATCTGTGGGGTCTGGCGGCGAACGGTCAGGCGGGAGTGGAGAACGTTCTCGACATCTTGCGAGGGGGGCTCGATTCCGCGGTGCTCGGGCTGGGGCGGTCGTCGGTGCACGAGCTCACGCGATCGGATGTCGTGATGGCGGCTTCGCCGCCCGTGCGCGCGAATACATAGAGGGCTGTACATTTCTGCTCACGGGTGGCGGAACCGCCGGTCTGCGCGAGACGCCGTGGACGCGACGAGGCGTGCATTGGCCTCGTCGCTCCCGTGCACCCACGCGTGAGCGTCGTCCTCGCTTTTCCCGAACATGGTGTGCCGCTGCACGAGTCGTCGACGCCGCTCGTCGTCGTCGAGATCGATATACCAGACCTCGGTCATGGCGGCGCGAGCCCGCGGCCAGCTTCCGTCGTCGAGCAGTAGGTAGTTGCCCTCGGTGACGACGAGCGGAACGTCGGCCGTGACCGCGATGCTGCCCGCGACGGGTTCTTCCAGAGTTCGGTCGAAGTGCGGTGCGTAGATCACTCCCGTCGTCTGATCGGCGAGACGTTCGAGCAGATGGGCATAGCCGGCGTCGTCGAACGTGTCGGCAGCGCCCTTGCGAGCCGAGCGGCCCAGCCGTAGAAGTTCCGATTGCGCCAGATGGAATCCGTCCATCGGAACGACCACTGCGAGATCGCGCCCGAGCTGGTCGACGATAGCGTCTGCGACCGTCGATTTGCCTGCACCGGGTGGCCCGGTGATCCCCAGGACCGTCCGGCCGGGTCGTTCGGCGAGACTGCGCGCCCGTGAGATCAACTCGTTCATTCTTCGACGATAGGCGCTTCGCGCATGTGCGCGGAAATGTATAGCGGGCTATGTATTTTCGCGCACGTGCGACGGAGCCGCACTCCCGGTGCGCAGTCCCATCGTGACGAGCGATTGCACCGTCGTCGTCGCTGCGGCCACGCCGTCGACGACGGGCCTACCGATTTCCCTCTCGATGTGTGCGCGCAGATCGGCCATGCCTGCGCAGCCCAGGACGATGGTGTCGCTGCCGTCCTGCGAGGCCGCGCGCCGGCAGGCTTCGGTGATGATCGTGCGAGCGTCGGGATCGGTTTCGAGCTCGAGAACCGGAATCTCGCAGGCGTGAACGCCCCGGCACTGCCGCGCGAAGCCGTAGCGGTCCGCGAGATCCCATGCTCGTCCGGTCGTCCGCCCCACTGTGGTGACGACAGAAAAACCGCGGCCGAGGAAAGTTGCCGCGTGCATGGCGGCCTCGGCGATTCCGACGACCGGACCGGACGTGGCTTCACGTGCCGCGTCGAGACCCGGGTCTCCGAAGCAGGCGATGACGTAGCCGTCGGCACCCTGTTCTTCGCCGAGAGCAATCTGTTCGAGAATGCCGGGCACACAGAGGGCTTCGTCGATGTGAGACTCGATGGACGCAGGCCCCATCGTCGGACTGACCGCGTCGATCACTGTGCCCGGGCTCGAGACGGCCCGGGCACACTGACCGATCAACGCGGTCATCGACCATGTGGTGTTCGGGTTGACGACCTTGATCAGCACTGGAAATTCCTAGACCTTCGCTGTGTCGTCGAGGTGGTTCGTCACTGCGAGCTTCGTCTTGGTGGCGAGCAGGAAGTACAGGCCGAATCCGATGCCGCATCCGATGAACCAGCTGTACTTCGACGCGGTGGCCATGCCAGCGATCTCCATGCCGTCGATCGCGCCGTTGAACAACACGGGGAACATCGCGGCCAGGGCGCCGACGACGGTGGCGTACACCGCAGCCGGGTTGTATCCCTTGGAGTACCAGTACTTTCCGGCCGGTGACATCGTGAACAGATCATCGACGACGACCTTCTGCTTGCGGACCAGGTAGTAGTCGGCGATGAGAACGCCGAACAGTGGGCCGATGAACGCACCGAGCGTTTCGAGTGTCAGGTGAATGACCTCCGGATTGTTGTACAGGTTCCACGGCGTGATGAGGACCGAGCCGACGGCGGCGATCATGCCGCCTGCACGCCAGCTGATGCGTTGCGGGCTGACGTTCGAGAAGTCGAACGCGGGTGAGATGAAGTTGGCGACGATGTTGATACCGATGGTGGCGATCGTGAACGTCAGCGCGCCGAGCACGATGGCGAACGTGCTGTCGATCCGGGCCACGGTCTCGACCGGATCGGTGATGAGCTCACCGAAGACCGGAAGCGTCAGCGACGCCGTGACGACGACCAGAATCGAGAACACGAGGAAGTTGAGGGGAAGTCCGAGGAAGTTGCCTTTCTTCACCGCACCGTAGGACTTCCCGTAGCGGGAGAAGTCACCGAAGTTGAGCATCGGGCCGGAGAAGTACGACACGACGAGGGCGATCGCCCCGAGCATGACCGGAACCGAGCTGAAGCCCGTGTACTCGACCTCGCCGAGGTTCAGATCGATTGCGCCCCAACCGGCTTTCCAGATCAGGTATCCGCACAGTAGGAACATGACGACGTAGACGGCCGGACCGCAGAAGTCGATGAACCTGCGAATCGACTCCATGCCGCGCCAGAACACCGCGGCCTGCAGCACCCACAGGAACAGGAAACTGGCCCACCCGAGCGCGGAAAGACCGGCGAATCCGTAATCGGCGGTCACGGCGTACGGCGCCAGCCCCGGGAACAGTTTGATGAGCACGATGTCGAGAGCAGCCGACGCGAGGAACGTCTGGATGCCGTACCACGCGACGGCGATGAGGCCACGGATGATGGCTGGGATGTTGGCGCCGAGTACGCCGAACGACACGCGGCAGATGACCGGGTAGGGAACGCCCGCAGCCTGGCTGGGCTTGGCGACGAGATTGCAGAAGAAGTAGACGATCGTGATGCCGACGAGGAGCGCGACGAGGACCTGCCAGCTCGCCAGTCCGAGAGCGAACAAGCTTCCCGCCGTGACGTATCCGCCGACCGAATGCACGTCGGACATCCAGAACGCGAACAGGTTGTACGAGGTCCACGACTGCTTCTTCAGCGGGGCGAGATCCTCGTTGGTCAGCCGTGGGTCGTACGAGTCCTTGATCAGGCCTCCGCCGACCGGGTGGCCCGCTGCTTCGACCACGTCACCTACCGGCGAAGTGCCTGGTCCGTGCACTGAATTTGTCATCGATGCTCCTGATGGGCGATGGGCTCCATGCGGACGAAATGCATGGCGAAGGCTCGACCACGACGATGGAGCGAACCTGCGACAAAAGGTAGCGAGCACGTGTTGCGTCCGCGTGACGGCAGGAATATATCTTTCGGGCCGCTCAATCCGTGGTGGGATCTGCGAGCAGACCGGTGTCCGCGGGAATGGAAGAAATGACCGTGTTCAAACGTCCGTGATGATATTGCGCGATAGTCGACAGAGCAGCTGCGTCGCGGCCGAGAAATGCATCGAGCATCTGTCGATGATCGGAATGCAGTGTCACGCGATCCGAACCGGCGACGTGCACCATCGGCTGAACAGGCTCGGTGATGTTCCAGGCCGCTTCGAGCATGTGGAGAAGTCTTTTCATGCGTGACGGCCGCGTCAGCGCCATGTGGAATTCACGACTCCGACGGTGGTACTCGCGTGGGTCGTCAGCTGTGATCGCCTGTTCCAGAACCTTGTTCGCGATGATCGCGCGCTCACGGTCGTCGTCGGTGGCCAACTCGACAGCAGTCGCGAGCGCGGCGCTTTCCAGGACTTCCCGCACGATGTACATTTCGCATAATTCCGCGGACGTCAATTGCGCGACGGTGTATCCGAGATTGGGCCGGTGATCCACCAATCCTTCACCGATCAGTGTTTTGAGCGACTCCCGAACAGGAATGGGACTGACGCCGAACATATCCGCGACGTCGTTCAATGGAATCGGGGTCGTGGGCGGTGCGTCGCCGGAAAGAATGACGCGTCGCAGCTCGTCGAGAATTGCGTGTTGCCGGCTTCCGGGGGCAGAGATGTTCAATCGATCGAGAAGCACGGATCTTCGACGAGGTGGCACGTCGCTCCCTTCGAAGATCCTCGGGTGAGAACGCTAACCGGTCGATGTTTCGTTCATGTGAAAAGTGCGCTGCACTAGCATCGGGCGAATGACGCACCCGACACCACTGGCCGACGTGGGGTGGCAGCACGTCGGTGGCGTGTCGACGGTCGTCGTTCCGGTGGGGGCGTTCGAACAGCACGGGCCGCACCTGCCGCTGGACACCGACACGCGCATCGCCGTCGCCGTCGCCTCCCGGTTGCCCGACGCGTCCCTGGCACCCGCCATCGGCTACGGCGCCAGCGGCGAGCACGAGGGTTTCCCGGGCACGGTGTCGATCGGCGCCGACGCGCTGCGGACTCTGCTCGTCGAGTACGGGAGGTCGGCGTGTCGGTGGGCGCCCCGCGTGCTGTTCGTCAACGGACACGGTGGCAACGTCCCCACCTTGGTCGACGCCACCACTCTGCTGCGGTACGAGGGACGCGACGTCGCCTGGGTGCCGTGTGCCGTCCCCGGCGCCGACGCCCATGCCGGACACACCGAAACCTCGCTGCTGCTGCATCTTTCACCCGAGGTCGTCGACATGGAACGCGTCGAGGTCGGAAACGTCGAAGCCCTCCCCGACCTGCTTCCGCGGCTACGGGAGGGCGGAACGCGCGCGGTGTCGGAGAACGGTGTGCTCGGCGATCCGCGTCGCGCCACGGCGGAGGAGGGGGCGTCCATCCTGGACGACATGGTTCGTCGTGCGACGGCGGCGACGGCGCGCTGGATGCCGTCGGCTACGGGGATGTTGGTGTAGTGAAACGGCCGAAAGCCCAGGACGAAAACAGGCGCACGGTATGTTAGTGACTTTTTCGGGCCGTGGATGACACTTTCGTCCCGTGTCCGCTTACGATCACCAAATGGGTCAAGGTCGGTTGCCTGATGGTTTCGGGGTGCGCGTCGATCCGCGCGTACGTACATACTCGGACGGTCGCGTTCTGATCGGGGGATCCCCCACACGCATGCTGAAGTTGGCGCCCACGGCCGCCGCGATGATCGGCGACGGTTTCCTCGAGGTCACCGATTCACAGTCCGCTCTCGTCGCGCGGAAGCTGCTCGATTCGGGCGTGGCGAATCCGCGGCCGATGTCGATCCCGTCGCCCCGCGATGTCACCGTCGTGGTGCCGCTGAAGAACAACGCAGCCGGCCTCGGACGATTGCTGCCTGCGCTGCACGGCCTGAACGTCATCGTCGTCGACGACGGATCGGACGTGCCGGTGAAGCCTCCCGCGATGGAGTGGAGCGTCGGCGGGGTCACGGTTCTGCGGCACGAGACCTCACGCGGGCCGGCAGCGGCGCGCAACACGGGGTTACGCAGCGCCACAACCGATTTCGTCGCGTTCCTCGATTCCGACGTCGTTCCGCGCAAGGGCTGGCTCGAGGTGATGCTCGGGCACTTCTCCGATCCGGCGGTCGCTCTGGTCGCGCCGCGCATCGTGGCACTCGAACCGGAGGGCAACGCGCTCGCCCGGTACGAACACGCCCGGTCGTCCCTGGATCTGGGGCGTCGGGAGGCAGCGGTGCAGGCGGGTAGCTCGGTTTCCTACGTGCCGAGCGCAGCGATGTTGATTCGCCGCCGCGTCGTCGAGGAATGCAACGGCTTCGACGAGTCGATGCACGTCGCCGAGGACGTCGATCTGTGCTGGCGACTGCAGGAGGCCGGGTGGCGCCTGCGGTACGAGCCCGTCGCCAACGTGGCGCACGACCACCGGGTGACGTTCGGCCGCTGGTTCGGACGCAAGCTGTTCTACGGCACCGGTGCCAGCCCACTCGCCGACCGTCATCCCGGCATGGTGCCTCCGATCGCGATGTCCCCGTGGACGCTCGTCGCGTGCCTGCTGGCGGCGAGCCTGACCAAGATCGGGGTGATCGGTGCACTCGCCACGCTGGCCGTCACCATCGGACGCTTGCGCAAGATGTTCGTCGGACTCGACCAGCCGACTCGCATCGCGGCCATCCTCGCGACCGAAGGTTTCGTCGCCGGCCTGTGGCAACTCGCATCGGCGCTGTGCCGACATTATTGGCCGATCACTCTGCTGGCGGTGTTGCTGTCCAGTCGAATTCGCAAGATCGCGCTCGGGCTGGCGGTGGCAGAAGCCGTCGCCGATTGGTACAAGCACCGTGAGCTCGGCGGACTCGACCCGATCCGTTACGCGTTCTTCAAGCGCATGGACGACGTCGCGTACGGTGCTGGACTCTGGCGAGGTGCCGTCGAATCTCGGAGCTTCGGCGCGTTGACGCCTCGTATGGATTCGTGAGCGGTCCCGCCGTCGGCCGATCGGACGTCGTCGACGCGGATGTGATCGTCGTCGGTGGCGGCTCGTCCGGTTCGGTGGTGGCGTCTCGGCTCAGTGAGAACCCGGACTGCAGGGTTGTCGTCGTCGAGGCCGGGCAGGGCGTCTCCCGCGTCCAGGACTACCCACCGGACATCGCCGACGCCCATGTTCTGCCGGTCGGACCTGGAAGTCCGTGGACGTCGTCCTACCCGGCAGAGCTCGCTCCCGGCGTCGAGCGTGAGATCTCGCGCGGCCGAGTGCTCGGTGGATCGGGGGCCGTGAACGGCGCGTACTTCATCCGGGCCCGGCCGGACGACTTTCTGCACTGGCCGTCCAGATGGTCGTACGAGAACGTACTGCCGTACTTCACGGCGTCGGAGACCGATCACGATTACGCGAGTGACCGCCACGGCAGCAGCGGGCCCATCCCGGTGTCGAGAACAGCGCCGAAGGCGTGGAGTGGCGTCACTGCCGCGTTCGTCGACGCGAGCGAGTCGCTCGGGTTCCCGGCCGACCCGGACAAGAACGATCCAAGCCCGGTTGGAGGAACAGGGCCGGTCCCGCTCAACGTCTTTGGCGGAATGCGCATGAATGCTGCTGCGACCTATCTGATTCCGCATCTGAGTCGTCCCAATCTCGAGGTTCTCACGGAATCGACCGTTCTGGAGATACTGTTCGACGGCGACGCAGCATGCGGAGTTCGTATCCTCCGTCGCGGCGTGACAACCGACATGCGAGCGAGCCGCGTCGTCCTGTGCGCGGGTGCGGTGCGCACACCGCAGTTGTTGATGTTGTCCGGAGTCGGCCCAGCGGAGTCGTTGCGGCACTGGGGAATCGACGTTCTTCTCGACCATCCCCGAGTGGGTCGAGGTTTTTCCGATCATCCCGAAATCGGTGTCTACTACCGTAGTTCGGTACCCTTTCGACCCTCGTCACCGATCGAGGTGGTTCTGCACGTCGGCGACCTCGAAATCCGGCCGTACACAGCGTCGTTCGGATACATGATCGCGGGCATCGGCCCGGTGGATCCCATGATCGGAATCGGATTGATGCGGGCCGACAGTCGCGGGGACATCACGCTGCGCTCGGCCGATCCGCTGGACTCGCCGTTCGTGCGCTATCGGTATCTGGACTCGGCGGCGGACCGTGCGGCGCTGCACGCAGGTCTCGACGTCGTCGACGCGTTGTTGTCGACGGCGCCGATGACCGCTGTCGCAACGAAGCTCGAGGTAGCCGGCGACAGGTTGCTCGGCCGACTCGGCACGGCTCTGCACCTGTCGGGAAGTTGCGCGATGGGAGGACCGGAGGCAGTACTGGACGACCGATGCCGTGTCCGAGGTGTCGACGGTCTCGACGTCGTCGATACGTCGTCGTTCCCGGTCGTGCCCACGCGTGGTCCGCACGCGACCGTGATCATGCTGGCCGAACGCGCAGCGCGCGACATCGCCGACGACCTGGGCTGAACGAGCGGCTGTCGATTATCGGCTACGGTCGGCAGCAGTGACCGTAGCGCCGCACCTCCCTCGGGGGTGTGCGGCTGTACCTGCGTGTGTGAGCTGCGTTACAGTGGTGTGAACGCGTCTGAAAAGGGACTACGTAGATGACAGGAAGAGTGGCAGGACAGGGCAACCCGTGGGTAGCAGTTCGCCCCGGTGACGACGTCGATGTCCTGGCTCGCAAGATGTCGACCGCTCATCGGTCCTTCGTCGAGCACGAATGGCCTGCAGGGGATTCCGTCCGATCCGTCGTCCTCGATTCCTGGATGCGGAGTCGTACCAAGGGAGTCGACCCCAACGGTCGCGACGAGGCCCCGGTGCTGACGGGTGTCGAGTTGGAGCGGTATCGCAACGGCCACCCCATGTCGATCATTCGGCCCGTCATTCGCAAACTTCTCGTCGAGGATGCCGCCGATACCGGTCTGCTCGTGGCGATCTCCGACGCGGAGGGCCGCCTCCTGTGGGTCGAAGGGGACACGTCCGCGAAAGACCGTGCTCAGATGATGAATTTCGCCGAAGGGGCGGATTGGAGCGAGGAGAGCAAGGGCACCAACGCGCCGGGAACCGCGCTCGCCGTCGACCATTGTGTGCAGATCTTCGCCGCCGAGCACTTCACTCGTACCGTGCACGACTGGAGTTGTTCGGCCGCTCCCGTGCACCACCCGACGAGCGGGCACATCCTCGGCGCCATCGACATCACCGGAGGACCGCGCGTCGCAGTCCCCGAGGTTCTCTCGTTGATTCGTGCGACCGTCGCCGCAGCCGAGTCCGAGCTCCGCGTGCATCTGATGAACTCGCCGAAGTCGTTGGGCGAGACAGCTCCTCGCCTCGAAGTGCTGGGTTCGGGCAGGCCGGGACTGGTCCGGGGCAGCGGTCGCACCGCACTGTCGCAGCGTCACGCCGAGATTCTGCTGCTGTTGGCTGATCATCCCGAAGGACTCAGCTCCGACCATCTCGCAGTGCTGCTCGACGAGCAGGAACTCGACTCGGTGACCATCAGGGCCGAGATGTCGCGCCTGCGCAAGACGTTCGGCTCCTCCGGCCTGGCGTCGCGCCCCTACCGGCTGGTGGGTGCGCTGACGTCCGACGTCGACGACGTTCGTCGGGCGCTCGATCGCGGCGACGTGGAAGCAGCGTTGCGTATCTATGCCGGCCCGGTGCTGCCCGGATCGGTGTCGCCCGGGATCGAGGAGATTCGCGACGAACTGCGATCGCGGGTCCAGGCTGCACTACTGCGCGTCGGCGACCCGATGTTGCTGGCGCAATGGACGTCGTCGATCCACGGCAGGAGCGACCTCGTCGCGTGGGAGGCCTACCGGGCGACGCTGAGTGCCGATTCCGCGTTGTACGGCCAGGTCAGCGCACGTATCGACCATCTGGATCGCCAGCTCGGCATGTAGTTTTTTTCTGCACGCAGTGCAGCAACGTAGTTGCAACGTTGCAGACTCTAGTGTTCTGAATCACATCAGTTGATGAACGACGAAGGAGTCACTAGATGTCCGTCTATGCCCGCCCAGGTACCGCAGATTCAGTCATGTCCTTCCAGCCGCGCTACGACAACTGGATCGGCGGCGAGTGGGTCCCGCCCGTCAAGGGCCAGTACTTCGAGAATCCGACTCCCGTCACCGGTGAGAACTTCTGCGAGGTAGCCCGCTCCACGTCCGAGGACATCGAGCTCGCGCTCGACGCCGCGCACGCCGCAGCACCCGCCTGGGGCAAGACCTCCGCCGCCGAGCGCGCAGTGCTCCTCAACAAGATCGCCGACCGCATGGCCGAGAACCTCGAGTCCATCGCACTCGCGGAGTCCTGGGACAACGGCAAGCCGATCCGTGAAACTCTCAACGCCGACATTCCGCTGGCGATCGACCACTTCCGCTACTTCGCCGGATGCATTCGCGCGCAGGAAGGTTCGCTGTCGGAGATCGACGACGACACCGTCGCCTACCACTTCCACGAGCCGCTCGGCGTCGTCGGTCAGATCATTCCGTGGAACTTCCCGATCCTGATGGCCGTCTGGAAGCTCGCTCCCGCACTGGCGGCAGGCAACGCCGTCGTGCTGAAGCCTGCCGAGCAGACCCCGGCATCGATTCTCCATCTCATCTCGATCATCGGTGACCTTCTTCCTGCCGGAGTCGTCAACGTGGTCAACGGATTCGGCACCGAAGCGGGCAAGCCGCTCGCGTCGAGCCCGCGCATCGCCAAGATCGCGTTCACCGGTGAGACGACCACGGGACGCCTCATCATGCAGTACGCGTCGCAGAACCTGATCCCGGTCACCCTCGAACTCGGTGGCAAGAGCCCCAACGTCTTCTTCTCCGACGTCCTGTCGTCCGACGACGACTACCAGGACAAGGCTCTCGAGGGCTTCACGATGTTCGCGCTGAACCAGGGCGAGGTGTGCACGTGCCCGTCGCGCTCGCTCATCCAGGCCGACATCTACGACGAGTTCCTCGCACTGGCTGCGATCCGCACGAAGGCTGTGCGACAGGGCAATCCGCTCGACACCGAGACGATGATCGGTGCGCAGGCGTCGAACGATCAGCTCGAGAAGATTCTGTCGTACATCGAGATCGGCAAGGGCGAAGGCGCGCAGGTCGTCACCGGCGGCGAACGCGCACAGCTCGGCGGTGACCTGAACGGCGGCTACTACGTGCAGCCGACGATCTTCACCGGCAAGAACGACATGCGCATCTTCCAGGAGGAGATCTTCGGGCCGGTCGTCTCCGTCACGTCCTTCAAGGACTACGACGACGCCATCTCCATCGCCAACGACACCCTCTACGGTCTCGGTGCAGGTGTCTGGTCCCGTGACGGTGGCGTCGCGTACCGCGCGGGCCGCGACATCAAGGCCGGCCGCGTCTGGACGAACACGTACCACCAGTATCCGGCACACGCAGCCTTCGGTGGCTACAAGCAGTCCGGCATCGGACGCGAGAACCACAAGATGATGCTCGATCACTACCAGCAGACGAAGAACCTCCTGGTCAGCTACGCCCAGAAGGCTCAGGGCTTCTTCTGATGCCTGCCGCAAGCCGGCCCCCGGCCCGGCTCAGAGCAACCGCCGGGGCGATGGAGCTTCTCCGTCGCCTCGGCGGTAACCACGGCGCACTGATGATGCATCAGAGCGGTGGATGCTGCGACGGGTCGTCGCCGATGTGTTACCCCGCAGACGAATTCATCGTCGGTGACCGGGATGTCCTGCTGGGGCTGTTGGACCTTCGTCTGAACGTCGGCGACATCCCGACCGACCTTCCCGAGGGCGGCGACGCGGTTCCGGTGTGGATTTCGGGCTCGCAGTTCGAAGCCTGGAAGCACACCCAGATGGTGCTCGACGTCGTCCCGGGTCGCGGTTCGGGGTTCTCGCTGGAAACTCCGGAGGGACTTCGGTTCCTGAGTCGCGGCCGCGCGTTCACGCAGGACGAGTGGGACGTGCTGAAGGACGAGACTCCGTTCGTCGGAGTCGATTGGGAAGAGGGCCGCAGGCCGCCGGTGCCGGACGACGTCATCGTCGTCGCCGAGGCAGTGGACGCCTGTCCGGTGCCAGGGATGTTGCAGGGTTAGGCAGCTTCGCTGCACGTGCGTGGAAATGTATACCCGGCGGGAGCGGAGCCTGCGGAACGACCCGGCAGCACTGTACATTCCCACGCACGTGCGCCGAAGGCGCCTAGAGTCGATCCGGTGAAAAGTTCCACACCTTCGGACGCTCCCGGTGGCGAGAGCCTCCGTACGGTCGTCGTCGCATTTTGCGCCAACCTCGGCGTCGCCGTCGCCAAATCCGTTGCGGCCGTCGTGACCGGGTCGGCATCGATGGTTGCCGAAGCGGCTCACTCGTGGGCCGACACCGGCAACGAGATATTCCTGCTCGTCGCGAACAAGCGCGGGTCCCGCGGTCCCGACCGCCGTCGGCCCCTCGGCTACGGCCGCGAAGCGTACGTCTGGTCACTGCTCGCCGCCATCGGGCTGTTCGTGGCGGGCTCGGCGGTGTCGGTGTGGCACGGAATCACCTCGCTCCTCGGCGGCGAGTCGTCCGCCGAGAACTACACCATCAACTACGTGGTGCTCGCAGTCGCGTTCGTCCTCGAAGGAATCTCGTTCCTGCAGTCCGTCAAGCAGATTCGCGGGGAAGCGAACGCGTACGAGACGGACTTCCTCGACTACGCGCTGGAGACGTCCGACCCCACACTGCGTGCGGTGTTCGCCGAAGATGCCGCCGCGCTGATCGGTCTGGTCATCGCTGCAGCAGGTATCGGACTGCATCAGCTCACCGGCTCCGCCGTGTGGGACGCGCTCGGGTCCATCGCCGTCGGTGTGCTCCTCGGCGTCGTCGCGATCGTTCTCATCGATCGAAATCGTCGATTCCTCACCGGAGAACCCGGGCCCGGCGCATTATGGGACGCGGTGGTGAGTGGCATCGAGAAGTTCCCCGAGGTGGCGTCGGTTCGTTTCGTCCGCATCGAATTCGTCGGTCCGAAACAGATTTTCGTCGTTGCCAGCGTCGACCTTGTCGGTGACGCCGTCGAATCCTCGATCGCCCATGTGCTCCGTCGATTGGAGAGTCGTCTCGAGTCCAACGTAGCCGTCGTCGACGCGGTGTTCACCGTGTCCGATCCGGACGAGGGCGACACCGGAACCGTCTCGCACCGCACGTAATACAGCCGTCATCTGTTGATGACGCCCCGCTTACAGCGTCGGCCTATCTTCGCTGCAGCGAGAAGCGCATTCGATGAAAGAAGGCCACCCATGTCCGTCGCCGAACCGGCAGGCGCTCACCACGACGGGACCGAGTCCCACGTCGAAGGCGGGGACTACCTCGCCAAACGGCAGTTGAAGAAGGGCACCGCGGGCTGGATTCTTCTCGCAGGGCTCGGCGTCAGCTACGTCGTCTCCGGTGACTACTCGGGCTGGAATTTCGGACTCGAACAGGGCGGGTTCGGTGGTCTGCTGATCGCCGGAATCCTGATCGCCGGGATGTACCTGGCGATGGTGCTGGGCATGGCGGAGATGTCGTCGGCGCTCCCCGCGGCAGGTGGCGGTTACACCTTCGCCCGCCGCGCGCTCGGCCCGTGGGGCGGATTCGCGACGGGCACAGCCATTCTCATCGAGTACGCAATCGCGCCCGCGGCCATCGCCACCTTCATCGGCGCCTACGTGGAGTCGCTCGGACTCTTCGGTATCACCGACGGATGGTGGGTGTACCTGGCGGTGTACGCGATCTTCATCGGCATCCATCTGGCTGGTGCGGGCGAAGCGCTCAAGATCATGTTCGTCATCACCGCGATCGCACTCGTCGGTCTCGTGGTGTTCGCCGTGTCGGCACTGGGACAGTTCGACGCGTCGAACCTCACCGACATCGCGCCGACGGATGCCGCAGGGGCGTCGAGCTTCCTCCCGTTCGGCTACCTGGGCATCTGGGCGGCGGTGCCGTTCGCGATCTGGTTCTTCCTGGCCATCGAGGGTGTTCCACTCGCCGCCGAAGAAGCCAAGGACCCGTCGAAGAACGTGCCGCGCGGCATCATCGCGGCCATGGGGGTGCTCCTCGTGACCGGGGCCGGCGTGTTGTTCCTGGTGACCGGCGCAGGCGGGGCCGAGGCGATGCAGTCATCGGGCAATCCGCTCGTCGAGGCGCTCGGTGACAACTCGGCCGCCAAGGTCGTCAACTACATCGGGCTCGCCGGTCTGATCGCCAGCTTCTTCTCGATCATGTACGCGTACTCCCGTCAGCTGTTCGCACTGTCGCGAGCCGGCTACCTTCCGAAGACGTTGTCTGTCACCAACTCTCGAAAGGCTCCGACGCTCGCGCTGATCGTGCCCGGCGTCATCGGCTTCCTGCTCTCGCTCACCGGCCAGGGTGCGATGTTGCTCAACATGGCAGTGTTCGGGGCCGCGCTGAGTTACGTTCTGATGATGGTCAGCCACATCGTGCTGCGTCGTAAGGAGCCGGCCATGGAGCGTCCGTACAGGACGCCCGGTGGCGTCGTCACCACCGGTTTCGCGCTCGTCGTCGCTGCACTGGCCGTCGTCGCGACGTTCCTCGTCGACAGCACGGCCGCGCTCTGGTGCCTCGGCGTGTTCGCCGCGTTCATGCTCTACTTCGGTATCTACAGCAGGCACCATCTCGTCGCGAACTCTCCCGACGAGGAATTCGCCGCCCTTGCCCGGGCCGAAGCCGAGCTCGAATGACCACCTACAGGCATCAGGTATCCGGCACGACCTACCAGTTCGACGGCCTCGTCGACTTGATGGCCAAGGCCACTCCGCAGCGATCCGGGGACGAACTCGCCGGCTGCGCGGCACAGTCCGACGCCGAGCGCGCCGCGGCTCAGTGGGCGCTGGCGGATGTCTCGCTCGATACCTTCCTGCACGACCTCCTCGTCCCGTACGAGACGGACGAAGTCACCCGGCTCATCATCGACTCGCACGACCGCGTCGCATTCGGGACGATCTCGCATCTCACCGTGGGCGGTCTTCGAGACTGGTTGCTCGACGCGGCCGCGCGGGAGGACTCGGTACGAGTTCTGAAATCGATCGCCTCGGGGCTGACGCCGGAAATGGTTGCGGCCGTCAGCAAGATCATGCGCAATCAGGATCTGATCGCCGTCGCCAGGGCGACGGAGGTCACGTCTGCATTTCGTACGACGGTCGGCCTGTCGGGGACACTGGCGACGCGGCTGCAGCCCAACCACCCGACGGACGATCCGAAAGGCATTGCCGCAGCGACGCTCGATGGGCTGTTGCTCGGATCCGGTGACGCCGTCATCGGCATCAACCCCGCGACCGACTCGCCGCACGCGACGTCGGACCTGCTGCACTTGCTCGACGAGATCCGTCAGCGCTTCGAGATTCCGACACAGTCCTGCGTGCTGTCCCACGTGACGACGACGATGGAACTGATCGAGAAGGGCGCACCCGTCGATCTGGTGTTCCAGTCCGTCGCAGGCACCGAGGGCGCCAATTCCGGTTTCGGCGTGCATGTCTCGCTGCTGCGGGATGCCAACGAGGCGGGGCGATCGTTGCACCGCGGAACCGTCGGAAACAATGTCATGTACTTGGAGACCGGGCAGGGTTCGGCGCTGAGTGCGGGTGCTCACGTGGGCATGGACGGCAGACCTGTCGATCAACAGACACTGGAGGCGCGCGCGTACGCCGTCTGTCGCGATCTCGAACCGCTCCTGGTCAACACCGTCGTCGGGTTCATCGGTCCCGAATACCTGTACGACGGAAAGCAGATCGTTCGCGCTGGGCTCGAAGATCATTTCTGCGGCAAGCTACTCGGACTGCCGATGGGCGTCGACGTCTGCTACACCAACCACGCCGAAGCCGATCAGGACGACATGGACTCCTTGCTGACGCTGTTGGGAGCAGCCGGGGTCGCGTTCGTCATCGCAGTGCCGGGTGCCGACGACGTCATGCTCGGCTACCAGAGCCTGAGCTTCCACGATGTGCTCTATGTCCGACAGGTGTTGGGGCTGAAGCCTGCTCCCGAGTTCGCTGCGTGGCTCGACCGGTTGGGCATGGTCGACGGAACAGGTCGGCTCCTGGACATCGACGCGGCCGGGTCGCCGCTCCGAGCATTGACGAGCTCGCGATGAGCGGTGTCGAACGGCGCGACGACGAATTCTGGCACGACTTGCGGCTGACCACACAGGCCCGAATCGGACTGGGGCGCACCGGCGATGCGCTTCCGACGTCACGAGTGCTCGAGTTCAGGTCGGCGCACGCTGCGGCGCGCGACGCGGTCCACATGCCGTTGGACGTGGAGGCGTTCGCGGCCGAGGTCGAGGCGGTCGGCGTCGGAAAGCCTGTCGCCGTGACGTCGCGTGCGGAGTCCAGGGCCGAATATCTGCGACGGCCGGATCTCGGGCGGCAGCCGAAGGATCTGAGCGCGATCTCGGCAGGCGAATTCGACGTGGGTGTCGTTCTGAGCGACGGCTTGTCTCCGCGCGCACTGATGGATCACGGTACGCAGATGCTTCGGGCCCTCGTGAGCGAACTGTCCGACGTGTATTCGATTGCGCCGCCGGTCATTGCGACCGAGGCGCGCGTCGCGCTGGGCGACCACATCGCCGAGGCGATGGGGGTGCGGACGGTGCTCGTGTTGATCGGGGAGAGGCCAGGGCTGTCCGTCGCCGACAGTCTCGGAATCTATCTGACGCATCTGCCTGCCCCGGGCAAGTCGGACGCCGATCGCAACTGCATCTCGAACATCCACCCACCGGAAGGCCTCGGCTACGAGCAGTCCGCGAAGATCGTCGCGAGCTTGATCGCGGGCGCCCGAAGGTTGGGTAAGTCGGGTGTCGCGCTGAAGGACACATCCAGGGCCGACGCGCTCGAGAGCCTCGACGTGAAGGTGATCTCGGAGTAGCCCCGTTCGGGGGTGGTAGGTAGTGACGGGCGTCACTATCGTGGGTGAAATGGAAACTCTCAGCTACTCCTCCGGGGTGTCGTCCATACCGATGCTGGGCGACACCATCGGTGCCGACCTCGATCGAACCGCTGCCCGCCACGCCGGCCGCGACGCTCTCGTGGACGTCGCCACGAACCGGAGGTGGACGTACTCCGAGTTCCTGGCCGACGTCGAGATCTTGGCTGCCGGCCTGCTGGTCAAAGGCGTCGTGAAGGGCGACCGGGTCGGGATATGGGCACCGAACTGCCCCGAATGGGTGCTCGCGCAGTATGCAACCGCCAAGATCGGTGCGATTCTCGTCAACATCAACCCGGCCTACCGGACGCACGAACTGCAATTCGTACTGAAGCAGGCAGGGGTGTCGCTTCTACTGTCTGCGCCCGAATTCAAGGGCGCGGACTACGCGGCGATGATCGAGGAAGCGCGGACGGACTGCCCCGATCTACGCGAGGCCGTCTTCGTCGGCAGTTTCCCGTGGGAATTGATGACCGATCGCGGGCACAGGGCGCTCGCGGAGAACCCGTCGCTCGTGGCCGATGCGCAGAAGCTGTTGAGCGCCGACGATCCGATCAACATTCAGTACACGTCGGGCACAACGGGTTTCCCGAAGGGTGCGACGCTCAGTCACCACAACATCTTGAACAACGGATTCTTCGTCGGCGAACTGTGCCACTACACCGAGGTCGATCGCGTGTGCATTCCCGTGCCGTTCTACCACTGCTTCGGGATGGTGATGGGCAATCTTGCGTGTACGAGTCACGGTGCGGCCATGGTCATTCCGGGCCAGGCGTTCGATCCGGCAGCGGCGTTGAAGGCCGTCGCTCAGGAGAAATGCACGTCGCTGTACGGGGTACCGACGATGTTCATCGCAGAACTCGCTCTGCCCGAGTTCGATTCGTACGATCTGTCGTCGCTGCGGACGGGCATCATGGCGGGCTCGCCGTGCCCGACCGAAGTCATGAAGCAGGTCATCGAACGAATGGGCATGGCCGAGGTGTCGATCTGCTACGGCATGACCGAGACGTCGCCGGTGTCCTTGCAGACCCGCAGCGACGACACCATCGACCAGCGCGTGTCGACGGTCGGAGCCGTCGGACCGCACCTCGAGGTCAAGATCGTCGATCCCGTCGACGGGCTGACCGTGCCACGCGGCGAGGCAGGGGAGCTGTGCACCCGCGGTTACTCGGTGATGCTCGGCTACTGGGAGCAGCCGGAGAAGACCGCCGAGGCGATCGACGCGGCCGGATGGATGCACACCGGCGACATCGGGATCATGGATTCGGACGGCTACGTATCGATCACCGGCCGCATCAAGGACATGGTGATTCGCGGCGGGGAGAACATCTACCCCAGGGAGATCGAAGAGTTCCTGTACACCCACCCCGACATCCTCGACGCCCAGGTGATCGGGGTTCCCGACGCCAAGTACGGCGAAGAACTCATGGTGTGGATTCGGATGCGCGAGGGTGCGGAACCGTTGGACGCCTCGGGGATTCGAGCCTTCAGCGAGGGGAAGCTCGCGCACTACAAGATTCCGCGGTACGTCCACGTCGTCGACGAATTCCCGATGACCGTCACCGGGAAGGTCCGAAAGGTCGAGATGCGGGAGAGGTCGCTGGATTTGCTGAGTTGAGATTTCCGCCGACTCGAGATTCTCACGGCGGATCGGGATCCTCCGTCGATGCATCGGCTGAGAATCTCGATTCGGCGTGAAGATTTGCGGGCCGGGTCGAATTTGCTCGAGGGATACTGGGCGCATGACCGAACCGCAGTGGACGCCGTCGTCGGAGGACATCGAGCGCGCACGGATCACCGACTTCCAGCGCGTCGTCTCGGAGCGTCACGGGGTCGACACCGCCGACTATCGCGAACTCTGGGAGTGGTCGACGCAGAACGTCGAGCAGTTCTGGCGCACGGTGTGGGACTACTTCGACATCCAGTCGGACACCGAGCCGACCGAGGTGCTCGCGAGTTCGAGTATGCCCGGAGCGCCGTGGTTTCCAGGTGTGCAGCTGAACTACGTCGACCAGGTGCGACGGCACTCCGACAGCGACCGTACGGCGATCGTCCATGCACGGGAGGACGGCTCGCGCGCCGAGCTGTCGTGGCGAGAACTCGCCCGGCAGACGGCCGCGGTCGCTCGAACACTGCGTGAGGCAGGCGTCGAGCCCGGGGATCGGGTCGTGGGGTACCTACCCAACATTCCCGAGGCCGTCGTCGCATTCCTCGCAAGCGCGAGTGTCGGCGTGGTGTGGTCGGCGTGCGGGCAGGACTATTCCGCGTCCGCAGCCCTCGACAGGCTGGGGCAGCTGGATCCGAAGGTGCTGATCGCCGCCGACGGCTACTCCTACGGCGGCAAGTACCACGACAAGCGTGACGATGTCGCGGTTCTCCGAGACGGATTGACGACGGTCGACACCGTGATTCGAGTCGGCGACGCGGTCGACGGCTCCCTCTCGTGGGAGGACGCGTCGGCCGGCGAGGGTGAGTGGACATCGGTGCCGGTCGCGTTCGATCATCCACTGTGGGTCGTGTTCTCGTCGGGGACGACGGGTCTGCCGAAGGGAATCGTCCACGGGCACGGGGGAGTGTTGCTCGAACACCTCAAAGCTGTTGCGCTGCACTCGGACATCGGATCCGACGACACGTTCTTCTGGTACACGAGCCCGAGTTGGATGATGTGGAACTTCCAGGTGGCAGGACTGCTCGTCGGCGCGACGATCGTGTGTGCCGACGGCAGCCCGGCGTACCCGACGCCAGATGCGCTGTGGGCGATCACTGCTCGGGAGAAGGTGACATTCCTGGGCACCAGTCCCGGCTACGTTCTGTCCTGCATCAAGGCAGAATCGCGCCCGTCGCGCGATCACGATCTGTCCGCATTGCGCGCGATCGGCATCACGGGGTCTGCGATGCCCGCGTCGTCGTCACTGTGGTTGTCCGACAACGTCGGTCGCGACGTGCCGGTGTTCTCGATCTCCGGCGGCACCGACGTCGTGTCGGCGTTCGCGGGTGGGGTCCGTACCGTGCCGGTGTGGCCGGGTGAGCTCTCGGCGCCGTTCCTCGGCGTCGCGCTGAAGGCCTTCGACGTCGACGGCCGGCCGGTGACCGACGAGGTCGGTGAGTTGGTCGTGACCGAGCCCATGCCGTCGATGCCCGTGCGATTCTGGAACGACGACGGATCGCGTTACCGCGAAGCGTATTTCGACGCGTACCCGGGGGTCTGGCGACACGGCGACTGGATCACACTGACCGCGCACGGCAGCATCGTCGTGCACGGTCGCTCGGATTCGACGCTGAACCGCAACGGCATTCGGATGGGTAGCGCCGACATCTACCAGGCCGTCGAAGAGCTGCCCGAGATCGTCGAATCACTCGTGCTCGGAGTCGAACGAGGCGACGGCGGGTACTGGATGCCGTTGTTCGTCGTACTCACCGACGGAACCGAGCTGGACGACGCGCTGCGGGCGCGCATCAACACGGCGATTCGTGAGCACGCGTCACCGAGGCACGTGCCCGACGAGATCATCGCCGCGCCCGGCGTCCCGCACACCAGGACCGGTAAGAAGCTCGAGGTGCCGATCAAGCGGCTGTTCCAGGGCGGCGACGCGTCGCGAACTCTGGACCGAACCGCCGTCGACGCACCGGATCTCGTGGATTGGTACGTCGAGCAAGGCCGCGACAAGCGCTAGCGGGTCCACTGTGCGAGGTATGCCTTCTCGTCTGCGGTGATCCGGCGCAGCGACTCCGAGCCGACGTCGACCATCGCCATCTGAGTGGTCGCGACGACGGCAGGCGGCGAACCCACAGGTGCGCCCGCGGCGCGGACCTCGTAGCCGATCGTGAAGTCGACCGACCGCACCTTCTCGAACCACAGTGTGATGTCGAGCGGGCTGTCCGAATGCCGCAGCGGCTTCTTGTACGAGATGTTCACGTTTGCGATCAACGCGCTCTTGATCAGACTCTCGTTGGCCTCACCTGCACTCAGGAGCCACTCGATGCGCGCTTCCTCCAGCAGAGTCACCATGCGCGCGTGGTTGATGTGGTGAAAGGCGTCCATGTCGGACCAGCGCACGGTGACCCGCGCGTGATAGCCGATCTCGTTGTCGTCGGTCACCGCTACACGTTCTCATGACTTCGGTGTTCTAGAGTCCGGGTGTGCTGATCAGAAATGTCGTCCTGGCGCCGGGCGGGCCGGCCGTCGACGTCCAGACGGTCGGCGGCCGCGTCGCCGAGGTGACCGCGACTGCCGCGTCGTCGCGTCCGATCGAAGGCGATGTGTTCGACGGCGGCGGCGCAGCACTGGTTCCGTCGTTCGTCGACAGTCATGTGCATCTGACACAGTGGGCGGCGTCGCTGACGCGCATCGACGTCTCCGGTGCCGACTCCGCCGTCGATCTGGTGGACATTCTCGCCCGTTCCAACGAGCGCCACGGCACGTCCATTCTCCGCGCGCAGGGATTCCGCGACGCGCTGTGGCCCGACGAGCCGCACAAAGAGGTGCTGCAGAACGCGCTGCCCGGTCGCCGTGCAGCGATCACCAGCATGGACCTGCACACGCTGTGGCTGAGCCCGGCCCTGTTGGCGGAGTTGCACATCGACCATCCGACGGGTGTGCTGCGCGACATCGACTGCATGGAAGGGCTGAACGCCCTCGAGCGCTTGGTCGACACGGACGAGGGCGATCGCGTAGCCCTGGCCGCCACGGACGAACTGGCCAGGCGCGGCATCACCGCCGTCACCGATTTCGAGTACGCCGACAACAGGACCGTCTGGTCGCGGCGCAGTGAGATCGCCCGCCCCGCAGTCGACGTGCAGTTCGCGGTGTGGGCCGAATGGTTGGGGCACGAACTGACCCTCGGCGCGCACACCGGCGACCCTGTTGCCGACGGGATCGCACTCGGTCCGCTCAAGGTCATGTTCGACGGTTCGCTCAACACCAGAACGGCGTGCTGTCACGACCCCTACCCGGGCGGCGAGGGGTCGGGACTGCTGTTGGAGACGCCCGAGGATCTCGTCACGCTGATGCGTCGGGCCGCGAGTGGCGGGATCGTGCCCGCGATCCATGCGATCGGTGATCGAGCGAACACACTGGCGCTCGACGCGTTCGCCGCGGTCGGGTGCGGTGGCCGCATCGAACATGCGCAGCAGGTGATGCCCGCCGACATCGCGCGATTCGCGGCGAACGGCGTGACCGCTTCGGTTCAACCGCAGCATGCGATGAGCGATCGCGAGGTCGCCGACGAACTCTGGAGCGGCCGTGCATCGATCGCCTACCCCTATCTGTCGTTGCACAAGTCGGGCGCGCACGTCGTCTTCGGATCCGACGCCCCGGTCAGCCCGCCTTCTCCGCTCGACGCGAGCGCCGACGCGGTGTGGCGTACCGACGACGAGCGTGCGCCGTGGCAGCCCCATGAGGCACTTCCGCTCGACGTGGCGTTGGCAGCGGCATCGGGTGGACGCGCATCGGTGGAGGTCGGAGCATCCGCCGATCTGGTGCTCCTGGCCGAGCACCCGGCTTCCCTCGGTAACCGAGACCTGCGTGCCGTCCCGATCGTGGCGACGGTCCGCGGCGGCGTCTGCACGTTCGACGGAAGGTCGCTGTGACCACTACACCGGGAAGCTGGCGCATCTACGAGGGGTCGACGCTGTCCGCACCGCTCGCGGCCGCGCTCGGCGCGTTCGTCGAGCAGGGTTATCACGGAACGTCGGTTCGGCAGATCGCCGGCCGCGCCGGGTTGTCCGTGCCGGGGCTCTATCACCACTACCCGTCGAAACAGGCGTTGCTCGTCGGGCTGATGACGGCCGCGATGGACGAACTCCTCGCGCGGTCGAAGCAGGCCGACGCCGAGGCGGGCTCGTCACCGTCGGCGCGGTTCGACGCCGTCGTCGAGTCGCTGTTGTTGTTCCACATGTATCGGAGCGACCAGGCGTTCATCGGGTCGACCGAGATCAGGAGCCTCGATCCGGAGAACCGGGCGCACTACGTGCAGCTTCGTGACGAGCAGCAGCGGCAACTCGACGGCATCGTGCTGGCAGGCATCGAGTCAGGAGAGTTCGACGCCGACCATCCGGCCGACGCGTCGCGAGCGGTGACGACGATGTGTGTCGGCGTCGCGGGCTGGTATCGGCCCGGCGGCCCGCTCTCGGCTCTCGAACTGACCGAGGTCTACCTGAACATCGCACGGCGAATTGTCGGTGGTGGGCGGTAGCCTCACGCCATGGACTCACCACCAGACCGTTCTCTGACCCCGGAGGTCCGCGAGTTCCTCGAGACGGGCACCAGAACCGGCAAGCTCGGCTGGGTGGCGCCCGACGGTAGGCCCCTGGTGGCTCCCGTCTGGTTCGTGGTCGACGACGATGTGGTCGTGTTCAACACCGGCAGTGGAACGGCCAAAGGAAAGGCCATCGCCAGGGACCCACGTGTCGTGTTGACTGTCGACCTCGAGGAGCCGCCGTACGGGTTCGTGCAGATCCAGGGTGTCGCCGAGACCTCCGAGGACCCGCAGGATCTGCTCGCCTCGGCAACGGCTATCGGCGGTCGCTACATGGGCCGGGACCGCGCCGAAGAGTTCGGTAGGCGCAACGGAGTCCCGGGTGAACTCGTCGTGCGGATCCGCGCAACGAAGGTCACCGCCGCGTTGAATGTCACCGCGTGAGCGTTCCGCGAGGTTCGATTCCGTCGTGTCCGGGAACACGATGACCTGTGCCACTTCCACAGCCCGTCGGTTTTGGATGACGGGGGAGTGTGCCCTGTAGATTGGTCCGGTGCTCAGCGAAGGATGTGGATTCTGAACCATCGTTTTAGTGACGTGTCACGAACCGCTGGCCCGGCATGGCCGGATGCCGAGTGTCGTACCCAGCGAAGGTGGGCAAAGTCCTCGGTCCTGTGTAACGGTGAAGGCTTGGCCGAGAGATGTACCGAGGGGTAACTTCGATCGGCTCCGTGCTGGTGCCAGTTTGTGTTCAAGATGCGTAGTTTCATTGTTTCGAGATCGATGTGTTCGGTGCCCAGAAGGAAAGTCGGTGCGTCCGACTTCTCGCTGGGGGCGTGTGAAAGTGGGAAGAGAGGATTCGATTGAACCCGCTAGGTTTGGGAGGATCGACCGATGGCGAATCCGAAGGGCTCGGGGCACACTCGTCGTTCCCTCTTTCTCCGGCACAGCTCGGAATGTGGTTCGCGCAACATGTCGATCCCTCCGTACCGGCCAACATCGCCCAGTACGTCGAGCTTCGCGGTGACCTCGATCTAGACCTTCTTCGTCGCTCGTCCGCTGCGGCTGCCCTCGAGATGCAGTCCGGCTACATCCGCATCGTCGAGGTCGACACCGAACCCCGTCAGTTCGTCGACCCGACCCTCGACGCGCCGCTGGGTTACGTCGACCTCCGCGAGGAGGACGATCCGGAGCGCGCCGCCCACGAGTGGATGCGGGCCGACTACAGCGCGCCGATCGACATCCTGCACGACCGTCTGATCGCGGCGACGGTCCTGCACCTGGACACCGACCGCTACTTCTGGTTCAACCGTGTCCACCACGTCGTGCTCGACGGGTTCGGCTCGGTCACGTTCATGAACCGCGTCGCCGAGCTCTACACGGCCGAGGTCGAGAAGGTCGAACCGAAACCCAATCAGTCGTCGGACCTGAAGAAGGTCTACGAGATCGACGCCGCGTACCGGGACTCCTCTCGCTTCGAGACCGACCGCCGGTACTGGGCCGATCGCATCGCGGGCATCGAGGAGGCAACCAGCATCGCCGGTCGCACAGCGCCTCCGGCTGCGATCAGCCAGATCGACACCGCGGCGCTCGGCGACAACACGGTCACCCGCTTCGAGGAACTGACGGCGGCGACCGAATCCACGATGGCCACCGTCGTCATCGCGGCGTTCGCCAGCTACCTCGCCCACATGACCGGCCGCGAGGACGTCGTACTGAGCCTTCCGGTCACCGCGCGCACCACAGCGGTCCTCCGCCGCTCCGGCGGCATGGTGTCCAACGTCGTACCGCTGCGCTTGACGGTGGCGCGGGACACCTCTGTCGAAGAGCTCTTGACCAAGGTCACAACCGAGGTGTCCGGAGCGCTTCGTCACCAGCGTTACCGCCACGAGGACATTCGGCGCGACGCAGGCGGGGCGAGCGGCCAGGCGTCGTTCTTCGGCCCGTGGGTCAACATCATGCTGTTCTTCACCGAGGTGCGCCTCGGGTCGATGGTGGGCGGCATCAACATTCTGTCCACCGGCCTGATCGAGGACTTCGGCCTCAACCTGTACCAGAGCGTCGGTGGACAGACGACGCACATCGACTTCGAGTCGAACCCGAACCTGTATTCGGCCGAGGAGTCCGCGCGTAACCACGAACGGTTCGTCGAGTTCCTCGACCGCTTCGTCGCGTCGGATCCATCGAGCCGCGTGTGGGACCTCGACGTCACCACGGGAGCCGAGAAGGCGCTCGTCGTCGACGCCTTCAATGCATCCGACCACCCGGTCGAGCAACGAACCCTGCTGTCGGACTTCCATGCTCGCGTCGACACGGATCCTGACGCCACCGCGCTGATCTACGAGCAGTCGTCGCTCACGTACGGCCAACTCGGTGCGCGCGTCAGCGCAGTGGCGCGCCGGCTCGTCGAGATGGGCGTCGGTCCGGAAACCCTTGTCGGACTGTCGATTCGACGGTCGCTCGACCTCGTCGTCGCGATGTACGCCATCGTGGAGGCCGGCGGCGCATGGGTTCCGATCGATCCGGACCACCCGGCCGAGCGCACCGCATACATCCTCGAGTCGGCGAATCCGCTGTGCGTACTGGTCACGTCGTACGACGAGGTGGACCTCCCGGCGGGTATCGACGTGCTCGAGGTCGACCGCCTGGACTACGACGCGCTCGACGCCACCCGAGTCACCGACGCGGACCGCCTCGGCCCGGTGCGGCTCGACAACGTCGCCTACGTCATCTACACGTCGGGTTCGACGGGTCGTCCCAAGGGCGTGGCCGTCACGCACGAGGCCATCGACAACCAATTGCAGTGGATGCGTTCCGAGTACGGTCTCGAGCCGTCGGACGTGTACCTGCAGAAGACGGCGACGACGTTCGACGTCTCGCTGTGGGGATTCTTCCTGCCGCTGCAGGTGGGCGCGTCGATGGTGCTCGCGACCCCCGACGGCCACCGCGACCCGATCTACGTCGCCGACAAGATCGCCGAACACGGCGTCACGATCACCGACTTCGTACCGTCGATGCTGACGGTGTTCGTCGCGAACGCGCCGATCGGCACCTGCGGATCGCTGCGCCACGTCTTCGTGATCGGTGAGGCTCTGCCTGCCGAGACCGCCGCGGCGTTCCGTGAACTGAGCCCGGCGGGCCTGCACAACCTGTACGGACCCACCGAGGCCGCGGTGTCGGTGACGTACTACGAAAGCGGAATTCAGGACGTACGCACGGTTCCGATCGGTGTGCCCGAATGGAACGTCAAGGCCTATGTTCTCGACGCATCACTGCGTCCGACTCCGATCGGTGAGCCGGGTGAGCTCTTCCTCGCGGGCGTGCAGCTCGCGCGCGGCTACGTCGGCCGACCGGACCTGAGCTCCGATCGTTTCGTCGCGAACCCGTTCTCGGAGAACGGTTCTCGCATGTACCGCACCGGCGACCTCGTGAAGTGGCGCGCCGACGGCAACATCGACTACATCGGCCGCACCGACTTCCAGGTCAAATTCCGCGGTCAGCGCATCGAACTCGGCGAGATCGAGACCGTGCTGCTCGCGCACGAGGACATCTCGCAGGCCGTGACGCTCGTCGTGCCGACGGCAACCGGTGACCAGCTGGTCGCCTACGTCGTCGCGGCGCCGGGTCGAAACGTGGACCCCAGCGACGCAACGGAATTCGCGTCGCATGCACTGCCGTCGTACATGGTTCCGGCGTCCGTCATGGTTCTGGAGTCGTTGCCGCTCAACACGAGCGGCAAGCTCGACCGCAAGGCTCTGCCCGAGCCCGTGTTCGCCAGCGCGAAGGAGTACCGCGCACCGCAGAGCCACGTCGAATACGTCGTCGCAGGCGTGTTCGAGGACGTGCTCGGGGCCACCCGTGTCGGTCTCGACGAGGACTTCTTCGAACTCGGCGGAAACTCGCTCATCGCAACGCAACTGGTCACACGCGTCGGCACCGCACTCGGCATTCGGATCGGTGTACGCGAACTGTTCGAGGCGCCGACGGTGGGCGCTCTGGCTGCCCGGGCCGAGTCGGCGATGGAGCAGGGCACGAGCGGTCCCGAGCTGGTGGCCGGCCCGAGGCCCGACCTCGTACCGCTGTCGCTCGCGCAGCAGCGTATGTGGTTCCTCAACCGGTTCGATCCGGACACCGCGGCGTACAACCTGCCGTTCATGGTCCGGTTGACCGGTCGGGTCGACGAGAAGGCGTTGTCCACGGCCTTCGCCGACGTCGTCACGCGGCACGAGACGCTGCGAACCGTGTATCCGCTCGTCGACGATTCGCCTCAGCAGGTCGTTCTGCGCACCGAGGACGCGTTCACCGGTCTCAGCGCGACGCGGGTCGACGAGTCCGAGCTGACGTCGAAGCTGATCGATCTGGCACGGGAGAGCTTCGACGTCTCGATCGAGGTTCCGTTCCGCATCGCGCTGTTCCAGCTGGCCGAGGACTCGTTCGTGCTCGCGATGGTTCTGCACCACATCGCCGCCGACGGTTCGTCGTTCTCACCCCTCGCGCGCGACATCATGGTCGCCTACGAGGCGCGCACCAACGGTCGCGTTCCCGGGTGGGCTCCGCTGCCGGTCCAGTACGCGGATTACGCACTGTGGCAGCGCGCGATGCTGGGGTCGGAGAGCGATGTCGCATCGCTGTCGGCGCAGCAGATCGAGTTCTGGGTTCGCACCCTCGACGAGCTTCCCGATCAGCTCGATCTTCCGTCGGACCGGCCGCGGCCCGCGGTGGCCACGAACGCCGGCGCGAAGAGCCGGTTCGTCGTCGACGCTCGCATCCATCAGGGCCTGGCGGAAGTGGCTCGGACGCATCAGGCGTCACTGTTCATGGTCGTCCAAGCGGCGTACGCCGTGCTGTTGTCACGCCTGTCCGGCACGACCGACATCGCGATCGGAGCACCGATCGCGGGCCGAGCGCACGAGAAGCTCGACGACATCATCGGCATGTTCGTCAACACGCTCGTGCTGCGCGCACACGTCGAGCCGAATGCGTCGTTCGACGAACTGCTCGACCAGGTGCGCAACACCAACCTGTCGGCCTTCGCACACGCCGACATTCCTTTCGAGCGTCTCGTCGAGGTCCTCAACCCGGCCCGGTCGCGGGCGCGTCACCCGCTGTTCCAGGTGGCTCTGTCGCTCGACGCCGCGCGCCAGAACGACATCGGCTTCGCCGGATTGCGCGCGTCCGCATCGGAACTCGACGTTCCGATCGCGAAGTTCGACCTGCAGCTGTGGCTCACCGAGCATCAGGACGAATCCGGTAGGCCCGATCGCATCGAAGCGGTCTTCGAGTACGCCACCGACCTGTTCGACGCAGCGACCATCGAGGGATTCGCCGATCGGTTCCTGCGCATCCTCGACGCGATCGTCGCGGACGCGTCGGTGCCCGTGGGCGCCATGGACATCCTGGCCGCCGACGAACTCGACGCGCTCACCAGCGTGCACGGCGGCGAGGTTCCGTCGCACCGCACACTGCCCGAGTTCCTCGAGGCGGGAGTCGCCGCGAATCCCGACGGCGTCGCGGTGTACGCGTCGGGCGACGAGCTGACCTACCGTGAACTCGACGACATCACCGATCGCTACGCTCGGTACCTCATCGATCGTGGAATCGGCGCCGAAACGATTGTCGCACTGGCGTTTCCGCGCTCGATGGAGATGGTCGTGTCGATGTGGGCCGTCGCGAAGACGGGCGCAGCATGGGTGCCGGTCGACCCCGAGTATCCGGTCGACCGTGTCCGGCACATGCTTACCGATTCGGGTGCGGCCGTGGGTATCACGTCGTCCGAACGCATACACGAACTTCCCGACACGTGCGAGTGGTGGGCCGTCGACGATCCCGCGTTCGAGCGTGGCGTCGAGCAGTACACGAACGGAGCGGTCACCGACGCCGAGCGGATCGCTCCGCTCCACCTCGACAACCCGGCCTACGTGATCTACACGTCGGGTTCCACGGGCCTGCCCAAGGGTGTGGCCGTGACGCATCGAGGCCTGTCGGGTCTCGTCGACCAGTCGCGTGAGCTCTATCGGGTCACACCGGAATCGCGCTTCCTGCATGTCATTTCGCCGAGCTTCGACCCGTCGGTTCTCGAATGGGCGTTGACCGCTTCGGCCGGTGCAACACTCGTCGTCGCGCCGCCGTCGGTGATCGGTGGACCCGAACTGCACCGGTTGTTCGCCGACACCGGTGTCACGCACGCGATCATCACGCCCGCGGTTCTCGGCTCGATGGACCCGTCCGGTCTCGACAGCCTCGAGCTGCTGTCCGTCGGCGGTGAGGCGTCTGCACAGGATCTGGTGTCCAGGTGGGCACGTGGACGACGGTTCTTCAATGCGTACGGTCCGACGGAGACCACCATCGTCTCCACGCGCGGCGAGCTGTTCGCCGGCGAGCCCATCACGGTCGGTGGACCGGTCCCCGGCGTCTCGGCGCTGATTCTCGACGCGCGTCTGCAGCCGGTCCCGGTCGGTGTCGCAGGTGAGCTCTATCTTGCGGGCGACGCCGTCGCACGTGGGTACTACAAGCGTGCAGGTCTGACGTCGGACCGTTTCGTCGCTGACCCCTTCGGTCCTACAGGCACTCGTATGTATCGCACCGGCGACGTCGTGCGCTGGACGAAGGACTTCGCGATCGAGTACGTCGGTCGGTCGGACTTCCAGGTCAAGGTCCGCGGTTTCCGTATCGAACTCGGCGAGATCGACGCCGCCCTCGAAACGTTCCCCGCTGTGACGTTCGCAGCGACGCTCGGGCACGAATTGCAGTCGGGCCAAACGGCTCTCGTGTCCTACGTGCACGGCAGCGACGAGATCGACAAGGCCGAACTGCTCGAGCACGTCGGACGGATGTTGCCGAGCTACATGGTGCCGTCGGTCGTCATGGTGCTCGACGAGGTGCCCCTGACGCCGATCGGCAAGCTCGATCGGCGTGCGCTGCCCGAGCCCGAGGTCGGTATCAGCTTCCGCACGTTCCGCGCTCCGACGACTCCCATCGAGGAGACGGTCGCGACCGTGTTCAGCGACGTACTCGGTGCGCCCGTCGTCGGGCTGGACGACGACTTCTTCGAGCTCGGCGGTAACTCGCTCGTCGCCACCCAGGTGGTCGCGCGACTCGGTGCCGCACTCGACGCGCAGGTTCCGGTGCGCGCCATCTTCGAATCGCCGACCGTCGCCCAGCTCGCCGTTCGCGTCGAGCAGGAGGCAGGCCGGGGCGCTCGGGTGGCGCTCGCACGCGGTGAGCGACCGAGCCGCATTCCGCTGTCGTTGGCGCAGCAGCGTATGTGGTTCCTCAACCGTTTCGACACCGAGTCGGCCACGTACAACCTGCCGATCGCGCTGCGGTTGACGGGCGTTCTCGACGTGCCCGCGCTGCAGGTCGCGATCCTCGACGTCATCGACCGCCACGAGTCGCTGCGGACGCTGTTCCCGGATTCGGCGGACGGCCCGCACCAGGTGGTCCTCGACGCCGCCCAGATCGTGCCGAACCTGATGCCCATCGACACCACCGTCGCCGAATTGCAAAGGGCAATACGGCAGTTGGCGTCGACCGGGTTCGACGTGACGGCCGATGTGCCGTTGCGTGCCCGTCTGTTCGAGATCAGCCCGACCGAACACGTGCTCACCATGGTCGTGCACCACATCTCGGCCGACGGATGGTCGATGGGGCCGTTGGCCCGCGACGTCATGGTCGCCTACGCGGCGCGTACCGAGTGGGAGTCGCCCGCGTGGGCCCCGCTTCCGGTCCAGTACGCCGACTACACGCTGTGGCAACGTGCGACGCTCGGCTCCGAGGACGATCCGACGTCGCTGATCTCCGAGCAGGTCGACTACTGGAAGAGCACCCTCGACGGGCTTCCCGATCAGCTGGATCTGCCCACCGACCGTCCGCGTCCGGCGCGGCAGTCGTTCGGCGGCGGCACGGTCGACTTCGAGATCGAGCCACGCGTGCACCGCGGCTTGCTCGACGTCGGACGCGAACGCAACGCGTCGCTGTTCATGGTCGTTCACGCTGCACTCGCCGTGCTGCTGTCACGGTTGTCGGGCACCGAGGACATCGCCGTCGGAACCCCGGTCGCGGGACGTGGCGAGCAGGCGCTCGACGACGTCGTCGGCATGTTCGTCAACACGTTGGTGCTGCGCACCGAGGTCGACGGACACGAGTCGTTCAACGACCTGTTGGCCCACGCGCGCGAAGCCGCTCTCGGCGCGTTCGCGCACTCGGACATTCCGTTCGAGCGGCTCGTCGAGGTGCTGAACCCGTCCCGTTCGACGGCACGGCACCCGCTGTTCCAGGTCATGCTGTCGTTCGAGAATCTCGGCCCGACGCATCTCGACCTGCCTGCGCTCAGCATCGACAGCGTCGACCTCGATGCGGCCGTCGCCAAGTTCGATCTGCAGCTGACTCTCACCGAACGCCTGACTCCCAGCGGCCAGGCCGACGGATTGTCCGCCGAGTTCACCTTCGCCACAGACCTTTTCGATCAGGCGACGGTCTCGTCGTTCGCGGATCGATTCCTGTACGTGCTCGATGCCGTCATCGAGGACTCCGCGGTCCGGGTCGGCGACATCGAACTGTTCGACGCCGTCGAGCGTGGGCTGATTCTCAAGTCGTGGAACAACACCGCACATGCGCTGGATGCGGGTGCGACGGTGTTGGATGCGTTCGACGCGCAGGTGGCGGCACGTCCGGATGCGACGGCGGTGGTGTTCGAGGGGACGGTTCTGTCCTTCGCCGAGTTCGATGCGCGGGTGAATCGTCTTGCGCGTTACCTGATCTCGGAGGGAGTGGGTCCGGAGCGGACGGTCGCGGTGGCGATGCGTCGTTCGACCGAGATGCTGGTGGCGCTGTATGCGGTGTTGCGGTCGGGTGCGGCGTATGTTCCGGTGGATCCGGACCAGCCTGCGGAGCGCAACCAGTACATTCTCGGTACGGCCGGTGTGTCGGTGGTGTTGTCGACGTCGCGGGACGAGGTGGCGTTCGAACATGTTGCGGTGGATCGACTTCCGCTCGAGGGGTTCTCGGCCGGCGCGGTGAGCGACGTCGACCGTATGCAGCCGTTGCGTGCGTCGAATGCGGCGTATGTGCTGTTCACCTCGGGGTCGACGGGTCGGCCGAAGGGTGTGGCGGTGTCGCACGCGGCTGTGGTCAACCAGGTGTCGTGGCTGGTCGCCGAGTACGGTCTCGGCGTCGACGATGTGGTGTTGCAGAAGACTCCGTTCACGTTCGATGTGTCGGTGTGGGAATTGTTCGGTGCGCCCGCGTCGGGTGCCCGGTTGGTGATCGCGGAGCCCGATGGTCACCGCGACCCGCAGTACCTGGTGGCGGTCGTCGAATCCGAGGGCGTGACGGCGACGTCGTTCGTCCCGTCCGTGCTTTCGGAGTTTGTTTCGGCGATCGCGCCGGGCGGATGCAGCACACTGCGCGCGGTGCTGGTGGCCGGTGAAGCCCTGCCGGTGTCGGTGGTGGGGGCTGCCGCGGCAGCGCTACCCGGCGCAGGTATCCACAACCTGTACGGCCCGACCGAGTTCACGGTCCACGCGACGTCGCGGCCGGTGGCAGGCGTTGCGGGGTGGAACATCTCCGGCGTCTCGGTTCCGATGGGCTCGCCTGTCTGGAATTCCCGTGTCCTCGTTCTGGATTCGCGTCTGCGTCCCGTACCGATCGGTGTCGCGGGCGAGCTGTACCTGGCGGGCGAGCAGGTGGCACGCGGCTACTTCGGCCGCGCCGATCTGACCGCAGACCGCTTCGTGGCATCGATGTTCGACGACGGTGCGCGCATGTACCGCACCGGTGACCTCGTGCGATGGACCGCCGCCGGAGAGCTGGAATACCTGGGCCGCACCGACTTCCAGGTCAAGTTGCGTGGTCTGCGTATCGAGCTCGGCGAAATCGAATCGGCACTCGTGGCACAGGACTCGGTGTCGGCGGCCGTGGTGTTGGTTCGATCCGAGCAATTGGTCGCCTACGTCGTGCCCGCCGCGGGTGCGACGGTGGATTCCGGTGTTCTGCAGTCGGTCGTCGCACGCTCGCTTCCGTCGTACATGGTGCCGTCGGCGTTCGTGGTGCTCGACACGCTTCCGGTCGGTGCGTCGGGCAAGCTCGACCGAAACGCGCTGCCGGAACCGGTGTTCGAGGCCCGCGCCTTCCGTGCCCCCACGACTCTCGTCGAGGAGATCGTCGCCGGAGTGTTCGCCGACGTCCTCGGACTCGATCGCGTCGGTCTCGACGACGACTTCTTCGAACTGGGCGGTAACTCGCTCATCGCGACCCAGGTCGTCTCCCGCGTCGGCTCCGCGTTGAACGCGCGTGTGCCCGTGCGTGTGCTGTTCGAAGCATCGACGGTCGAAAGCCTTGCTGCGCGGGCGGAGTCGCACGTCGGTGGAGAAGGACGAGCGGCCCTCGTCGCCGGCCCGCGCCCGGACCACGTGCCGCTGTCGCTCGCGCAGCAGCGCATGTGGTTCCTCAACCGCTTCGACACCGAATCGGCGGTCAACAACCTGCCCGTCGCCATCAGGATGTCCGGTTCGCTGGACGTGTCGGCGCTGCAGGCCGCCGTCGGCGATGTGCTGGACCGGCACGAATCGTTGCGCACCGTGTACCCGGAGACGGACGGTGTTGCCGCACAGGTGATTCTGCCGACGGAGAAGGCCGTTCCGGTGTTGACGCCGGTGGCGATCGCCGAGGACGAGTTGATGCCGCGCATCGCGGCCATCGTGGCGACCGGGTTCGACGTCACCACCGAGGTGCCGCTGCATGCAGAGCTCTTCGAACTGTCGGCGACCGAGTACGTTCTCGTCTTCGTCGCGCACCACATCAGTGCGGACGGCTGGTCGATGGGACCGCTCACTCGCGACGTCATGCTCGCGTACGCAGCACGGACCGTCGGCGAGGCGCCGGGATGGTCGCCGCTGCCGATCCAGTACGCGGACTTCACGTTGTGGCAACGCTCGGTTCTCGGTGACGAGAACGATCCGGCGTCGTTGATCGCCGCACAGGCCGACTACTGGAAGACGGCTCTGTACGACCTTCCCGAAGAACTGGTGCTTCCGTTCGACCGTCCCCGGCCCGCGGTGCAGTCGTTCGACGGCGGCACGTCGCGGTTCTTCGTCGACGCCGAATTGCACCGCGAGCTCGTCGCATTGGCTCGGACGACCGGAACGACGCTGTTCATGGTCATGCATTCGGCGCTCGCGGTGTTGCTCGCGCGGTTGTCGGGCACGTCCGACATCGCCATCGGCACGCCCATCGCAGGCCGCGGCGAGGCCGAACTCGACGACGTCATCGGCATGTTCGTCAACACGCTGGTGTTGCGCTCCGATGTCGACGCGTCAAAGGGATTCGTCGATCTGCTGCAGGCCAACCGCGACACCGATCTGAAGGCATTCGGCCACGCGGACATCCCGTTCGAGCGCCTGGTCGAGATTCTCAACCCCGAGCGTTCGACGGCACGGCACCCGCTGTTCCAGGTAGCGCTGTCCTTTCAGAACTTCCCGGAGACCAGCTTCGAGCTGCCCGGGCTGAAGGTCAGCGCCGTCGACTTCGACATCGACGTGGCGAAGTTCGATCTGTCGCTGCTGCTGTCCGAGCACACCGATTCGACGGGGGCCAAGACCGGAATCTCCGCCGAATTCACTTACGCCGCATCGCTGTTCGACCACGACACCGTCGAGAAGTTCGCGCGTCGTTTCGTGCGCATCCTGCGCGGCGTCGTCGACACACCCGAGCGCCCGGTCGGTGACCTGACCATCCTCGAGGACGACGAGTACGAATGGCTGACGCACGTCCACGGTGACGACGTCACCCACGGTGGAACGCTGCCGGAGATCTTCACCCGCGGAGTCGAGATCAATCCGGACGGCGTCGCAGTACGCGTCGACGGCCGGTCCGTCACGTATCGCGAGTTGGATGCCGAATCCAGCCGCATCGCACGCGTTCTCATCGACCGTGGCGCGGGACCCGACTCGATCGTCGCGCTGTCCTTCCCGCGTTCGTACGAGATGGTTCTGTCGGTGTGGGCGGTCGCCAAGGCCGGTGCCGCCCACTTGCCGGTCGATCCGACGTACCCGGTGGGACGCGTCGAACACATGCTCGGTGACTCCGGTGCCCTGTTCGGCATCACGTCGAGCGAATTCTCGGCACACCTGCCGACTGCGACCGAGTGGATCGAGATCGACGATCCGGCGTTCGCCGATACCGTGGCCGAGCAGTCCGACGCGCCGATCACCGATGCCGACCGGCTCGCGCCGCTCGCGATCGACCACGCCGCGTACATGATCTACACGTCCGGATCCACCGGTCTACCGAAGGGCGTCGTCGTGACGCACAGCGGTCTCGGTGGTGTCCTCGACGCCGCGACCGATCTGTACCACCTGGACTCGGACTCCCGCTTCCTCCACATCTGTTCACCGAGCTTCGATCCGTCCGTACTGGAATGGATGGCGGCGTTCTCCGAGGGGGCGACGCTCGTCGTCGTGCCCGCGTCGATCATCGGTGGCGAGGACCTCGCAGACCTTCTGAAGACCGAGCAGGTCACGCACACCATCATCACGCCTGCCGTTCTGGGCACTGTCGACCCGACGGGAGTCGACAGCCTGAAGGTCGCGTCCGTCGGTGGCGACGTGACCACTCCCGATCTGCTGGCCCGGTGGGCGGTGGGACGCAAGTACTACAACGGGTACGGCCCGACCGAGACGACCATCATCTCGACGTTCGCCGAGTTGCGTCCCGGTATGCCGATCACCGTCGGCCGTCCGATTCACGGCATGTCGGCTCTGGTGCTCGACGCCCGGATGAACCCCGTTCCGGTGGGTGCCGCAGGTGAGCTCTATCTCGCGGGCGGCGCACTGGCCCGTGGTTACCACGAGCGCAGGGATCTGACGTCGACGCGCTTCGTCGCCAACCCGTACGGTGCCCCCGGCGCCCGCATGTACCGCACCGGAGACATCGTCCGTTGGACGTTCGGTTCCGACGCGGTGTTGGAGGACCCGGCAGCAGTCAACATCGAATTCGTCGGCCGCTCGGACTTCCAGATCAAGATCCGTGGCTTCCGCGTCGAACTCGGCGAGATCGACACCGCTCTCGTCCAGCACGACAGCGTGTCGTTCGCCGCCACCGTCGGACACGAACAGGCCAACGGCACGATGGCTCTGGTCGCCTATGTCCTGCCTGCTCGGGATGCGGTCGTCGACGTCGACGAGCTGTCGGCCTTCGTCGCACGCTCGCTGCCGGCACACATGGTGCCCGCCGCCATCGTCGTGCTCGACCAGGTTCCGCTGACTCCGGTCGGCAAGTTGGACCGCGCGGCGCTGCCCGCGCCGGTGTTCGAGCAGCAGGCGTTCCGTGCTGCGGGCAACGAGGTCGAGTGGATCATCGCCGAGGTGTTCGCCGACGTCCTCGGCGTCGAGCAGGTCAGCGTCGACGAGTCGTTCTTCGCACTCGGCGGAGACAGCATCGTCTCCATTCAGCTGGTGTCGCGAGCACGTGCGCGTGGCATCTCGTTCACTCCGCGCGATGTGTTCGAGCGGCGCTCGGTGGCCGGGTTGGCCGAGGTGGCAACAGTTCTCGGCGACGCAGAAGAGCGTGAAGTCGTTGCCGAACTTCCCGGCGGCGGCGTCGGACTGCTCGCTCTGACGCCGATCATGCACTCGATCGTCGACGGTCCTGGCGGATTCTCCCGTTTCGCGCAGTCGGTCGCGGTGACGCTGCCGACCGGCATCGAACGCGAGTTGCTCGAGCGGTCCATCACTGCGGTGGTCGACCACCACGACGTCCTGCGTGCAGTCCTCGAACGTGCCGAAGGCGGAGAGTGGACGTTCCACACCCGTGAACCCGGCACCTGCGACGTCGACGGGATGATCACCCGCGTCGAGCTGGACGCGTCGATCTCGGACGACGACCTTCTCGCGCGCGCCGAGCACGAACTCGACGCCGCGAAGGACCGGCTCGATCCCGAGTCGGGATGCATGCTCGAGTTCGTCTGGTTCGACTTCGTGTCGGATGTCGACGAGACCCCACGACCCGGCATTCTGCTCATCGTCGCTCACCACTTCGTCGTCGACGGCGTCTCCTGGCGAATCCTGTTGCCGGACCTGGCCATTGCGTGGGGCCAGGCAGCTGCCGATCAGAACGTCGCGCTGGCACCGGTCGGCACGTCGATGCGTCGGTGGGCGCACGGCCTGGTCGACGCGGCACACGACAGTGCGCGCGAAGCCGAAGTCACGTGGTGGACCGAAGTTCTCGCCGGTTCGGATCCGATGCTCGGAAGTCGTCGATTCGATCCGACTGTCGACACGCTGTCGACGACCGATCGAGTCGACGTCGAACTGTCGGAGACGGTCACCGAAGCAACTCTCACGACGGTGCCCGCCCGATTCAACGGCGGTGTCAACGACGGCCTCCTCGCAGCACTCGTCCTGGCGCTGACCGAGTTCCGCGCACGTCGCGGCGTCGAATTGCCCGAAGCGCTCGTCAAGCTCGAAGGGCACGGACGCGAAGAATCGATCGTGCCCGGTGCAGACCTGTCTCGAACGGTCGGCTGGTTCACCAGTGCGTACCCCGTTCGCTTCGACGTCCGCGGGATCGACGTCGCGGCTGCGCTCGCCGCAGGCCCGTCGATGGGTGCCGTCGTCAAGGCAGTCAAGGAGCAGTTGCTCGCGGTCCCCGACAAGGGAATGGGCTACGGCCTTCTGCGCTACATCAACGGCGAGACGTCCCACGTCCTCGAATCTGCCTCTGCCGCACCGCAGGTCAGCTTCAACTACCTCGGTCGGGTCAGCACGGAGGGCATCTCCGAGGAGCTCACCGGTGGTGCGTGGTTGCCGAACCGCCTGCTCGCGGACGTCGGTGCACCCGGCGACCCGGATATGCCTGCCAACGCGACGATCGACATCAACTCGGCCGTCGTCGACACTGCAGACGGTCCGCGCCTCACCGCGAGCTTCACGTACCCGCAGGGTGTGCTGTCGCGCTCGGACGTCGAGGAATTCGCGGCATTGTGGTCCGACGCTCTCGGCGCGTTGGCCGAACACGTGGCAGGTCCGGATGCAGGCGGCCTGACGCCCTCGGACATCTCGCTGGTGCCGGTGTCGCAGCGCGACATCGACGTCTGGGAGTCCGGCTTCGCAGGCGTCTCCGACATCTGGTCGCTGGCACCGCTGCAGTCCGGACTGTTGTTCCACGCACTCATCGCGACCCAGTCGCTCGACGTCTACACGATGCGGGTGTTGCTGGAGCTGACCGGCGACGTGGATGCGGACCGGCTTCGCGGCGCGTCGCAAGCACTGCTCGACAGGTACCCGAACCTTCGGACCGCGTTCGTTCAGAATGCAGACGGCACGTCCGTCCAACTCGTCCTCGACTCGGTCACGGTGCCGTGGCGTGAGCTGGATCTGAGCGATCGCCCCGCCGACGCGCGAGAGGCCGAATTCGAGGCCGTTCGTGCCCGCGACAAGGCGGAGCACTTCGAGCTGACGTCGGCGCCGCTGATGCGCTTCACGCTCGTGAAGATGGCCGAGGGCGATTACCGCTTCCTCGTGTCCAGCCACCACCTGCTGCTCGACGGCTGGTCCTCGCCGCTGCTGATGCGAGACCTGTTGGCGCTGTACGCACTTCGGGGTGACGCGTCGGCGCTCCCGCGGGTGCGCTCGTACCGCAACTTCCTGGCCTGGGTGGCAGAGCAGGACGCGTCGGTATCGCGGCAGAAGTGGGCCGAGACGCTCGACGGCGTCGAAGAACCCACGATGCTGTCGTCCGTCGACCAGAACCGTGCGGTGTCCGCGGACGCCGACGAGCTTTCCCTCGATCTGAGCCCGTCGTTGTCGTCGGCACTGCAATCCTCGGCCGCACGTCTCGGCGTCACGCTGAACACGATGGTGCAGGCAGCGTGGGGCATCCTGCTCGGACGCACCCTCGGCAGCGACGACGTCGTCTTCGGTGCAACGGTGTCGGGCCGCCCGGCAGGACTTGCCGGTGTCGAGTCGATGGTCGGGTTGTTCATCAACACCCTGCCGATCCGCGTTCGCGTCGACGGGCACGAATCCGTCGAGTCGTTGCTGACCAGACTTCAGGGTGAGCAGGCGGATCTCCTCGATCACCATTACGTGAGCCTGGGCGAGATTCAGCGTGACGCGAAGATCGGTGCGCTGTTCGACACGCTCACGGTCTTCGAGTCGTACCCGGTCGACGAAGCCGGACTCGCGGAGCAGGCGAAGAACATCGACGGCATGTCCGTCGCAGGGGTGGCTCTCGAGGACGCCACGCACTACCCGCTGACGCTGCTCATCGCCGTCGAAAGCCAGGTGCACCTGAAGCTGAAGTACCTCACCGATGTGTTCGGCGCAGCCGACGTGGCATCGATGATGGGCAAGCTGGAGCGCATCTTCCAGGCCATCGCAGCCGATCAGGCTCAGCCCGTCGGCGACATCGATCTGATCGACGATGCCGAGCGGGTGTTGTTGGCCGGGGTGAACGACACTGCACGCGTGGTGGATTCGGCGGCGACGTTGGTGTCGTTGTTCGATGCGCAGGTCGCGGCGTCGCCGGATGCGGTGGCGTTGGTGTTCGAGGGTGAGTCGCTGTCGTACGCGGAGTTCGATGCTCGGGCGAATCGTGTTGCGAGATACTTGATTTCGCGGGGTGTGGGTCCGGAGTCGTTGGTGGCTGTGGCGATGCGTCGGTCGTTGGATTTGATGGTCGGTTTGTATGGCGTGATCAAGGCCGGTGCGGGGTATGTGCCGGTGGATCCGGATCAGCCTGGCGAGCGGGTGGCCTACATTCTGGAGACGGCGCAGGTGACGGTGGCGTTGTCGACGTCGCGGGATGGCTTCGCCGCTGATGGTGTGGATGTCGTTCTCGTGGACAAGGTCGAGCTGGGCGGGTTCTCCGATGAGCCTGTGTCGGATGCGGATCGGGTCCGGCCTCTGCGCCCTGAGCATGTGGCGTATGTGTTGTTCACTTCGGGGTCGACGGGTCGGCCGAAGGGTGTGGCGATCAGCCATGCGGCGATCGTGAATCGTCTGGTGTGGATGCAGGCGGAGTACGCGCTGACCGATTCCGATGTCGTTGTGCAGAAGACGCCGGTGACGTTCGATGTGTCGGTGTGGGAGTTGTTCTGGCCGTTGCAGGTCGGTGCTCGGTTGGTGGTGGCGCGGCCGGATGGTCATCGGGATCCGGTGTATTTGGCGTCGTTGATGCGGGATGAGCGGGTGTCGGTGGCGCATTTCGTGCCGTCGATGTTGGCGGTGTTCGCGGGGGAGCCGTCGGCAGCGGAGGCGTCGGGTGTGCGGTGGGTGTTCGCCTCTGGTGAGGCGTTGCCGGTGGCGACGGCGCGGTCGTTCGCGGGGGTGTTGCCGTCGGCGCGGTTGGTGAATTTGTATGGTCCGACCGAGGCTGCGGTGGATGTGACGTTCCACGAGTACACCTCGGATGATGTTGCTGTTGTGCCGATCGGGCGGCCGGTGTTCAACACGCGGGTTCATGTGCTCGATGGCCGGCTGCGTGCGGTGTCGGTGGGCATGGTGGGTGAGTTGTATCTGGCGGGTGTGCAGTTGGCGCGCGGGTATTACGGTCGTCCGGATTTGTCGGCGGATCGGTTCGTGGCGGATCCGTTCGATGTGGGTGGTCGGTTGTATCGGACCGGGGACTTGGTGCGCTGGACTGCGTCGGGTGAACTCGAGTACATCGGTCGTAGTGATTTTCAGGTGAAGTTGCGTGGTCTGCGTATCGAGTTGGGGGAGATCGAGTCGGCGTTGTTGGTCGACGATTCGGTCGCGCAGGCCGTCGTCCAGGTCCGACAGGATCAGCTGGTCGCCTACGTCGTGCCGACGTCGGGCGTCACCGTCGACGTGCCCTCGTTGTTGCAGTCGGTCGGTGCACTGGTGCCCGAATACATGGTGCCGGCGTTCGTGCTCGTGCTCGACGAGTTGCCGCTCGGACCGTCGGGCAAGCTCGACCGAAAGGCATTGCCGGACCCGGTCTTCGAGAGCACCGCAGAATTCCGCGACGCCGAGACGGATGTCGAGCGTGTCCTCAGCGATGTGTTCGCCGAGGTTCTCGGACTCGACCGCGTGGGCATCGATGATTCGTTCTTTGCGCTCGGTGGCGACAGCATCGTCTCGATCCAGCTCGTCGCACGCGCCCGCGCCAGGGGAGTGGTCATCGCTCCTCGGGATGTGTTCGAGCAGAAGACCGTTGCCGGTTTGGCTTCGGTCGCGACGTCGGACGACGTCGTCGGCAAGGCCGTTCTGGAGGAGCTCGACGGCGGTGGCGTCGGCTCGATGCCGTTGATGCCGTTCGCGCAGTTGATGATCGAGCGGGCCGGGAGTGGAGCCCGCAGGAACGACCCAGAATTAGGCGGTGCCCACGACCGGTTCGTGCAGACGGTCACGCTGGAGCTTCCCGCAGCGATCGACCGTCAGGGCATCGCTCGCACGGTCGCGGCCGTCATCGACAAGCACGATGGCCTGCGCGCGACGCTCGTCGAGAATTCCGAGGGGTGGAGTCTCGAGATTTCCGCACCCGGAACCGTCCCGGCCGACGGACTGATCGACCGCGTCGAGGTCGACCCGGACATCGACGAGGCAGCTGTGCTGTCCATCGGGTCCGATGCGGTGAACGAGTCGATGAGCCACCTCGATCCGCGTTCGGGCCGCATGCTGCGGTTCGTATGGATCGACTTCGGCCCGAGGCGATCCGGTCGACTCGTCGTCGTCGCACATCACCTCGTCGTCGACGGTGTGTCGTGGCGAATCCTCGTGCCGGACTTCGTCGCTGCGTGGGCGCAGGTGTCGCTCGGTAACGATCCGGTGCTTCCCGAGGTCGGTACGTCCGAGCGCCGCTGGGCGCACGCCTTGCACGAGGAAGCGCACAGCGCCGATCGTATTGCGGAACTTCCTGTGTGGAAGGCGATTTCGAGTACCGATGATCCGGTACTCGGCGACCGGCCGTTCGATCCCGCGATCGATGTGTCGTCCACCGTCGAGCGCGTCTCGGCGGTCGTTCCCGCAGACGTGACGAAGGCGTTGTTGACGGCGGTTCCCGACGCGTTCCGCGGCGGCGTGAACGACGGCCTGCTCACTGCCCTCGCGGTGGCGGTCAACCGGTGGCGCGCGGCACGTGGCGTCGACGCGCCGTCCACGCTCGTCCAGCTCGAAGGCCACGGCCGCGAGGAAGAGCTGGTGCCCGGAGCCGATCTGTCTCGAACGGTCGGCTGGTTCACGAGCGTATACCCGGTTCGGCTCGACCTGTCCGGTGTCGACACCGCCGAGGCGCTGGCCGTCGGTGGCGAGATGGCTCGTGCGGTCAAGGCCGTCAAGGAACAGCTGCTCGCCATTCCCGACAAGGGCATGGGATACGGGCTGCTGCGTTACATGAACCGGGAGACCGGGGCGGAATTGACGGCACTGTCGGACGGGCAGATCAGCTTCAACTACCTGGGCCGTATCTCGACGGGTGAGCTGCCCGAGGGACTCGACGGCTGGGTTCCCGCATCGGATTTCGACGACCTCGTGGTCGTCGGCGACGCGGACATGCCTGCCAACAAGACGGTCGACATCAACGCCATCGTGCGCGGTGTCGGCGACGAATCCGAGCTCGCCGCGACGTTCGCGTTCCCGACGGGCGCGATCGGCCGAGGCGACGTCCAGGAACTGGCCGACCTGTGGGTCGCGGCTCTCGTCGCGCTCGCCGCGCACGTCACCGACGGTTCCGCCGGTGGTCTGACGCCGTCCGACGTCCCGCTCGCGCAGGTCACCCAGCGCGACATCGACGTCGTCGAAACGCAGTACCCGTCGACGACCGACATCTGGTCGCTGTCGCCGCTGCAGTCGGGCCTGCTGTTCCACGCGAAGCTCGCCGGATCCGACCTCGACGTCTACACCATGCAGATGGTGCTCACCCTGACCGGCGACGTGGACGCGCAGCGCCTCCGCGGTGCCGCACAGGCATTGCTGGACCGCTACGACAACCTGAGGACCGCGTTCGTGACGACCGCGGACGGTTCGTCAGTTCAGGTCGTCGTCCAGGATGTGACGGTGCCGTGGACCGAGCACGACCTCTCGGACGTCCCCGAGGCCGAGCGCACCGCGGCGTACGAGCGTTTGCGGGCCGAGGAGCAGGCGACGCAATTCGACACGGCCGCAGCACCTCTCGTGCGATTCACGCTGGTGAAGCTGTCGGACGGTGAATTCAGGCTGCTGTTCGCCAACCACCACATCCTGATCGACGGCTGGTCCATGCCGCTGTTGATGAAGGATCTGCTCGTCCTGTATGCGGTCCACGGAGATGCAGGGACGCTGCCACGCGTCCCGTCGTACCGCACGTTCCTGTCGTGGATCGATCGTCGGAACCACGTGGAGTCGGCGGCGGTGTGGGCGCGTGCGCTCGAGGACGCGCCGGAGCCGACTCTGTTGGCGCCGTCGGCAGCGGGCCGGGAGATCTCGTCCCGTGCAGGCGCCGTCGAACTCGCGATGTCGGCGGAACTGTCCGCGTCGCTGTCCGCACTGGGTGCGCGTCTCGGCGTCACCGTCAACACGCTCGTCCAGGCGGCATGGGGAATGCTGCTGTCGGCGTCGACCGGGCGCGACGACGTCGTCTTCGGTGCGACGGTGTCCGGTCGGCCCGCATCGCTCCCCGGAGTCGAATCGATGGTCGGCCTGTTCATCAACACGCTGCCCGTCCGCGTCCGGATCGACTCGTCCGAATCGCTCGAGTCCGCACTGACGCGTCTGCAGAGCGAGCAGGCGGATCTGCTGGATCATCACTACCTCGGCCTGACGGACATCCAGCGTGCCGCAGGCGTCGGCACATTGTTCGACACGCTGACGGTGTTCGAGTCGTACCCGGTCGACGAAGCCGGTCTCGCCGCGCAGGCGTCGGACATCGACGGCATGGCGGTCACGGGCGTCGAATCCAACGACAGCACGCACTACCCGCTGACACTGCTGATCGTCTCCGACGACCGAATCCGATTGACGCTCAAGTACTTCGAAGACTTGTTCGAGCGCGACCAGGTGACGGCCATGCTGGCACGGGTACAGCGGATTCTCGAGGCGATCGCCGCTGATTCGACGCGACGCGTCGGCGACGTCGATCTGTTGGATGCGGCTGAACGCGCACTCGTGCTGGACACCTGGAACGACACCGAGCACGCCGTCGACGACGCGCTGCTTCTCGATGCGTTCCACGCGCAGGTCGAGCGCACACCCGACGCCGTGGCGCTCACGTTCGAGGGCGAGTCGCTGAGCTACCGCGAGTTCTCCGACCGTGTGGGTCGTCTGGCGCGGTACCTCGTCGGTGAAGGTGTCGGACCCGAGACGACGGTGGCGATCGGCATTCGTCGCTCGTTCGACCTGCTCGTGGCGATCTACGCGGTCGTCGAGGCAGGCGGCGCCTACGTTCCGGTCGATCCGGAACAGCCGACCGAACGCATCGAGTACATCGTCGACACTGCGGCAGCGGCACTGGTCCTCACCACCGGCCGGGATGGCCTCGACGTCGGCGCGGGCGTCCGCATCCGGCACCTGGATCAGCTGGATCTGGACGGATACGAGGGCGGCCGGCTGACGGAGTCCGAGCGTCCTGCGACGACGGACGGCAGCGCCTACGTGCTGTTCACGTCCGGATCGACGGGTCGGCCCAAGGGCGTGACGATCGGCCACCGGGCCATCGTCAACCGCCTGGAATGGATGCAGGCCGAGTACGCACTGACCGACTCCGACGTCGTCGTCCAGAAGACGCCGGTCACGTTCGACGTGTCGGTGTGGGAGTTGTTCTGGCCGTTGCAGGTCGGTGCCCGCATGGTCATCGCACGTCCGGACGGACACCGTGATCCGGCGTACCTCGCACAGTTGATCGTGTCGGAGTCCGTCACGGTTGCGCACTTCGTGCCGTCGATGCTGGCCGTGTTCACCGCCGAACCGTCGGCGCGCACGGCGACGAGCTTGCGGTGGGTGTTCGCGTCCGGTGAGGCGCTTCCGTCGGCGACGGCAGCGAGCCTCACCCAGGCGGTGCCGTCGGCGCGCATGATCAACCTGTACGGACCGACCGAGGCAGCGGTCGACGTGACCTATCACGAGTTCACCTCTGCCGACGTCAGCGGTGTTCCCATCGGTAAGCCCGTCTACAACACCCGGGTCTACGTGCTGGACAACGCTTTGCGGCCGACACCTGTCGGTGCCGAGGGCGAGCTCTACCTCGGCGGCGTTCAGCTCGCACGTGGCTACGCGTCGCGTCCGGATCTGACCGCAGATCGTTTCGTGGCCAATCCGTTCGGCGAAGGGCGTCTGTACCGCACCGGTGACGTCGTGCGGTGGAACGGCGACGGCGAACTCGTCTATGTCGGACGCTCCGACTTCCAGGTGAAGCTGCGCGGTCAGCGCATCGAACTGGGTGAGATCGAGTCGGCGCTGGTGGCTGCCGATTCCGTCGCACACGCTGTCGTCGCAGTACGCGGCGATCGACTCGTCGCGTGGATCGTGTTCGCGTCCGGACTCGACAGCGAGTCCGGTGCAGTCGAATCCGTTCTCGCCGACGCCTCGGAGCGGCTGCCGTCGTACATGGTGCCGTCCGCGGTCGTCGTGTTGGACGATCTGCCGCTGACCTCGTCGGGCAAGCTCGATCGCAAGGCTCTGCCGGAGCCCGAGGTCGCTGCCGCCGAATACCGTGCCCCCGGAACGCCGATCGAGCAGGCCGTCGCGGACGTGTTCGCCGACGTGCTCGGCGCCGAGCGAGTCGGTCTCGACGACGACTTCTTCTCGCTCGGCGGCAACTCGCTCATCGCGACTCAGGTCGTCGCGCGCCTGAGTGCGGCGGTCGACGCCCAGGTTCCCGTCCGCGCGCTGTTCGACGCGACGACGGTCGGCGCGCTGGCGCGCCGGATCGAGGATCACGTGGGTGCCGGCGCACGGGCGGCGCTCGTCGCCGGTCCACGGCCGGAACGCATTCCGCTATCGCTGGCGCAGCAGCGCATGTGGTTCCTCAACCGGTTCGACACCGAGTCCTCGGTGAACAACATTCCGGTGGCGATCCGCTTGACCGGGTCGTTGGACCGGGACGCGCTGCGGCAGGCCATCTCGGATGTCGTCGCTCGCCACGAGACGATGCGGACGATCTATCCCGAGTTCGACGGAGTCGGCCACCAGGTCGTGCTGCCGGCATCCGAGGTCGAGGTGGACCTCACTCCGGTGACGGTGTCGGAGCACGACGTTCTTCCCACCGTCGTCGACATCGTGTCGGGTGGGTTCGACGTCACGCGTGAGGTGCCGGTGCGGGTGCGGCTTCTGCAACTGAGCGGCAGCAACGACCACGTGCTCGTGTTCGTGGTGCATCACATCGCGTCCGATGGTTTCTCGATGCGGCCGTTGACGACCGACGTGATGGTCGCGTACGCCTCTCGCGCGGCGGGTGATGTTCCGGCATGGGCGCCGTTGCCGGTGCAGTACGCGGATTACGCGGTGTGGCAGCGCGAGGTGCTCGGAACCGAGGACGACGCGTCGTCGATCGCGTCGCAGCAGGTCGCGTACTGGACTCGTCAGCTGTCGGGTCTGGCCGATCAAATCGAGTTGCCGTTCGACTACGCGCGGCCGACCGTCGCGACGAACCGTGGCCGGACGACGTCGTTCACGGTGTCGCCTGAGCTGCATCACGCATTGGATGTGGTTGCGCGCGAGAACAACTCGACGTTGTTCATGGTCGTGCACACCGCGCTCGCGGTGTTGATGTCGCGGCTGTCGGCGTCCGAGGACGTGGCCATCGGTACGCCTGTTGCAGGGCGCGGCGAAGCCGAACTGGACGATCTGATCGGCATGTTCGTCAACACGCTCGTGCTGCGCACGCAGGTCGAGCCGTCGACGAGTTTCCGTGACGTGCTGGCGCATGCTCGCGAGACGGATCTGTCGGCGTTCGCCAACGCGGACGTGCCGTTCGAGCGGCTCGTGGAGGTGCTCGATCCGGAGCGCTCGCAGTCCAGGCATCCGTTGGTGCAGGTGGTGCTGGCATTCCAGAACCTGGGCCGTACCGCGTTGGAACTGCCGAACCTGTCGGTCGAAGCGCTCGAATTCGACGCGGGAATCGCCAAGTTCGATCTGCAGTTCACGTTCGAGGAGGCGACGGACTCTGCCGGCGCGTTGGGCGGCATGACCTGCTACATCAGCTACGCGACCGACCTGTTCGAGGAGTCGACCGTCGATCGTTTCGGCCGTCAGTTCCTGGCGGTGTTGAGCGGTGTGGTTGCGGATGCGTCGGCTGCGGTCGGCGACTTCGACATCGTCGATGCCGACACGCGTGATCGTGTTCTGACGCAGTGGAGTTCGTCGGGTCCGGACGTGTCGGTCGGTGCGGACACGTTGATCGACCGTTTTGACGCGGTCGTGGCGGCGCACCCGGAGTCGGTGGCGGTGCGTTTCGACGGGGTGTCGTCGACGTACGCGGAACTCGACGCTCGGGTCAATCGTCTGGCACGCCGGTTGATCGCGGCGGGCGCCTGCTCGGATTCGTTGGTGGCGGTGGCTCTTCCGCGTTCGGCCGATCTGGTCGTTGCGTTGTTGGCGGTGGTGAAATCCGGTGCGGGTTATCTGCCGGTCGATCCGACGTATCCGGCCGAGCGCATCGCATTCATGATGTCGGATGCGGCGCCGGTGGCTGTGGTGACGACGCCGGAGGTGTCGGCTGCGGAGTCGATGGCGGGTGTGCGCGGGGCGGACATTCCGGTCGTGGATGTGACGCAGGACGATCCGGATGCCTGGTCCTCGAAGCCGGTCACCGATGCCGAGCGCCGTGCGCCGTTGTCTGCGGACAATTTGGCGTACGTGATCTACACGTCGGGTTCGACGGGTCGGCCGAAGGGCGTGTTGATTCCACACAGCACTGTGGTGCGGTTGATGGACAACACGGACGGCTCGTTCGGCTTCGACGAGACCGACGTGTGGACGATGTTCCATTCGTATGCGTTCGACTTCTCGGTGTGGGAGCTGTGGGGACCGCTGCTGTACGGCGGGACGTTGGTGATGGTGGATTACTTCACCTCGCGGTCGCCCGAGGCGTTCCGTGAGCTGCTGGTCGCCGAGGGTGTGACGGTGCTGAACCAGACGCCGTCGGCGTTCTACCAGTTGGCCGAGCTCGATCGGGCCGGTGCGGCGAACGCGGGCGAGTTGTCGCTGCGGTACGTGGTGTTCGGTGGTGAGGCGCTCGAGCCTCGTCGTCTCGAGGGCTGGTTCGCGCGTCACGGTGACGGCAGCGAGTCCGGGCCCCTTCTCGTCAACATGTACGGCATCACGGAGACGACGGTGCACGTGTCGTTCCGTGCGCTCTCGGCTGCGTCGGCGGGTTCGGCGTCGGTGATCGGTGCGCCGATCTCGGGTCTGGGTGTCTACGTCCTCGACACCCGTCTGCAGCCGGTTCCGGTCGGTGTTGCGGGTGAGCTGTACGTGTCGGGTGGGCAGTTGGCGCGTGGGTATCTCGGGCGTGCGGATCTGTCGTCGGTTCGTTTCGTGGCGAACCCGTTCGGTGAGGGCCGGCTGTATCGGACCGGTGACGTCGCGCGTTGGGTCGAGAAGGCTGACTCGTCTGCAGAACTGGTCTACCTCGGTCGTGCTGATGATCAGGTGAAGGTGCGTGGTTTCCGGATCGAGCTCGGTGAGGTCGAGGCGGCGGTGTCGGCGCAGCCGGGTGTGACCGCGGCTGCGGTGATCGTGCGCGAGGACACCCCGGGTGCGACGCGTCTGGTCGCCTACCTCGTCGGCACGGCCGACGTCGAGGCAGTGCGGTCGGGTGTGGCGACGTTGGTGCCGGAGTACATGGTGCCGTCGGCGTTCGTGGTGCTCGGGGAGATTCCGTTGACGGTCAACGGCAAGCTCGATCGTCGTGCGCTTCCGGTGCCGACGACCGCGGCGGTGGAGTTCCGTGCACCGTCGACGCCGTTGGAAGAGATCGTTGCGGGTGTGTTCGCGGACGTGCTCGGTGTGGGCCGGGTCGGTGTCGACGACGATTTCTTCGCGCTCGGCGGTAACTCGTTGATCGCGACGCAGGTCGTGTCGCGGCTCGGGGCAGCGCTCGACACGCAGGTTCCGGTTCGGCTTCTGTTCGAGGCATCTTCGGTCGGTGACCTGGCCGGACGGGTCGAGTCGTCGGTCGGTGCCGGCGGTCGTCAGGAACTGGTGGCGCGCGAGCGTCCGCAGCATGTGCCTCTGTCCCTCGCGCAGCGCCGCATGTGGTTCCTCAACCGATTCGACAGTGCGTCGACCGCGTACAACATTCCGATGGCTCTGCGTCTGTCGGGCGAGCTCGACGAGGATGCGTTCGCCGAGGCGATCGGCGACCTCGTCGCACGCCACGAAACGCTGCGCACGGTCTACCCGAACACCGATTCCGGTCCGGCACAGAAGGTTCTGACGCCGGAGCAGGCAGGCATCGCGCTGACCGTCGAGTCGGTCGACGCGGCAGCGGTCACCGAGAAGGTGCTCGCGCTCGCGGCGACGCAGTTCGACGTGACCAGCGAAGTGCCGGTGCGCATCACGCTGTTCCGCATCGACGGCGACGTACCGGAGTACGTCCTCGCGATGGTCGTGCACCACATCTCGGCCGACGGCTCGTCGGCAGTGCCGGTCATGACCGATCTGATGACGGCGTACGGCGCCCGCACTCACGGGCAGTCCCCGGATTGGGCACCCCTGCCGGTGCAGTACGCGGACTACGCGCTGTGGCAACGGGACGTGCTCGGTGACGAGGACGATCCGACATCGGTCGGTGCACGCCAGCTCGAGTACTGGAAGAGCGAACTCGCCGATCTGCCCGACCAGCTGACGCTTCCGATCGACAAGCCGCGGCCTGCAGATCAGAGCTTCCGGGGCGATCGCGTCGAATTCGCGGTGCCGGCGACAACCCATGCGGCACTGCAGGATCTGGCACGCGAGAACAACGCGACGGTGTTCATGGCCGTCCACGCGGCGTTCTCGGTGCTGCTGTCGCGCCTGTCCGGCATGACGGACATCGCTGTCGGAACGCCGATCGCAGGCCGCGGTGAGGCCGTGCTCGACAACCTCGTCGGCATGTTCGTCAACACGTTGGTCTTCCGACTCGACGTGACAGGCGAGCGCAGCTTCGTGGACCTGCTCGCGACGGCTCGCGAGACGGATCTGCAGGCGTTCGCCAACGCGGACGTGCCGTTCGAGCGTCTCGTCGAGGTGCTCAACCCGGCACGGTCGACGGCGCGTCATCCGCTGTTCCAGGTGGGCTTCTCGTTCCAGAACGTGGCACGAAGCAGCCTGGAGCTCGGCGACCTGACGGTCTCGGCAGTCGACGCGGATTCCGGCAACTCGCAGTTCGATCTGCATCTCATCCTCGCCGATCATTACGACGACGACGGTGCGCCCGCAGGTTTCGAGGCGATCATGACGTACGCGACGGATCTGTTCGAACGCGGAACGGTCGAAACGATCGTCGAGCGTTTCGTGCGCGTGTTGGAGTCCGTGACGCAGGCGCCGTCGACGGCCGTCGGCGACATCACGATCCTCGACGACGACGAACGTGACGCGTTGGTGTCCGGCTGGAACGACACCGGTCACGACACGGATTCGAGCGCAACACTCGTCGACCTGTTCGACGCGCAGGTGCGTCGCGATCCGGCGGCAACGGCGTTGGTGTACGAGGGCGAGTCGCTGTCGTACGGAGATTTCGATGCCCGTGTCAACCGTGTCGCACGCGCACTCGTCGAACGTGGCGTCGGACCGGAGTCGTTGGTCGGCTTGGCCATTCGACGGTCGGTGGACCTGCTCGTCGGCATGTACGCCATCGTGAAGGCAGGTGGCGCGTATGTGCCGATCGATCCGGATCAGCCCGCCGAGCGGGTCGAGTACATCCTCGACGTCGCCGATCCGGTCTGCGTGATCACCGCAGGCGAGGACATCGGCTCGGGTTCGGTCGCGCTCTCGGAGCTCGAGAACGCCTGCTCCGACGCGTCGCCGATCGCACCGGAGGAACGGCTTCTGCCGCTGCGTCCGGATAACACCGCATACGTGATCTTCACGTCCGGTTCGACGGGCAAGCCCAAGGGTGTTGCTGTGACGCACGGCGCCATCGTCAACCAGCTGCTGTGGAAGCACGCCGAGTTCGGTATGGATGCAACGGATTCGGTGCTGCTGAAGACGGTTGCGACCTTCGACCTGTCGGTGTGGGAGTTCTGGTCCGCGCTGACGTCGGGCGGAAGCATCGTCGTCGCCACGGCAGACGGACACCGCGATCCGGACTACCTGCTCGCGTTGATGCGCGATCACGCAGTCACGACCCTGCATGCCGTGCCGTCGATGTTGTCGATGTTGACGACCGTCGCCGGTGGCACGTTGCCGACTACGTTGCGACGCGTCCTCGCGATCGGTGAGGCGCTCCCGCCCGCAACCGCTCGTGCATTCCGCCGGCACAACTCGGCAGAACTGTTCAACCTGTACGGACCGACCGAGGCGGCGGTGTCGATCACGTCGCACCTCGTCACCGATGCGGACGTGACGTCCGTTCCGATCGGCCGGCCCGAATGGAACAGCGAGGTGCTGGTCCTCGACAGTCGCCTGCAGCCGGTTCCGGTCGGCGTCAGCGGCGAGCTGTACCTGGCCGGTGCGCAGTTGGCGCGCGGATACCACGGCCGGGCAGACCTGACGTCGGATCGGTTCGTCGCGAACCCGTTCTCGAGTGGCCAGGAGCGTAGCCTGCGGAGTGACCAGACCGACGGCACGCGTATGTACCGCACGGGTGACGTCGTGAAGTGGACTGCCGCAGGCGAACTCGACTATGTCGAGCGCGTGGACTTCCAGGTCAAGGTGCGCGGTTACCGTATCGAGCTCGGTGAGATCGAGACGGCGCTGCGCGATCAGGACGCCGTCCGCGAGGCGGCGGTGACCGTGCACAACGACGGCCGTACAGGTGATCAGCTCGTGGCGTACGTCGTGCCTGCTGCCGGCGAGTTCGATGTCGCGTCGTCTCGTGCGGCACTGACGTCGAGCCTGCCGTCGTACATGGTGCCGTCGGCCTACGTCGTGCTGGATGCGTTGCCGCTGAACACGAACGGAAAGCTCGATCGCAAGGCGCTGCCGAAGCCGGAGGTCGTCGCTCGAGAATTCCGAGCACCGACCAACCCGGTCGAGGAAGTGGTGGTCCGGACGCTGGCCGATGTGCTCGGACTGGATCGGATCGGACTGGACGACGACTTCTTCGAGCTCGGCGGCAACTCGCTGATCGCGACGCAGGTCGTGTCCCGGCTCGGTGCCGCACTGGACACGCAGATCCCGGTGCGGGCGCTGTTCGAGGCGTCGACCGTCGAGGCATTGGCCGCGCGGATCCAGCCCCTCGTCGGCGGTGGCGCTCGTGTGCCACTCGTCGCGCGGGAACGGCCTGCGGCGATTCCTCTGTCGCTCGCGCAGCAGCGCATGTGGACGCTGAACCAGGTCGATCCCGAGTCGGCGGCGTACAACATCCCTGCGGCCGTTCGATTCTCGGGCGCGCTCGACACCGACGCGTTCGCGGCTGCGATGGCCGACGTCGTCGAGCGTCACGAGGTACTGCGCACGACGTACCCCGACAGCGAGACCGGCCCGATCCAGGTCATCGGCCCCGTTGCCGACGCGCTCCCGGATCTGACACCGATTTCGGTGTCCGAGTCGGAGGTCTACGAACGGGTCGGTGCCGTACTGGGCGCCGGGTTCGACGTGACGACCGAGGTCCCGGTGCGAGCGGCTCTGTTCTCGCTCGGCGAGAGCGAGTACGTGTTCGCACTCGTCGCGCATCACATCACGGCCGACGGATTCTCGATGCGTCCGTTGATCCGCGACGTCATGCTCGCCTACACCTCGCGAGCGGCAGGGGATGCTCCGCAGTGGGCGCCGTTGCCGGTGCAGTACGCGGACTTCACGTTGTGGCAGCGCGAAGTTCTCGGAAGCGAGGACGATCCGGACAGCGCCATCTCCACTCAGTTGGCGTACTGGAACCGCGAACTCGCGGGTCTACCGGAACTGCTGCCGCTGCCGACCGATCATCCGCGTCCGCCGCGTCAGTCCACGATTGGTGCCGCGTACGAGTTCTCGTTCGGTCCGGAAATCGCACACCGCCTCGAGAAGACGGCGCGCGAGCACAATGCGACGGTCTTCATGGTCGTGCACAGTGCGCTCGCCGTGCTGCTCGCTCGACTCAGCGGCACCGACGACATTGCCATCGGTACACCGACGGCGGGTCGTGGTGAAGAGGCGCTCGACGACCTCGTCGGCATGTTCGTCAACACGTTGGTGCTGCGCACCCACGTCGACGGTGGAATTTCGTTCGCGGACTTGCTGTCTCGGACGAAGGACACCGATCTCGCGGCCTTCGGTCACGCGGACGTACCGTTCGAGCGACTCGTGGAGTCCATGGGACGCACGGCCGGTGGCCGGTCGGGCTCGAGTGCGTTCTCGCCACTGTTCCAGGTGATGCTGACGTTCCAGAACGCGGTGAGCGGAACGTTCGCGCTGCCGGGACTCGAGGTGTCGACGCTCGCGGCGGACGAGGATCAGGCGAAGTTCGATCTGCAGCTCACGGCGATCGAGCAGTTCGACGACTCGGGTGCCCTCACGGATGTGAAGGCGCTGTTCAACTACGCCACGGCGCTGTTCACGCGCTCGACGGTCGAGAAGTTCGCGGACAGGTTCTTGCGGATTCTCGACGCGGTCACGCAGGATCCGTCGGTGACACTGCGATCGATCGACATCCTGTCGGAAGCCGAGCGTGCGGCGTTCGCGCCGAAGCGGGCGGCCAAGACGGTCGACGATCTGCCGGGGCTGGTGTCGGAGGCGGCCGCTGCCTCGCCGGCGTCCGTCGCACTGACCCACGACGGAACCGAGGTCACGTTCGAGGAACTGAACACCAAGATCGGTGCGGTATCGAAGGCGATGGGCGCCACGCTCAAGCCGGAGGCACTGATCACGGTCGCACTGTCGCAGTTGGTTCCCGGAATCCTGCCCGCACTCGGTGCCGAAGGGTATGCGTCGCTGATCGCGTCGATGATCGAGACCGCGTCGACCGTGGTCGACAGCTGAGGCGGCCGGTACGGGGAGTTTGCCGACGGATCATTCGGATGCCGACCTGATCAGGTGGGTATCCGAACAATCCGTCGGCGAACTGGGCGGTGGTCCGTTCGTCAGTAGGCTTCGTACGGCTGCGATAATCGAGGTTTCGCGAGTGGTGATTGGGAGGACGAGGTAGATGGTGTCTGGTGGGTCTGGTTCGCAGTCGGCGGCGATCGAAGATCTACCGGGGTTGGTCGGACGGGTCGCCGCAGGTCAGGCCGACCGTGTCGCCGTCGCTGTCGGTAGTTCGACCGTCACGTACGGAGACCTGCACCGCGAGATCGGCAACCTCGACACCGCCATGGGCGGAGTGCTCGGCGCCGACGCGTTGGTACCCCTCGCACTCTCGACGGTCGCGCCGGGTGCCGTCGAAGCGGCCGACGGTGGGCTGGAGGGGATCGTCGCGTCCGTCGTCGCCGACGCCCGAGAGGTGCTCGGCGAGGTCGCTGCGGTCCCCGTCGCCGAGACGCTCGTCAGTCGTTTTCGCGACCAGGTCGAGCGCACCCCCGACGCGGTCGCGGTGACCTTCGACGGGACCGAACTCACGTATGCCGAATTCGACGGCCGGGTCAATCGTCTGGCCCGTCGCCTCGTCGAACTCGGAGTCGGCCCGGACGTTCGCGTCGGTCTGTCGATCTCGCGGTCGCTCGACCTCCTCGTCGCGATGTACGCGATCAGTGCTGCGGGAGGCGCGTACGTTCCCATCGACCCCGGACATCCCGCCGATCGCATCGGCTACGTCGTCGACATCGCCGAGCCCATTCTCGTGCTCACCACGTCGACCGAGGACGTCGCGCTACCGGGCGACGTTCGTGCGCTGAACGTGGACACCGAAGATCTGGCGCAGTACGCGTCGGAACCGCTCGTCGACGACGAACGCAACGGTGCGCTCGATCCGGCGAACACGGCGTACGTCATCTTCACGTCGGGTTCGACGGGACGCCCGAAGGGTGTCGCGGTCTCGCACGAGGCCATCGTCGCGAACCTCGACTGGCGGCAGGCCGACTACCCGCTGACCGCCGACGACGTCGTTCTGCAGAAGACTCCCTTCACGTTCGACGTGTCGGTGTGGGAATTCTTCTGGCCGCTGCAAGCAGGCGCACGGCTCGTCGTCGCCGCGCCCGACGGCCACCGCGATCCGGCGTACATCGCCGAGACGATGAGCACGCACGGCGTGACGACCGCACATTTCGTGCCGTCGATGCTGTCGGTGTTCCTCGGCCAGTTCGACTCGGACCAGGCGCCGACGATTCCGAGCCTGCGGCAGGTGTTCGCGTCGGGCGAGGCACTGCCTGCGTCGACGACGGCTCGTTTTCACGAGGTGTTCGACGCCGAACTGCACAATCTCTACGGCCCGACCGAGGCTGCCGTCGACGTCACGTACCACCGCACCGACAGCTCCGACCTCGTGTCGGTACCGATCGGCGTCGCGGTGCCCCGCACCGGACTGCACGTGCTGGGGGAGGGCCTCGACCGCACTCCGCCCGGCGTGCCCGGCGAGCTCTACCTGTCGGGTGTGCAGCTGGCACGCGGATACATCGCCCGACCCGATCTGACCGCCGACCGGTTCGTCGCCGACCCGTACAGCGACTCCGGCGAGAGGATGTACCGCACCGGCGACCTCGTGCGCTGGAACACTGCCGGTGTCTTGGAATACTTGGGCCGCACCGACTTTCAGGTGAAGCTTCGTGGTCTGCGCATCGAACTCGGTGAGATCGAAGCGGCGCTTCTCGCTCAGGAGACGGTCCGCCAGGCAGTGGTCGTCGTCCGTTCCGACGACTCGGATTCCGGGGTCGACGACCAGTTGGTGGCGTATCTGGTCACGTCGACCGGTGAAGCCGACTCCGCTGCATTGGCCGCCGGTATCCGCGGCACGCTGCCGGACTACATGGTTCCGGCCGTGTTCGTCGTGCTCGACGAGTTCCCGCTGAACGCCAGCGGAAAGCTCGACCGCAAGGCCCTCCCGAAGCCCGACGTCACCCTCGCGGCCGCCGAATACCGTGCTCCGGCAACCGAAGTCGAACGCACCCTGGTCGCCGTCTTCGAGGACATCCTCGGAGCCGAACGCGTCGGCGTCGACGACGACTTCTTCGCACTCGGTGGTAACTCGCTCAGCGCGACCCGCGCGATCGCTCGCGTCGGAGCCGAACTGTCGATCAAGCTCGACGTGCGTGCATTCTTCGACGCACCGACCGTCGCCGGTCTCGCGAAGTCGGTCGACGCCGCGCAGGCCGACGGTTCGTCGGCGCGTGAGCCGCTGGCGAAGCGTGAACGTCCCGACGTCGTTCCTCTGTCCATGGCGCAGCAGCGCATGTGGTTCCTCAACCGCCTCGACCCGAATTCGGCCGTCGACAACATTCCGGTCGCGATCAGGCTGTCCGGGCTGCTGGACGTCGACGCGTTGCAGGCTGCGATCTACGACGTCGTCGACCGGCACGAAGCATTGCGCACCGTGTACCCGGAGGTCGACGGTGTCGGTCGCCAGGTCGTGTGTGAGACGGACGACGCCGCGCCCGATCTGCTTCCCGAACGCGTCGACGAAACGGCGTTGTACGGCCGCGTCGTCGATGTCGTGTCGCAGGGATTCGACGTGACGGCCGAGGTGCCGGTTCGACTGCGCCTGCTGCAGGTGTCACCCACCGAACACGTGTTGATTCTCGTCGCGCATCACATTGCGGCGGACGGTTTTTCGATGCTTCCGCTGACGCGAGATGTCGTCACCGCGTACGCCGCCCGCAGCGACGGCAACGCTCCAGGATGGGCGCCCTTGGCTGTGCAGTACGCGGACTTCGCGCTGTGGCAGCGCGCGGTCCTCGGCTCGGAAGACGATCCACGATCGTTGATCTCCGCGCAGGAACGATTCTGGCGCGGCGCGTTGGCGGACCTGCCCGAACAACTGGACCTGCCGTCGGACAGGCGACGTCCCGCCGTGGCGTCGGGACGGGGTGCGACGTACGCGACGGACATCGACGCGTCGCTGCGCAGTTCCATCGAGGCGCTGGCAACGACGCAGTCCGCGACGCCGTTCATGGTGGTGCACGCCGCGCTGGCGGTGCTGCTGGCCCGGCTGTCGGGAACCGAGGACATCGCGGTCGGAACACCCGTCGCGGGTCGTGGCGAGGAAGCTCTCGACGACCTCGTCGGCATGTTCGTCAATACGTTGGTCCTGCGCGCCGTCGTCGACCCGGCCGACTCGTTCACCGACCTGCTGGCCGCCGTGCGTCGCTCCGATCTCGACGCGTTCGGTAACGCCGACGTGCCGTTCGAACGTCTCGTCGAGGTTCTCGATCCGCCGCGATCGCAAGCGCACCACCCGCTGTTCCAGGTGCTGCTCGTGTTCCAGAACCTCGGGACCACCAGCCTGGAGTTGCCGGGCTTGACCGTGTCCGGAGTCGAGTTCGACACTGCCGTCGCGAAGACCGACCTTCAGGTCACCGTCTCCGAGAACGACGCGCAGTGGAAGCTCGAATTCACCTATGCCACAGACCTGTTCGACGAGTCGACGATCGCGACTCTGGCGTCGCGGTTGATCGGTGTCCTCGGCGCCGTGACCACGGATGCCGGGACGGTCGTCGGCGACATCGAGCTGATCGACAGCGCCGAGCGCACGACGGTGTTGGAGACCTGGAACGTCACGAGCCACGACGTGGCCGACGAGTTCGTGCTCGACGCGTTCCACCGGATGGCGTCGACCACGCCGGACGCGGTGGCGCTGTCCTTCGACGACGAGACCGTCACCTACGGCGAGTTCCGTTCGCGTGTGACGACTCTCGCGCGCCATCTCGTCACACTCGGTGTCGGGCCCGACGTCCTGACGGCCGTCGCGATTCGCCGGTCCGTGGACATGGTCGTCGCGCTGTATGCGGTGATCGAGGCGGGCGGCGCCTACGTACCGATCGATCCCGACCAGCCGGCCGAGCGCAACGACTACATTCTCGACGTGTCCGAGGCTCCCGTCGTGCTGACGACGACTCGCGACGATTTCGCCGCGCCGCGAACGAGCGTCGTCCGGATCGACACGCTCGACCTGTCCGACTACCGGGCCGAGCCGTTGGTGGACGCCGATCGTCGCGGGTCGACGCACCCGAATCAACTTGCGTACGTGATCTTCACGTCCGGCTCGACCGGTCGTCCCAAGGGTGTCGCCGTACCGCACCGCGCGGTGGTCAACCAGATCGCGTGGATCGTGAACGAATACGGCCTCGGCGGGCACGATGTCGTCCTGCAGAAGACGCCGCTCACGTTCGACGTGTCGGTCTGGGAACTGTTCGGTGCACCGGCGTCCGGTGCTCGAATGGTCATCGCGCGTCCCGACGGTCACCGCGACGCGACCTACCTGGCCGACGTCGTCGAGCAGAAAGCGGTCACCGCAACCTCGTTCGTACCGTCGATGGTGCCCGTGTTCACCGCCGAGATGGCCGCGCGGGACGCGTCGTCGCTGCGATTGATTCAGCTTGCGGGAGAAGCGCTTCCGGCGTCGGTCGTCACCGGGCTCGCCCGAGTGACCGATGCGCAGGTTCACAACCTGTACGGGCCGACCGAATTCACCGTGCACGCGACGAGCAGGCCGGTGGCAGGCGTCGACGGCCACGCGCTGCACGACACCACGGCACCCATGGGCACCCCGGTGTGGAACACCGCCGCGTACGTTCTCGACGGTCGGCTGAACCCGACGCCCGTCGGAGTAGCCGGTGAGCTCTACCTGGCGGGTGTGCAGACCGCGCGCGGGTACCACGGTCGATCGACGTTGACCGCCGAGCGGTTCGTCGCCGACCCGTTCGGTGGCGGACGGATGTACCGGACCGGCGATCTCGTGCGGTGGAACGCGTCCGGCGAACTCGAATACATCGGACGCACCGACTTCCAGGTCAAGCTCCGTGGCCTCCGTATCGAACTCGGCGAGATCGAATCGGTCGCGCGCACAGCACCTTCGGTGACCGACGCGGTTGCCGTTGTCAAGAGCGATCGCCTCGTGCTGTACGTCGTCGCCGGTACACCGGTCGACCTCGAGGAGCTGCGCCGGACGCTGGCGGCGGAGTTGCCGTCGTACATGGTTCCGGCAGCGTTCGTCGTGCTCGACGCCCTTCCGACCAATGCGGCGGGCAAGCTCGACCGTGCGAAGTTGCCGGAGCCCGAACTTCAGGTGCGCGCCTTCCGTGCGCCGTCGACTCCTGTCGAGGAGATCATCGCGTCCGTGTTCGGCGACGTGCTCGGTGTCGAACGCGTCGGCGCGGACGACGACTTCTTCGCGCTCGGCGGTAACTCGCTGATCGCGACGCAGGTCGTCTCCCGCCTCGGTGCTGCGCTGGACACGACCGTCCCGGTTCGTCTGTTGTTCGAGGTGTCGACCGTCGCCTCGCTCGCGGTGCGCATCGAATCCGAGGTGGGCAGGGGCGCTCGTGTCCCGCTGACTCCGCAGGAACGACCGGATCACATTCCACTGTCGATGGCGCAGCAGCGCATGTGGTTCCTCAACCGCCTGGATCCGGACTCCGCGGTCAACAACATTCCCGTCGCGATTCGGTTGTCGGGCTTGCTCGATCGGCATGCGTTGCACGTCGCGGTCGCCGACGTGCTGTCCCGTCACGAATCGTTGCGGACGGTGTATCCGGAGATCGACGGCGTCGGCTATCAGGAGGTGGTGTCGACTCGGTCGGTCATTCCCGACCTGGCACCGATTCCGGTGGACGCTCAGCAACTGGCCGCGTCGATCGAGGAGACGGTGCTCGCCGGATTCGACGTAACGACGCGTGCCCCGTTCCGTGCGAGCCTGTTCGAGGTGTCGTCCACAGAGCATGTTCTGGTGTTCGTCGCCCATCACATCGCGGCCGACGGCTACTCGCTCGGCCCGCTGACGCGTGACGTCGTGCGTGCTTACACCGCTCGCGCGGCCGGGCTCGATCTCGACTGGGAGCCACTGCCGGTTCAGTACGCCGATTACGCGCTGTGGCAACGCGAGGTACTCGGCTCGGAGGACGATCCCGAATCGATCATCTCCGCGCAGAAGGCGTTCTGGCAGAGGACACTTGCCGGCGCACCGGAACAATTGGACCTGCCGTTCGATCGGCCGCGTCCGGCTGTCGCGTCGGGACGCGGCACGACGCATCGGTTCGACATCGACGCGTCGCTGCGAAGTGCAGTCGAAAACCTGGCGTCCGCGGAACGGGCCACGCCGTTCATGGTGGTTCACGCCGCGCTGTCCGTGCTGCTCGCGCGCCTGTCGGGCACCGACGACATCGCCGTCGGCGCTCCGATCGCCGGCCGCGGTGATGCTGCACTCGACGACATGATCGGCATGTTCGTCAACACGCTCGTGCTGCGGACACGTGTCGACGCACCAGCTCGTTTCGACGAGGTGCTGGCTCAGGTCAGAGAGTCCGACCTGGCGGCGTTCGCCAACGCCGACATCCCGTTCGAACGACTCGTCGAGATCCTCGATCCGGCTCGATCGACGGCACGGCACCCGCTGTTCCAGGTGGCGTTGTTCTTCCAGAACCTCGGTCGCTCCGAACTCGACCTTCCGAACCTCAGCGTCTCCGCAGTCGACTTCGATGCGGGCACCGCCAAGTTCGATCTGCAGGTCGCAGTGTCGGAGCCGACTGAAGGTGACGGCTGGTCGGTCGAATTCACCTATGCGACAGATCTGTTCGACCCGTCGGGCATCGAGCTGCTGCAATCGCGATTCCTCGCCGTCCTCGAGGCGGTGACGACGAACCCGGCATCGGTCGTCGGCGACATCGACGTCACGACCGAACCGGAACGCGACGCCCTGCTGCGCGCATGGAATGCGACGGACCACGAGCTGCCGGCTGCGTTGCTTCTCGATGGGTTCGACGCCGTCGCCGTCGAACGTCCCGACGCAACGGCCCTCGTGTACGAGGGCGTGTCGCTCACGTACGGCGAGTTGTCCGAGCGCGTCGACTCGTTGGCGGCAGTGCTCACGGCGGCAGGGGCAGGACCGGAAACACGTGTCGCTCTTGCTATTCGACGGTCCGTCGATCTGGTCGTGGCGATGTACGCGGTGCTGCGTTCCGGCGCCGCGTACGTTCCGATCGACCCCGACCACCCGGCCGAGCGCATCGGCTACATCCTCGACGCCGCGGCGCCCGTCTGTGTGCTGACCAGGTCCGAGGACGAGTTCACGCCGCCGGTGGACGTTTCGGTCGTCGACGTGCACGCTCGTCCCGAATCCGACGCGACGTTCACCCCGCCGCGGGTCTCGCCGGACTCCGTCGCGTACGTCATCTTCACGTCCGGATCGACGGGCAGGCCGAAGGGCGTTGCCGTCAGCCACCGGGCGATCGTCAATCAGATGCAGTGGATGCAGTCCGAATATCGACTGGGCGCAGCGGACGTCTATCTGCAGAAGACCGCGACGACGTTCGACGTGTCCCTGTGGGGATTCTTCCTGCCTCTGCGCGTGGGGGCGACTCTCGTCCTCGCGACGCCGGACGGACATCGTGACCCCGCCTATCTCGCCGACGTCATCGCACGACATGCGGTGACCGTCACGGACTTCGTGCCGACCATGCTGTCGGTGTTCGCAGCAGCGGTGACACGGGCATCGATCGCGAGCCTGCGCCAGATCTTCGTCATCGGCGAGGCACTGCCCGGCGAGGCCGTCCGAGACTTCGCCCGCGTCTCTTCGGCGCGCGTCCACAACCTGTACGGCCCGACCGAAGCGGCAGTGTCGATCACCTACGCCGACGTGACCGACACCGCGGCAGGTACAGCCGTGACCATCGGTGTCGCCGAATGGAATTCGGCGGTCTACGTTCTCGACTCGCGACTGCATCCGGTGCCCGTCGGTGTTCCCGGTGAGCTGTATCTGGCAGGCGTTCAGCTTGCTCGTGGCTACCACGGGCGCGTCGACCTGACGTCGGATCGGTTCGTCGCGAACCCGTTCTCCAAGCACGGCGCTCGCATGTACCGCACGGGTGACCTCGTGGAGTGGCGTGCCGACGGCACGATCGACTACATCGGTCGCACCGACTTCCAGGTCAAGTTCCGCGGACAGCGCATCGAGCTCGGCGAGATCGAGGCTGCCTTGGCCGCGCATCCGTCCGTCGGTCTGTCCGCGGCTGCTGTCGTCGCCACCGATGCCGGTGATCAACTCGTCGGTTATGTCGTTCCTGCGGGTACCGACACCGTGGACACGGACGCACTGCGCGCGGCGCTGGGGCAGACGCTGCCGACGTACATGGTCCCCGGCGCGATCGTGGTACTCGCCGAGTTCCCGCTCAACACGTCGGGCAAGCTCGACCGAAAAGCGCTTCCCGCACCGGAATTCGCTGCCCGACAGTTCCGTGCACCGTCCACGCCGGTCGAGGAGATCGTCGCGGGAATCTTCGCCGAGGTACTCGGTGTCGAACGCGTCGGTCTGGACGACGACTTCTTCGCGCTCGGCGGCAACTCGCTCGTCGCAACGCAGGTGGTGTCGAGACTGGGTGCGGCACTTGACTCGTCGGTTCCGGTCCGGACGCTGTTCGAGGCGCCGACCGTCGAGGCGCTGGCGGCAGGCGTCGAATCGCACACCGGCGGACGCGTCGCACTGACGGCGATGCCGCGACCGGACCGGATCCCGCTGTCGCTCGCACAGCAGCGCATGTGGTTCCTCAACCGGCTCGACCCGGCATCGGCCGTCAACAACATTCCGGCAGCGGTGCGGTTGACGGGAACGCTCGACGTCGACGCGCTGACGGCGGCGATCGACGACGTCGTCGCACGGCACGAGATCCTGCGCACCGTGTATCCGGAGTCGGACGGCACCGGCATCCAGGTCGTCATGCCGGTGGCCTCGGGGCGCGCCGACTTCCGCGTGGAGGCCGTCGCCGAGACCGATCTGTTCGACGCGGTGACGACGATCGTCACCGAGGGCTTCGACGTCACACGGCGAGCACCGCTGCGGATCAGGCTCCTCGAGGTCGGCGACAGTGAGTACGTACTCGTCGTCGTCGCGTATCACATTGCCGCAGACGGGTTCTCGATGATTCCGCTGATGCGTGACGTGATCACTGCGTACGTCTCGCGAAGCCGCGGCGAGGAACCCGGCTGGACGCCGTTGCCCGTGCAGTACGCCGACTACACGCTGTGGCAGCGCGAGGTCCTCGGATCGCCGGACGACGCGTCGTCGATCGTCAGCAAGCAGGAGGCCTACTGGAAGACGGCGCTGGCCGGGCTCGACGACGAGATCGAACTGCCGGCGGACCGTGCCCGGCCCTCCGCGTCGAGCGGTAGAGGTGCGGCGCACTCACTGACGCTCGACGAGACCACGACCGCAGCAATCGACCGGGTGGCTGCCGAACGGGCCGTGACCCCGTTCATGGTCGTGCACGCGGCGCTGGCCGTCTTGCTGTCGCGCGTGTCCGGCAGCGAGGACGTCGCCGTCGGCACACCGGTCGCCGGTCGCGGTGAGGCCGCACTCGACGACGTCATCGGCATGTTCGTCAACACCCTGGTCCTGCGGACGCAGATCGACGGCTCGCAGAGCTTCGGCGACGTTCTGGCTCAGGCACGCGAGGTCGATCTGTCCGCGTTCGCGCATGCGGATCTGCCGTTCGAGCGTGTCGTCGAGGTGCTCGATCCGCCGCGTGTGCAGGGACGCCACCCTCTCGTGCAGGTCCTGCTGACGTTCCAGAATTTCTCGTCGTCGTCCTTCGAACTGCCGGGGTTGACGGCAGCCGCGGTCGATTTCGATTCGGCCGTCGCGAAGATGGATCTGCAGGTCACGGTCTCCGAGCCGCATGAGCAGTCGGACGGTACGCGTGGTCGGTCCGTCGAAATGGTGTACGCCACAGATCTGTTCGACGCGGACACGATCACGGAGCTGGGTCGCCAGTTCGTCGCGGTTCTGCACGCTGTCACGGCCGACGTCGAGACCGCCGTCGGCGACATCGAGTTGGTCGACGCCAGCGAGCGAGACTGGTTGGTGCGTGGGGTCAACGCGACCGACCACGCCGTCGACCCTTCGGCGACCCTGGTGTCGATGTTCGACGCGCAGGTGGCGCGGACACCGGATGCCCCCGCCTTGACGTTCGACGGCCGGACGATCACCTACGCGCAGTTCGACGCCCGCGCGAACCGACTCGCCCGGTACCTGATCGGTCGCGGGGTCGGTCCCGAGTCGACGGTCGCCGTTGCCATCGGGCGATCCTTCGAGCTGATGGTCGGCATCTACGCGGTACTGAAGGCCGGCGCCGCCTACGTGCCGGTCGATCCGTCGCAGCCGACGGAGCGCATCGCCTACATCTTGGACACCGCACGCGTCGCGCTGACGCTCACCACGACGCGCGATCGCGGCGATTTCGGCTCCGAACTGCCGATCGTGATCGACGACCTCGATGTCGCCGAGTTCTCGGACGCGCCGGTGACGGACGCGGAACGCAGGAGGCCGGTGAGCGCGTCGGATGCGGCGTACGTACTCTTCACGTCCGGATCGACGGGCAAGCCGAAGGGTGTGACGATCGAGCATCGCGCGATCGTCAACCGACTGGTGTGGATGCAGGCCGAGTACGCACTGACGCCTGCCGATCACGTCGTTCAGAAGACACCCACCACGTTCGACGTGTCGGTGTGGGAGTTGTTCTGGCCGTTGCAGATCGGTGCGCGTCTCGTGATCGCCCGCCCCGACGGCCACCGCGATCCGGTGTACATGGCACGACTGATCGAGGCCGAAGGCGTAACCGTGGCGCACTTCGTGCCGTCGATGCTCGGTGTGTTCGCGTCGGAGCCGGCGGCCTCGGCGGCTGGGTCGTTGCGCTGGGTGTTCGCGTCCGGTGAGGCGTTGCCGTACTCGACCGCGAAAGCCTTGTCCGACGTGTTGCCGTCGACGACTTTGGTGAACCTGTACGGCCCGACCGAAGCGGCCGTCGACGTGACGTATCACGAGGTCACCGATGCGGACACCGCAGGCGTTCCCATCGGCCGACCCGTGTTCAACACGCAGGTCTACGTGCTCGACGCCAGGCTGCGTCCCGTGGCAGTCGGCGCGGTGGGCGAGCTCTACCTCGGCGGTGTCCAGCTGGCTCGTGGTTACGCGTCGCGTCCTGACCTGACGGCCGACAGATTCGTCGCCGATCCGTTCGGCGACGCAGGCGAAAGGCTCTATCGCACAGGCGACTTGGTGCGATGGAACCGCGAAAGCGAGCTCGAGTACATCGGGCGTTCCGACTTCCAGGTCAAGCTGCGCGGTCTCCGCATCGAGCTCGGGGAGATCGAATCCGCGGTACTGGCGGACGAGTCGGTGGCGCAAGCGGTCGTCCTGGTACGTGGTGAGCGTCTGGTCGGATACGTGGTGCCCGCTGCCGGCGCGTCCATCGACGTGGACACGGTGCTGACGTCGGCGGCCGAAGTGCTGCCGGAGTACATGGTGCCCTCGGTGCTGCTGGTACTCGACGCGCTTCCGCTGGGTCCGTCGGGCAAGCTGGATCGAAAGGCGCTGCCGGAGCCCGTCTTCGAGGCTGCGGAATTCCGCGCCCCGACCACCGATGTCGAGCGCATCGTGGCCGAGGTCTTCGCAGAGGTTCTCGGTGTTCCGCAGGTGGGACTCGACGACGACTTCTTCGCGCTCGGCGGCAACTCGTTGATCGCGACGCAGGTGGTCTCACGCGTCGGTGCGGCTCTCGATGCCGAGATCCCGGTGCGGACCATGTTCGACGCGACAACCGTCGCGGCGTTCGCGGCAACGGTCTCCGAACTGGCGGGCACGGGTGTTCGCCCGGCCCTCACCGCGGGGCCGCGACCGGAACGTATCCCGCTGTCGCTTGCGCAGCAACGTATGTGGGTGCTGAACCACCTCGACCCCGAGTCCGGCGCATACAACATTCCGCTGGCAGTGAAGCTCTCCGGTGATCTCGACACCGACGCGCTCGGACATGCGGTGGCAGACGTCGTCGCCCGGCACGAGTCGCTGCGCACGATCTATCCGTCCGACGCCGACGGCCCGCAGCAGCGGATTCTGGCTCCGGCCGACGTTGCGTTCGATCTGACGCCACGCGCGGTCGACAGCGAAGCCGACGCGACCCGCGTCGTGGCCGAGCTCGTTCTCGGCGGGTTCGACGTCGCCGACGCAGTACCGGTCCGCGTCGGTCTCGTTCGGCTGTCGCCGCGGGAGCACGTTCTCGCGCTCGTCGTGCATCACATCTCGGCCGACGGTGCGTCGATCGCCCCGTTGGCACGCGACGTCATGGTCGCGTACTCGGCGAGGGTCGCCGGTCAGGCGCCGGAATGGACAGAACTGCCGATCCAGTACGCGGACTTCGCGTTGTGGCAGCGGGCCGTCCTCGGAGCCGTCGACGACGCCGATTCGGTTGCGGCGGAACAGCTGAGCTATTGGACGAAGACGCTCGCAGGCATTCCGGACGCACTCGATCTGCCGACCGATCGGCCACGTCCGGCCACGCAGTCGATGCAGGGTCGATCCGTCGACTTCGACCTCGACGCCGAATCCCATGCGCAGCTGGCCGCATTCGCACGTGACCGCGGCGCATCGCTGTTCATGGTCGTGCACGCCGCACTCGCGGTCCTGCTCGGGCGTCTCAGCGGCAGCAGCGACGTCGTCGTCGGTACGCCGGTGGCGGGTCGAGGGGCAGCCGAGTTGGACGAGCTCGTCGGCATGTTCGTCAACACGCTTGCGTTGCGCACCGAGATCGATCTGGGTGGAACTTTCTCCGGGCTCGTCGACGAGGCGCGGACGGCCGATCTCGGTGCCTTCGGTAATGCCGACGTACCGTTCGAGAACGTCGTCGACGCCGTGGTGCCCGCGCGTTCGCAGGCGCGTCATCCGATCTTCCAGGTAGCGCTGTCGTTCCAGAACCTCGAGCGCGTGCGCCTGGATCTGCCGGGCCTGACGGTCGAGGGTCTCGATGCGGGGGAGTTGGGCGCCAAGTTCGACCTGCAGTTCACCGTCGAACCACGGACGGACGCAGACGGCCACCCTGCGGGGTTGTTCGGATCCCTGCTCTACGCAACGGATCTGTTCGACGAGCCGACCGCTCGAACGTTCGGTGACCGGTTCACGCGCATTCTGCGTTCCGTGGCTGCGGACCCGTTCGTCATCGTCGGCGACATCGACATCATGAGCGAACAGGAACGGGCCCTCACCCAGGCGCATGCCGCGCCGGAGGCCGAGACCGCCCCTGCCTCGTCGGTGTCGCTGGACAGGTCCCTGCCGCAGGTGATCGGTTCTGTCGTCGAGCTGGATCCCGACGCTCCCGCCGTCGCGGTCGACGGTGAGGAACTGTCGTACCTCACCGTCGAGGGTCGCGCCGCCCGATTGGCACGAGTGCTCATCGGTCGCGGTGTCGGACCGGGAGACAAAGTCGTCGTCACGGTGCCCGTGTCGGTGGATTGGGCAGTCGCCGTGCTGGCGACGACGTTCACCGGAGCGGCCGTCGTCGTGGGTGAAAGCGACTGCGACGCACAGGCACTCGTCGAAGCCGTGGGTGTTCGGCTGGTCCTCGGACGAGACGGATCGGACGTGCCCGAGGGGCCGGAGGTGCTCGAGGTCGACGACGCGTCCGTCGTCGGTGCCGTCTCCGATGCATCGCCCAGGCCGATCGCGTACTCCGAGCGCACACGCTTGCTCGATCCGTCGGACCCTGCGGTCGTCGTCGTGACGGGTGACGGAACCGTCGAGGAGATCGGACAGAGCACGCTCGTGGCTGCGCTGACCGAAGCGAACGGGCGATACGGAGTGACGTTCGAGTCACGGCTTCTCGCTGCGTCCGACGCCGGCGATGCCTGGCAACTGTCGGCCCTGTTGGCCGCAGGTGTCGTCGGAGCGGCGTGGGTCGTGCCGAGCGGGGACGGCGAGCTCGCGGACCTCGTCCTCGACGAGTGGGTCACGCATGCGTTCGTACCGGCGGCCGACACAGGCGAACTCGGCGGTGACGACTTCGAGGATCTCGACGCCGTAGTGGTCACCGACGGCGGTTCGGCCGACGAACCGGACGGCGTGACGCTGTTCGTCGGCGGGAAGTCGTTCGGCCGAATGCAATAGTCGGGCCGATACGGGGCAGAGCCAGGAACGACACCATTCGAACGGTGTAAAAACTGCAAATAGCTTGAAATTTGCGGTTTGAACCAACCGAATGGTTTACAGTGATCGGCGTTGTCATCCAGCAGCGCGGTGTCGGCATGTGGACGCGCGTGCGCTGGATCAGTCGAGTTCGGGGTGAATGGCTGTGGTACCGGTGTCTTCAGTGTGCGTTTTTTTCGTATGCGTCCTGTCCGATCATGCTGAAAGTCGAACCGCGTGAGCGTCGACTCGGCGGGATCCGAATCGACACGCAGGCGCACACCTCGAAGCGGTAGGGAACGGCCGACCCGGGCGACACGGCACCGGGCGGCGCGCTCCGCGACGCTCCCGCAGCTTCTCGCTGCGGCGGTGGACGCGCGACCGCACGGGATCGCCGTCCACACCGACGACGGTTCGATCACGTACGCGGACCTCGACCGTCGATCGTCGAGGCTCGCGCGCGTTCTGATCCAGCGTGGTCTCGGCCCGGAGGATCTCGTCGCCATCGCCGTCACCCGCTCGTTGGAATCTGTCCTGTTCGTGTGGGCAGTCGCGAAATCGGGCGCGGCCTTCGTTCCGATCGACCCGGACTACCCGGCCGAGCGTGTGCGCTACATGCTCGACGATTCGGGTGCGAAGACCGGTCTGACGACCCGGCGCGCCATCGACGTCCTGCCCGGCAGCGTGCCGTGGATCGTGCTGGAGGACATCGAGCGCGATGCGTCGGCGATGTCGTCGGAACCCGTTGCGGCGGTGGAGCGTACGTCGGTTCTGCGCGCGTCGAACCTCGCCTACCTGATCTACACGTCGGGGTCGACCGGTACGCCCAAGGGTGTCGCCGTCACCCACACGGGCCTGCAGAATCTCGCCGACTCGCAGCGCGTGACGTTCGGCATCTCGGCCGAGTCCCGTACCCTTCACTTCGCATCGCCGAGCTTCGACGCCGCGGTGCTCGAGCTGTTGCTCGCCGTCGGCGCGGCCGCCACGATGGTCGTCGTGCCGACCGGAATCGTCGGGGGCGACGAATTCGCCGACGTATTGAGGCGGCACCGCGTCACCCACGCGTTCGTGACGCCGGCGGCACTGGCGTCCGCTCCGAACAACGACCTGCCCGATCTGGAAGCCGTGATGGTCGGCGGTGAGGCGTACACGTCGGAACTGGTGGCGCGATGGGCTGTCGGCCGACGCTTTCACAACGTGTACGGGCCGACGGAAACGACGTGCATCACCACCAGCAGCGCGCCCCTCGACCCGTCCGGGCCGATGCCGATCGGTACGCCGCTGACCGGCGTGCGCGCCTACGTCGTCGACTCCCGACTTCGGGCCGTCCCCGTCGGCGTGGTCGGCGAGCTGTATCTCGCCGGGCCCGCCGTGGCCCGGGCGTATCACCGGCGCGGTGGATTGTCGGCGTCGCGGTTCGTGGCCGATCCGTGGGCCCCGGACGGTGGCGCGGGGAGGATGTATCGCACCGGTGACACCGTGCGTGTACGTCCCGACGGCTCGATCGACTACGTGGGACGCAACGACTCCCAGGTCAAGGTCCGGGGCTTCCGTATCGAACTCGGGGAGATCGACGCAGCGCTCGAGGCGCACGACACCGTCGACTTCGCAGCCTCCGCGGTACATGCGGGGGCGGACGGCGTCGATGCGCTGGTCGGGTACGTGCTTCCCGCCGAGGGGCACACCGTCGAGCCGCGAGCACTACTCGACTTCCTCGGGCAGTCGCTGGCACGCCACATGGTTCCCGCGGCCATCGTGGTCCTGGACCGCATCCCGCTCACCCCGGTCGGCAAGCTCGACCGGAAGGCACTTCCCGCGCCCGTGTTCGACACTGCCGCGTTCCGTGAGCCGGTCACCGACATGGAACGAGCCGTGGCCGAGACGTTCGCCGAGGTGCTCGGCGTGCCGAGGGTCGGCCTGGACGATCACTTCTTCGAAATCGGCGGAAACTCACTCAGCGCGACGCAGGTCGCGTCGCGGCTCGGGGCGAGATTGAACGCCCGAGTCTCCGCACGCGTGGTGTTCGAGGCGTCGACAGTCGCCGGACTGGCCTCGCGGGTGGAAGGGGAACTCGGCGGCGGAGATGCACTGCCGCTCGGACCCGAGGTGCGGCCCGACGTCATCCCGCTGTCGTTGGCGCAGCAGCGCATGTGGTTCCTCCAGAAATTCGATCCGACGTCGCCTGCCAGCAACGTCCCGGCAGCTCTGAGCCTCGACGGGCCTGTCGACGTCGACGCGCTTCGTGACGCCGTCGTCGATCTGCAGCGACGACACGAGTCGCTGCGGACCGTCTATCCCGATCGCGACGGTATCGGCTTCCAGGTCGTCGTTCCGGTCGAACGCACCGGCGTCGAATTGAAGTATCTGTCGATGACCGACAGCGCCGTCGCGTCGCACCTCACCGACGTCGCACTGCAACCGTTCGATCTGTCCACGTCGGTACCACTACGCGTCGAGCTGATCTCCCTCGGCGGTGACAGACACGTGCTGGTGGTCGTCCTGCACCACATCTGCGCCGACGGTGCTTCGGTGGCGCCGCTCGTCACGGATCTGGTGACGGCGTACCTCGCTCGCGCCGAAGGCCGCGAGCCCGGGTGGGCGCCGCTGCGTGTCCAGTACGCGGATTACAGCCTGTGGCAACGGAAATTGCTCGGGTCCGAGTCCGATCCGACGTCGCTGGCGTCGCGGCAGCTCGAGTACTGGACCACGGCACTTGCCGACATCCCCGATCGCATCGAGTTGCCGACGGACAGAGCACGACCTGCGGAGGCATCCGGCGTCGGCGACACGGTCGAGTTCGAGGTGAGCGCGGCCGTCCATGCAGCACTGACCGAACTGGCTCGACGGTGCGACGCGACGCCGTTCATGGCGATGCACACCGCCTTCGCGATCATGCTGTCGAAGATCGCGGCGACGAACGACGTCGTCGTCGGAACCCCCGTCGCGGGTCGCGGCGAGCAAGACCTCGACGCGCTCGTCGGAATGTTCGTCAATACCTTGGCACTGCGCACCCAGGTCGATCCGTCGATGACGTTCGTCGAACTGCTGGGGCGCGTCCGCGAGGCGGACCGCGGCGCGTTCGCGCACGCCGAGCTGCCGTTCGAGCGGCTGGTCGAGGTGCTCGACCCGGTTCGCTCCGCCGGCCATCACCCGTTGTTCCAGGTCGCCCTCTTCTTCCAGAATCTGCAACAGAGCAGCTTCGAGCTTCCCGGCACGTCCGTGACATTGCTGGATCTCGATGTGGCCGTCGCGAAATTCGATCTGCAGCTGACGATCACGCCCCGGATCGACGAGGCCGGTGAGCCCGCGGGCATGTCCGCCACGTTCACCTACGCGACCGACCTGTTCGAGCGGCGCACGGTGCGCACGTTGGCCGATCGGCTCGGTGCCGTGCTGAGCGCGGCCGTCGCCGATCCACACGTCGTCGTCGGTGACATCGACGTGTTGACCGACGCCGAACGCACCGACGTGATGCTGGCGTGGAACGACACCGCGCATGCGATGCCGGAGCGAACACTGCTCGATCTCTACGACGCACGCGTTCGGCGAACCCCCGACGCAGTCGCGATCGTGTCCGATCGAGAGAGCCTGACCTACGCCGAGTTCGACGACCGTGTGCAACGCCTGGCCCGGGTTCTCGTCGATCGTGGAGTGGGTCCCGACGTGCTCGTCGGGCTCGCGGTGCGCCGCTCCGCCGAGTTGGTCGTCGGTATGTACGCGGTACTCGCGGCAGGCGGCGCGTTCGTTCCGCTGGACCCCGCGCATCCCGCCGATCGGTTGACCCACATCCTCGATACGGCGCGACCGCTCTGCGTGTTGACCACCTCCGCCGACCGCCCCGCGCTTCCCACCGAGGCCGGTGGCGTCGGCGTCGATGCCGTCGAGATCGACACCATCCTGGCCGACGGGGACGTCACCGCTACCGCACGGGTTCTCCGCGCACACGTTCGCCGGGACAACCTGGCGTACGTCATCTTCACGTCGGGCTCGACCGGGCGACCCAAGGGCGTCGCGGTGTCGCATCGCGCGATCGAGAACCAGATGTCCTGGATGACAGCCTATTACGACCTGGACAGCGACGACGTCTACCTGCAGAAGACCGCGACGACGTTCGACGTGTCGCTCTGGGGATTCTTTCTGCCGTTGCGCACCGGCGCGTCGATGGTCCTGATGTCACCCGACGGGCACCGCGATCCAGTGCTGGTGGCCGACATCGTCGATCGCGAACAGGTGACGGTCACCGATTTCGTCCCGTCGATGCTCGGTGTGTTCGCGGCGCACGCGGCTGCCGATCGGCTGACGTCTCTGCGGCACGTGTTCGTCATCGGGGAGGCGCTGCCTCCCGAGACTGTCGACGCGTTCGCGGCGGTGTCGTCCGCGCGTCTGCACAATCTGTACGGTCCGACCGAAGCAGCGGTGTCGGTGACCCAGTGGGAAGCGACTTCGGTCAGGTCGCTGCAGCGACAGACGGTACCGATCGGAGTGCCGCAGTGGAACGTTCGCGTGCACGTGCTCGATGCACGGTTGCGACCCGTCGCGCCGGGGGTGGCCGGCGAACTCTACCTCTCGGGAGTGCAGCTCGCGCGGGGTTACGTTGGTCGACCCGATCTGACGGCTGACCGGTTCGTCGCGGACCCCAACGGCTTCGTCGGGGAACTCATGTATCGCACCGGCGACCTCGTTCGGTGGATCCCAGGTGGACAGGGTGCGCTGGAGTACATCGGTCGCACCGACTTCCAGGTCAAGTTCCGTGGCCAGCGCATCGAATTGGGTGACATCGAGTCAGCATTGTTGTCACATCCGTCGGTCAGTCAGGCCGTCGTGCTCGTCGCGGTGACGTCGACCGGAGATCAGCTGGCCGGGTACGTCGTGCTCGCTCCGGGAGCCGACGCCGACAGCTCGGAACTGACCACGTTCGTACGTGACATCCTGCCGTCGTACATGGTGCCGACCGCGATCGTCGTTCTCGACGCACTGCCGTTGGGCACGAGCGGCAAGCTCGACCGAAAAGCATTGCCGTCACCGGAGTTCCGGGTCAACGAATATCTACCGCCGACGACTGCTGCGGAGGAGATCGTCGCGGAGGTCTACTCGCAGGTACTGGGGCTTCCTCGCGTCGGAACCGACGACAACTTCTTCGACCTCGGCGGAAACTCTCTGGTGGCAACGCAAGTCGTGGCACGCATCGGCGCCGCGCTCGATACCAGGGTGCCGGTCCGAGTGTTGTTCGAAGCACCGACCGTCGCCGCGTTGGCGCTGCGCCTCGACTCCGCGTCGGACGTCGGACGCACTCCGCTCGTCGCCCGTGTGCGTCCGTCGGTGGTGCCACTGTCGCTCGCCCAGCAGCGCATGTGGTTCCTCAACCGATTCGACACCACATCCTTCGCGGACAACCTGCCGATCGCGATGAAGCTGGTCGGTGACCTGGACTCCGACGCGCTCGCGGCGGCCGTCACCGACGTGGTGTGGCGTCACGAGCCGCTCCGCACCCGATACCCGGAGCACGACGGGGTGCCACGCCAGCTCGTACTCCCCGCCGATCGTGTCGATCTCGATCTCGAACCGCGGTTTCTGAACATCTCCGATGTGACGGCCGATCTCGCGACCTTCGTGTCGATGGGTTTCGATGTCGCAGAACAAGTTCCGCTTCGAGTCCGGCTGTACGCGATCGGTGAGGACGACTACGTGCTGGCCGTCGTGCTGCATCACATCGCGGGCGACGGGTTCTCGATGCGTCCTCTCGCGCGCGACCTGATGACGGCGTACGTCGCACGGACGGCCGGGCAACCGCCGTCGTGGTCACCGCTCGACGTGCAGTACGCCGATTTCGCGCTGTGGCAGCGCGCAGTGCTGGGCGATCAGAACGACCCGAACTCCGTCCTGAGCACCCAGGCCGAGTACTGGACCGCTGCACTCGCCGGTTTGCCGGACCGCCTCGAACTGCCGACCGATCACCCGCGTCCGCGGGTCGCGTCCCACCGTGGTGCGATGCTCGAATTCTCGGTCGCGGGTTCGGTACATGCCGGGCTCAATCAGCTTGCGCGCGAAAGCAACGGCACTCTGTTCATGGTGTTGCATGCGGCGCTCGCGGTGCTGCTCGGGCGACTGTCGACCGCGTCCGACATCGCCATCGGTACACCCGTCGCGGGTCGAGGTGAGCAAGCCCTGGACGACCTCATCGGAATGTTCGTCAACACGTTGGTACTGCGCACCGAACTGGATCGCGCGGACGAGCCGTTCGTCGAACTGCTGGATCGGGTGCGATCCGCGGATCTCGCGGCGTTCGGCCACGCGGATCTGCCGTTCGAACAGCTCGTCGACATTCTCGCGCCGGAGCGCACGACCGATCGCACTCCGCTGTTCCAGGTAGCACTCGTGTTCCAGAATCTCGGTGAAGAAACGCTCGATCTGCCGGGGCTGCAGGTCTCTCGACTCGAACTGGAATCGAACACGTCCAAGTTCGACCTGCAGTTCACGGTGTCAGAAACGATCGGCGTGAACGGCGAATCCGCCGGCCTCGCGGGTGCGTTGACGTACGCCACCGACCTGTTCGACGCGGACACCGCCCGCACGCTCGCGAGACGGTTCGAAACCATCCTCGGTGCAGTCGTCCACGGACCGGCGACGCCGATCGGCGACCTCGACATCCTCGACGACTTCGAACTGGAGACGCTCGTCCGGGCACCCTCGACTCCGGAACCGCCCGTCGTGCTGACCGAGCTCCTCGCCGCAGCGGTTGCCGCCGCACCCGACGGCGACGCCGTGTCGTACGGCGGCTCCTCGCTGACCTACACCGAACTGGACCGGCGTTCGTCGCGTCTCGCGCGGGTACTTCTCGACGCTGGGGTGGGGCCGGGCGACCTCGTCGCGATCGCGATTCCGCGGTCCTTCGACTCGATCGTCGCGCTGTGGGGCGTCGCGAAGTCGGGCGCCGCGTTCGTGAGTGTCGACCCGAACTATCCGGCGGACCGCGTCGCGCACATGATCGACGACGCACAGCCCGCGTTGGGTCTGACCGTGGCGAGCGCGAAAGAGACTCTCCCAGAGGCGATCTCATGGCAGGTGTTGGACGACGACGAATTCCGGCGATTGCTGGCCTTGCGCTCCGCCGAGCCGGTTGCACGAGAGGAACTGCGACGGCCGCTGCACGCGAGCCATCCCGCGTACGTCATCTACACGTCGGGTTCCACCGGACGGCCCAAGGGTGTGGTGGTGACCCACTCGGGACTCGCCAATTTCGCTGCGGAGCAACGAGATCGATACCGATTGGGCCGCGACGACCGTGCGTTGCACTTCGCGTCACCGAGCTTCGACGCGTCGATCCTGGAACTGCTGCTGGCGCTGGCATCGTCGTCGACGCTGGTCGTGGCACCGACAGATATCTACGGAGGCGAGGAACTGACGTCGCTGTTGCGCGGCGAACGCGTCACACACGCCTTCATCACGCCTGCCGCGCTGGCGACTGTCGACCCCGACGGGCTCGACGATCTGCGAGTGCTCGTCGCAGGCGGCGAGGCATGCCCACCGGAACTCGTTGCGAGGTGGACGGATTCGCGAAGTGGCCGCGAATTCTTCAACGGGTACGGACCCACCGAGACCACGATCATGACGAACATCTCGGCGCCGCTCGAGGCCGGAGACCGCATCACGATCGGCGGACCGATCAGAGGAATGTCGTCGTTGGTGCTCGACGACCGCCTGCGGCCGGTTCCGGTCGGTGTCAGCGGTGAGCACTACATCGCAGGCATCCAGCTCGCACAGGGCTACCACCGCAGGCCCGGCCTGAGCGCCGAACGATTCGTCGCCGACCCGTACGGTGCGCACGGAACGCGGATGTACCGTACCGGAGACGTCGTGCGGTGGACGGCCGACCGCGAGATCGAGTACGTCGGCCGCTCGGATTTCCAGGTGAAGATCCGTGGGTTCCGTATCGAACTCGGCGAGATCGACGCGGTGCTCGCGTCGCATCCGGACGTCGAATTCGCCACGACTGCAGTACGCGAGCTGGCGTCGGGAAGCGCTGCCATCGTCGGCTACGTTCTTCCCGCCGCGGAGCGGACGGTCGAGCCGCGGGAGCTTCTGGGGTTCGCTTCCGGTTCGCTTCCGGCGCACATGGTTCCGTCGTCGATCGTCGTACTCGACTCGGTGCCGTTGACGCCGGTGGGCAAGCTGGATCGAAAGGCACTGCCGGAGCCGGTGTTCCACGCGGCGGACCGAACCGAACCGGTCGACGCCACCGAGACGGTGCTCGCCGAGCTGTTCGCGGACGTGCTCGGACTGGACACGGTCGGCACCACGGATTCGTTCTTCGCACTCGGCGGCGACAGCATCGTCTCGATCCAGTTGGTATCCCGAGCGAAAGCCCGCGGACTGCGCATCTCGCCGCGGCAGGTGTTCGAACACAAGACGGTCCAGGCGCTCGCGCGGGTTGCGGTGCTCAGCGCTGACACCGACGTGGCGGGCCTCGCGGAACTCCCCGGTGGGGGCGTCGGCGAGATGCCGTCGACTCCGGCCGTTCGGTTCATGACGTCGCGTGGTGGGTCGTTCGATCGGTTCGAGCAGACGCTCGGGCTCGAGCTGCCTGTCGGAATCGAGCGCGCGCAGCTCGTCGCGGTCGTGCGTGCCGTGATCGATCGGCACGACATGCTGCGTGCGACGCTCGTCGCGGACGGCGACGTACCGATCCTGCGGACCTCGGAGCCAGGATCCGTCGACGTCGAGGCGATCGTCGAGCGCACTGCGTTCGACGAGAACGTCGATGCGGACGGCCTTGTCGCGCTCGCAGACGATGCGCTGGAAGACGCACTCGCCGGGCTCGACCCGTCGACGGGTCGTGTCATCCGGTTCGCGTGGCTCGACCCGGTGACGGCCGACGGTGGGTCGTCGCGTCGCACGGGACGACTGATCGTCGCGGCTCATCACATGGTCGTCGACGGTGTGTCGTGGCGAATTCTGATTCCCGATTTCGTCTCGGCTTGGCTGGCGGTGTCGGCGGGACAGAAGCCTCATCTGGACGCGGCAGGTACGTCGTTCCGCACGTGGGCACACGCGTTGCAGGACCGCGCGTCACGCGCCGACGAGGTGGAACTGTGGGAGACGGTCCTGGACGGACCGGACCCGCTGATGTCACCGCGCTCGTTCGATCCGTCGATCGATCTCGCATCGGCGGTGGAGAAGGTGACGGTACGGCTGTCGCAGGACGTGACCGTCGCCGTCGTGACGACGATCCCGACGATGTACCGAACGGGTGCGGGCGATGCGTTGATCGCGGCGCTCGCGATGTCCGTGGCGCGCTGGAGACGAGATCGCGGTGTCGACGAGATGTCGTCGCTGATCGGTCTCGAAGGACACGGCCGTGAGGAATCCGTGGTTCCCGGCGCCGACCTCTCTCGGACGGTCGGCTGGTTCACGTCGATGTTCCCGGCGCGAGTGGACCTGAGCGGAATCGACCTCGACGACGCGTTCCGCGGCGGCCCGTCGGCCGGGGCCGTGGTCAAGCGCGTCAAGGAACAGTTGCTTGCGTTGCCGGACAAGGGGATCGGATACGGCATCCTGCGTTATCTCGGCAACGCCGACGTCTCCGCGCGGCTTGCCGGCGGGCCTCGGCAGGTGAGCTTCAACTACCTCGGACGACTGTCGCACGGTGACATTCCCGAGGCGATGCAGGGCATCGGGTGGCTGCCCGCGTCCGATCTCGGTGAACTGGACGGCCGGGGCGATCCCGACATGCCCGCGATGGCGACGGTGGACATCAACGCGATCGTGCTCGGCGGCGAACTCAGCGCGGGCTTCGGATTCCCGTCGACGTTGATGGACCGCGACGACGTCCGGGAACTCGCCGACACGTGGGTCGACGCTCTGACTGCTGTTGCACGACATGCGCATTCGTCGAACGGCGGGCTCACCCCGTCGGACGTCGAACTGGTCCGTACGACGCAGTCGGACATCGATGCGTGGGAGGCCGCGTACGGCTCGGTCCTCGACGTGTGGCCGCTGACGCCGCTGCAGCAGGGGCTGGCATTCCACGCGCTGCTCGCCGGCGGTGGCGGTGGGGTGTACACCACGCAGATGGTGCTGCACCTGGAAGGGCACGTCGATGTCGACCGTTTACGCGGCGCGGCCGAGGCTTTGCTGTCGCGGCACCCCAACCTGCGCACGGCATTCGTTGCCGACTCGACGGGGTCGCCGGTTCAGGTGGTTCTCGACGACGTCGCATTGCCGTGGTACACGATCGATGCCCGCTCCGACGAGGTCGAGAGGTTACTGCGTGACGATCAGGAGGCGGGCTTCGACCTCGGCGCGCCTCCTCTGATCAGGTTCGTCTGCATCCGGACCGCTTCGGACCGAGTGACGCTGGGCGTCACGTGCGAACACGTCCTGCTCGACGGGTGGTCGATGCCGATCCTCTTGCAGGACCTGCTGGTGCTCTACGCGGTGTCGGGTGCGACCTCGGCGTTGCCCGCTGTGAGGCCGTTCTCCGACTACCTCAGGTGGCTGGTCGGCCTGGACGCGAACACGTCCCGCGACGCATGGGCAACCGCGCTGGCCGACTTCGACGAACCGACCCTGCTGACGACGGTGTTCGAATCCGATACGCGTCGAACAGGATTCGGGGACCATCGCTTCGCCCTGTCCGCCGAGACCACGATGGCGCTGACCGACGTCGCCTCGTCAGCCGGTGTCACTCCGAACACCGTCGTTCAGGCTGCGTGGGCGATCGTGCTCGGGTCGCTCACCGACCGGGACGACGTGGTGTTCGGAACGACGGTCTCCGGACGGCCCGCGGATCTCGACGGCGTCGAGTCGATGGTCGGACTGTTCATCAACACGATTCCCGTTCGCGTTCGACTCCCACGCACGTCCTCGGTAAGGGCAGTACTGCAGGAGTTGCAGGCGACGTCCGCGGGTCTGCTCGATCACCACCACGTCGGGCTCGCCGAACTCCACCAGCTCACCGATGTCGGGACGCTGTTCGACACCTTGGTGGTGTTCGAGTCCTATCCTGTCGACCGCACGGCGATCGAGCAGGCCAGCTCGATCGACGGGATGTCCGTCGTCGGGATCGACACGGTCGATGCGACCCACTACCCGTTGTCGATCGTCGCCGTCGCCGGGGACGTGCTACATCTCGACTTCAAGTACGCGCACAGTATGTTCGACGAGGTCTCGATCGGTGACCTCGCGTCGCGGTATGTCCGCGTGTTGGAAGCAGTCGTCAGTCGCCCCGATTCGCTCGTCGGCGACGTCGACGTCACGAGGGACCACGAGCGGATCGCGCGCACCGGGCCGCCGGACGTCGGCCCGATGGTGCTGTCGGACATGCTCGTTCGCGGCGCGACTGTTTCTCCCGACGCGGTGGCTGTGGAGTGCGAGGATCGCATTCTCACTTACCGAGATCTCGACGAGCGGTCGAATCGCCTCGCTCGTGTCATCGTCGGGAGGGGTGTCGGCCCCGACGACGTCGTCGCAGTCGGAATCCGGCGTTCCCTCGAGTCGGTGATCGCCGTGTGGGCCGTCGCCAAGTCCGGTGCCGCGTTCCTCCCGGTGGACCCGTCCTACCCGCAGGCACGTATCGCACACATGATCGACGATTCGGGCGCGGTTCTGGGACTCACGGTCGCGCAGGATGCCGAAGCGCTGCCGTCGTCGACCGAATGGATTGTCCTCGACGATCGGGCTACGGTTCGCGAGACCGACCGTGTAAGTGCTGCTCCCGTGACAGACGACGACCGCCTGTCGGCTGTTCGGACGTCGCACGCCGCGTACGTCATCTACACATCGGGGTCGACCGGTGTGCCGAAGGGTGTCGTGGTCACCCACGCAGGACTGTCGAATCTTGCTGCTGCACAGTGGGAGAAGTTCGGCACCGACTCCACCAGCCGGACTCTCCACTTCGCGTCGCCGAGTTTCGACGCGTCCGTTCTCGAGCTGTTGCTCGCGGCTCCGGTCGGCGCGACGATGGTCGTCGTACCGACGTCGATCGTCGGCGGCGACGAACTCACGGAGTATGTGCAGGCCCACCGCGTCACGCATGCATTCGTCACGCCCGGCGCTCTCGCCACGATGGATCCCGGCGTGCTGCCCGACCTTGGCACCGTCGCTGTCGGTGGTGAGGCGTGGCCGCCCGAGCTTCTCGAGAGATGGGCACCGGGCCGGCGGTTCCTCAACGCCTACGGACCCACCGAGGCGACGGTCGCCACGACCATCAGTAACCCGTTGACCGCACGCGAACCGATCACCATCGGCGGCCCGATTCACGGTGTGCAGGCGTTCGTCCTCGACTCATGTCTACGGCCTGTCCCGGATGGAGTCGTCGGCGAGGTCTACTTCGCCGGTCGAGGGCTGGCGCGTGGCTACGCGGCGCTACCCGGACGAACGGCGGCGGCGTTCGTTGCCGATCCGTTCGGCGAAGGTGGTCGCTTGTACCGGACCGGAGACCGTGCGCGGTGGCGAGACGGTGCACTGCGCTACGTCGGAAGAAGCGACGCCCAGGTCAAGATCCGTGGGTTCCGAATCGAGCCGGGTGAGATCGATGCGGCACTGACGGCGATTCCGGGCGTCGACTACGCGGTGACGACTGTGCGTCACGACGACGACAGGCCGTACCTCGCTTCCTACGTCGTGTGCTCGCCGTCGAGCACGGCGACGGTCGGGGAACTACGCGCGCAGCTGAGGCAGACGCTTCCCGCACACATGATTCCCCTCGCGATCGTTCGGCTCGACGAGATGCCGCTGACCGGATCGGGCAAGCTCGACGTGGACGCGCTACCGGCGCCGGAGATCGGCACTCGGGTCTTCGTCGAACCGACGACCGATCTCGAACGGCTCGTCGCGACAGTGTTCGCGGAAACGTTGTCGGTCGAGCGGGTCGGTCTCGGCGAGGACTTCGTGGAACTGGGCGGCGACTCTCTTGCGGCCACGCAGGTGGTCTCGGCGTTACGTCGACGAACCGGCCGAAAGGTCATGGTGCAGTGGATTCTGGAGTCGAGGACCGTGGAGGGACTGGCGGCGAGAATCGGTGCCGGCGACGTTGTCGATCACGATCGTTCGTTGGACGTCATCGTCGCGCTGCGCGCATCGGGTAGCGGAACTCCGGTATTCTGCATCCACCCGATGCTGGGTCTCGCATGGGGATACGTGCCTCTTCTTCGAATCATGGATGCCGACGTGCCGGTGTACGGAGTGCAGACGCCGGCGTTGCGGGAGCCGGACTTCGACGCTCGATCGATCGTCGATCTGGCAGCACGTTATGCATCGGAGATCGAAAGGACGAGACCGAACGGTCCTGTATCTCTACTGGGCTGGTCGCTGGGAGGTGTACTCGCACACGCCGTCGGCGTGGAGCTACAGCGTCGAGGTCGTACCGTCGAGGCGTTGACACTGTTGGACTCGTTCACACGTGTCGACGCGTCCGCGTTCGACTCGGAGGTGCGGGCGCTACTGACGGCGGCCGGCGTCGCTCTCGACCCCGACGTCGCGGTGACGTCGCCGAACAATGCAATCGTTCGTGCGCTCATGTCGATCCTGCCCGACGATGTCATCGCACTGGACGAGGATCGGATCTCGCGCATGTTCGCGGCCGCGTCGTCGTCGCCCGATTCGATCAACGCCTACGAACCCGGCGTGTTCTCGGGCCGTGTCACGGTCGTCAGGGCAGGCATCGATCGTTCGGACGACCACGACACCGTTGCGACCTGGGGTCCCTACGTGTCGGATGCCGTGCTGGAGCTCGTTGCGCCTGTCACACACGCCGACATGTTGTCGCCCCTTGCCATGGACGTGATCGGACGTGCGCTGCGCCACTGAACGAGGCTTACGAGCTACTCGCGGGTAACGGACGTCGAACAGGAGCCGATACTGTTTCGGGTTGCGAACGAACGTCTGTGATCGGTAACTGACTTCTCGTCGTGCCGTCCGGCGGGACGATTGGTTCGAATACCCTGTACGGGCTCGGCAGCAGGGCCGAGTCGGCCAGGCTGCCGTGATCGACGGTGGTGAAGACCGATCTCGAGGGGCGATGAACGAAGTGCGCAGGAATGCCGTGGACAATGACGAGATGTACTACTCAGCTCGGCAAGGTGTCACGACCGCATGACCGATCGCTCCGAACGTTCACGTTCTCGACGTCCACGGCCCAGCCGCACGCGGGTGCGGCGGAACGCGACGGCGCTGTTACCCCAACTCCTCCGCGGGGCAGTGGAGATCGATCCGACCGCCGACGCTTTGGTGTCCGGTGATCGCACCGTGTCTTACGGCGAGCTCGACCGGCGGTCGTCCAAGATCGCCCGCGTTCTGATCGCGGAGGGTGTCGGTCCCGAGGACATCGTCGCCATCGCAATCACGCGGTCCGTGGAGTCCGTCGTCGCACTGTGGTCGGTCGCGAAGACGGGAGCCGCTTTCGTGCCCGTCGACCCTACGTACCCGGCCGACCGCGTGTTGCACATGTTGACCGATTCCGGCGCGCAGATCGGCGTGACTACGTCCACGCATCGCGCAGATCTCCCGGGCGCGGTCCAGTGGACCGTCATCGACGACAGCCACTTCGTGGAGCGGCTCGACTCGGTCGCCGACGATACGATCTTCGCCTCGGACCGCGTCGCGACCCTACGGACCGACAACCTCGCGTACCTCATCTACACATCGGGTTCGACCGGTATCCCCAAGGGAGTGGCCGTCACGCACTCGGGACTCGCCGACCTTGCCGCAGAACAGATGGACCGGTACGAACTGACGCCGTCGGCTCGGACGCTGCATTTCGCGTCACCGAGCTTCGACGCGTCCATCCTCGAACTGCTGCTGGCGATCGCCGCCGGCTCGACGATGGTCATCGCACCGAGCGATCTCTACGGCGGCGACGAGCTCGGTCGATTCCTGCACGACAACAAGGTGACGCACGCTTTCGTAACGCCGGCCGCCCTGGCCTCCGTGGATCCGTCCGGCCTCGATTCGCTCGAGACCGTCTCCGTCGGTGGGGAAAGCGTTCCGCCCGAGCTTCTCGCGAAGTGGGGAGCTGACCGTCGATTCCTCGACGTCTATGGACCCACCGAGGCGACGGTCGTCAGCACGATGTCGTCGCCGCTCACACCTGGCGACGCGATCACGATCGGTGACGCGATAGCCGGGAGTCACGCATACGTACTCGATCAGCGTCTGAGACCCGTTCCGACGGGTGTGGCAGGCGAGCTGTACCTCGGCGGCGCGGGTGTCGCCCGGGGTTATCACGGCAAGCAAGCGCTCACGTCCACGAGGTTCGTTCCGAACCCGTTCGCGGACAGCCCCGACAACAGCCAACTGCGCGGCACACGGATGTATCGCACCGGGGATATGGTGCGACGAAATTCGTCGGGTTCGTTGGAGTACGTGGCGCGAAACGACTCGCAGGTCAAGGTGCGCGGATTCCGCATCGAACTCGGTGAAGTCGACACCGTGCTCACCGCGCATCCCTCTGTCGCTTTCGCCGTCACCGTCGGCCAGGACGGGCCCGCCGGAGACACCGTTCTCGTGTCGTACGTTCGGGCGGCTGCAGGCGCCGAGCCAAGGCCCGAAGAACTGGCGTCTTTCGCCGCAAAATCGTTGCCCAAGCACATGATTCCGTCGTCGATCATGATCATCGATGCCGTGCCTCTCACGCCATCGGGCAAACTCGATCGTGACGAACTGCCGGACCCCGAGTTCCTGACACGGCAGTATCGGGCACCCGAGACGGACACCGAACGTGCCGTCGCGACGGTGTTCGCCGAGATACTCGGAGCGGACCGCGTCGGACTCGACGACGACTTCTTCGAACTCGGCGGGAACTCGCTGTCGGCAACTCGATTGGCTGCACGAATCGGGGCAGCGCTCGATCTGAAAGTCGGGGCGCGGGAAGTGTTCGCGGATTCGACCGTACGTGGGCTGGCAGCCATCGTGGATCGACTGGACGGGGGCGCCCGCGTCGAACTGACTGCCCGGCCGAGGCCCGACCGTATTCCGCTGTCGTACGCGCAGCAAAGGATGTGGTTCCTGAACCGATTCGACGAATCGTCCCTCGCGTACAACGTTCCCATCGCGATTCGACTCACCGGCGACCTCGATCGGCCGGCGCTCGAAGCGGCGATCGCAGACCTCGTCGTCCGACATGAAGTTCTCCGCACCGTGTATCCGGAGCACGACGGCACGGGATATCAGAAGATCTTGTCCCCGTCCGAGGTGCCCAACGGACTCGACATCCAATCGGCGAGCGAAAGCGATCTGATTGCACGTATCACCGACTTCATCGCGCGTGGGTTCGATGTCACGGCCGAGATCCCCTTTCGGGCTTCGCTTTTCACTCTCGGCACGGATGACGCTGTTCTGGTTCTCGTCGCGCACCACATCGCAGTCGACGGTTTTTCCATCGGCCCGCTGACGCGCGACCTGATGACGGCGTATGCGGCTCGCATGTCCGGTGACGAAAACGGTCTTCCCTCGTTGGAAGTGCAGTACGCAGACTTCGCGCTCTGGCAGCGAGAGGCTCTCGGTAGCGAAGACGACCCGACATCGGTTCTCGCGCAGCAGCTTTCCTACTGGTCGAATCAACTTGCGGGATTGCCCGAGGTGCTCGAACTGCCGACGGATCGACCGCGGCCGACCGAAGCGAGCGACGCGGGCGCCGCGCATACCTTCGTCGTCGAGGCGGAACTGGCAACCCGACTGCACGAGCTTGCTCGCAGCCGAGACGCGACGCTGTTCATGGTCACGTCTGCGGCTCTGGCGATCGTGCTGGCCAAGACGTCGGGGACCTCGGACATCGCGATCGGCACGGCGGTCGCCGGACGGGGTGAGGAGGCGCTCGACGAACTCGTCGGAATGTTCGTCAACACCCTTGTCCTACGGAGCGACGTTGCCGACGCACGATCTCTGGCGGAGCTGATCGACGAGGCTCGCACTACGGCGCTCGATGCCTTTGCACACGCAGACGTTCCGTTCGAGCGATTGGTCGAGATCCTCGATCCACCGCGCTCGACCGCACACACCCCGCTCTTTCAGGTCATGCTCACCATGCAGAACCTGGAGAGCTCGGAACTCCAGCTGCCCGGATTACGGGTCGGCGCCGTCGATTACGACTCGACCTCGGCCAAGTTCGATCTCGCACTGACGTTGACGCCGTCAACCGACGGCGGCGCTATCGGCGGCACAATCGTGTACGCGACCGATCTGTTCGACGAAACAACTGTCGCCGCGCTTGCCGAGCGTTTCGTCGGCGTGCTGCGACTCGTCGTCGACGACCCCGAGCGTCGTGTCCGCGATCTCGATCTACGTAGCTCCGGGGAGATCTCCGATCTTGCACGGTGGAACGCCACCGACGTCGCTCGGACCGACGAGACCGTTCTCGATGCATTCGACCGATTCGTGGAGACGACTCCGAATGCACCAGCGGTCACCTTCGGTGACACGACGCTGAACTACGCAGAATTCGGTCGCCGGGTCGACGCGGCTGCGCATCATCTGGTGAGCTTGGGTGTGGGACCCGAGACTGCGGTCGCAGTGGTCGCGACGCGATCGTTGGACATGCTCACAGGCATATACGCTGTGTTGCGCGCGGGCGGAGCGTACGTCCCGCTGGATCCGTCGTGGCCGCACGACCGAATTGCCTACGTCCTGGACATCGTGGAGCCGGTCATCGTCCTCGGCGCGGACGACGACTTCCCGACGTCGGGAGTTCCGCTGGTTCGCCTCGACGCCCTTGCTGCCGATGCAGACGGTAACCGGCCGGATTCGGCGAGGCTGCGGCCGGACAACGTCGCGTACACCATATTCACCTCGGGATCGACGGGTAGGCCGAAGGGTGTGTCGGTGTCGCATCGTGCGATCGTCGGACAACTCCAGTGGTTGGCCTCGGAGTTCGAGGTCGGTCCGACCGATGCGGTCCTGCAGAAGACCGCGGCTGGATTCGACGCGTCGGTGTGGGAGCTGTTGCTCCCGCTGAGTACCGGGGCTCGTCTGGTGCTCGCCGACCCGGAGGGGCATCGCGATCCTCGGTACATGGCGAATCTGATTGCAGCCGAACGCATCACGATTGCGCAGTTCGTTCCGTCGGTGTTGGCATTGATGGCAGAGGTCGCGATTGCCGACGAACTGCGCACGCTTCGAGCCGTTCTGGTGGGTGGCGAGCAACTCGACGCAGCCTTGGCATCCGATATTCGGGCGCTCAGCGGCGCGGACGTACACAACGTGTACGGACCGACCGAGACGACGGTCCAAGTCACCCACGCGGCGAGCGGACCGTCCGACGTGTCGGTCGTTCCTATCGGCACACCGGTGTTCGGAGCGCGCTTGTATGTCCTCGACGGTGGCTTGAACGAGGTGCCGGTGTCAGTAGTCGGGGAGCTCTACGTCGGGGGAGACCAGCTGGCGCGCGGTTACATGTCCCGTCCCGACCTCACGTCCGAGCGGTTCGTGGCCGACCCGTTCGTCGGCGGCGGTTCACGTCTGTACCGGACCGGAGACCTGGTGCGCCGTCGTCGGGACGGATCGCTGGTCTACGTCGGCAGGAGTGACGCACAGGTGAAGGTCAACGGACTCAGAGTCGAGCTGGGTGAGATCGAGTCAGCATTGCGGGCCGATGCAAGTGTCAGCGCTGCGGCGGCGTCGGTCGTGTCAGGCGTTCTCGTCGGGTATGTCGTGCCTGCCGAAGGACACATCGTCGACGAGGATGCACTGCGCGAACATCTGAGCACGAACTTGCCTGGATACATGATCCCCACCCGGTTCATGGTGCTGGAGAAATTGCCCTCCAACGCCAGCGGAAAACTGGACCGGCGTGCGCTTCCAGCTCCGAGTTACGTTGCGTCACAGTCCTATCGAGCGCCTGAAACCGACATCGAGCGTGTGCTCGTTGCCCTCTTCGCGGAGGTACTCGGACGCGAGCGGATCGGTCTCGACGATTCGTTCTTCGCGATGGGCGGCGACAGCATCATGTCGATTCAGCTGGTGTCCAGGGCGCAAGCCCGTGGTCTCGCGTTCCGTCCACGTGACGTCTTCGAAGCGAAGACCGTCGGACAACTGTCTCAGGTGGCCTCGTGGTCCACCCAGGACGCCGTAGTGCTTTCCGAGATCGAGGGTGGTGGTGTCGGAACGATGCCGACGACCCCGATCGTGGAAGCCATGATCGAGCGCGGAACCGATTACGGCAGGTTCACCCAGTCGGTGGCACTGGAGCTGCCGACCGGGATCGACCGGGACGGAATCGTCGCGACGATAGCTCACGTCGTGAACCACCACGACATGCTGCGATCGCGATTGGACCTGGACGAACGCGTGATCGAAGTAGCGCCACCCGGATCGGTGGATGTCGACACTCTCGTGCTCCGAGTCGACTGTGCGCCGGACGCATCGCCGTCGGCCGTCGCCGAAGCAGGGTCGACGATGCTCGACCGTGCGCTCGGCCAACTGGATCCCTCGTCGGGCGCGGTTCTTCGATTCGTGTGGATCGACTTCGGCCCCACCAGGGCGGGGCGAATCCTCGTCGTCGCTCACCATCTCGTCGTGGACGGAGTTTCGTGGCGCATTCTCGTCCCTGATTTCGTGACGGCATGGGCGCAGCACTCGGCCGGTGGCCCAGTGACCTTGGCGCCGGTCGGGACCTCCATGCGAACATGGGCTCACGCGATCCGTGAAGAGGCCGCGTCGGCCCCGCGGCGCTCCGAACTCGACTTCTGGCAATCCGTTGTGGACACGCCCGATCCTCTGCTCGGCAGCCGAGCGTTCGACCCGACGATCGACACGCGTTCGACGATGGAGTCGGTCTCCGTATCGGTGCCGTCCGAGGTGACCGACACGTTGCTGACGACGGCCCCGGCAATCGTCCGGGGTGGAGTCAACGACGTGCTGCTCACCGCACTCGCGATGGCGGTGACCGAGCTGCGGCGGCGACGCGGAATCGACGCGCCCGCCACCCTCGTGAGCCTCGAAGGACACGGCCGTGAAGAGGACGTCGTGCCGGGCGCAGACCTGTCGCGCACCGTCGGCTGGTTCACCACGGTGTTCCCAGTCGCGCTCGACCTCTCCGGAATCGACCTCGTCGATGCGTTCGGGGCGGGCGCCGGTGCAGGTGCAGCTCTCAAAATAGTCAAGGAGAACCTTGCCCGGATTCCCGACAAAGGCATCGGGTTCGGCTTGTTACGTCACCTGGACACCGTTACGGCTGCCGCTCTCCAGGGGCGACCACAGCCGCAGATCGGGTTCAACTACCTCGGACGAGTCGGGGCAGGTACCGGCGAGATTCCCGCCGGCGTGGAGATCGGGTGGGTACCCGCAGGCGATATGGGCGACATCGACGCCCCCGCAGACGATCTCGCGGCGGTAGCACTCGTCGACGTGAATGCTCTGGTGACGAACACCCCGAGCGGCGAGCAGCTCGAAGCGAGTTTCGCCTTCGCGTCGAGGACCATTGCACGCGAAGACGTCGACGAACTCGCGCAGCTGTGGGTGGATGCGCTCGACGCTGTCGCAACCTATTCGGTCTCGGCAGGGGCCGGCGGGCTGACACCATCCGACGTCCCACTCGTGTCCGTGTCCCAGGCCGACATCGACCGGTGGGAAGCGGCTTACGGCGACGTCGAAGACATCTGGCCGCTCACGCCGCTGCAGCAAGGACTGCAGTTCCATGCGCTCGCGGCAGGCTCGTCTCCGGACGTCTACATGCCGCAGATCGTCCTGACACTCGGCGGAGACCTCGATGCCTCGCGCTTACGCAGCGCCGCGGAGGCGGCAGTGGCTCGTCACGACGGCCTCCGAACCGTGTTCGTTCAAGCCGAGGACGGCCGGTCGGCGCAACTCGTGCGGTCACGTGCCAGCATCGGGTGGAACGAACTGGATCTGTCGGCTGAAACCGAGGCCGACAGACACCGTCGATTGCAGGCCGCGATCGAGGAAGACCGGTCCACTCGGTTCGATCTCGTCGGTGGCCCGCTGCTGCGGTTCACCGTAATACGGTTGTCGCGCAACGAATTCAGGCTCATCGTCACCGACCACCACATCGTGCTCGACGGGTGGTCGATGCCGATCCTGCTTCAGGAAATTCTGGCGCTGTACGCGCTGCGCGGTGACGATGGACTCCTGCCTCGCCCGAAGTCGTACAGGTCTTATCTATCCTGGCTCGGCGCGCGCGACATCACCGAGTCGTTGGACGTATGGTCCGCCGCGATGGCCGAAGTCCAGGAACCGACGTTCGTAGCAGGTCGCGAAAGGGTTGTGGTCGGGGAATGGGCCGAGCCGAAGTCTCTGACCCTCGGGCCGGACGAAACGTCGGCGCTGACGGCAACGGCAGCCCGGTTACAGGTCACCATGAATACTCTGGTCCAAGCAGCCTGGGCGATACTCCTTGCCCGCACGCTCGACCGCACCGACGTGGTCTTCGGTGCGACGGTCTCCGGCCGACCTGCCGAGATCAACGGGGTCGAAGGCATGGTGGGGTTGTTCATCAACACCATTCCGGTCCGCGTGCATCTCGAACCCGACGCCACAGTCGCATCCTTCCTCGAGCGTCTCCAGCGCGAACAGGTCGAGTTGCTGGAACACCACCACGTCGGACTCGCGGACATCACGCGCCGCGTCGGCGCGGGTGCGAAGTTCGACACCTTGACTGTGTTCGAGTCCTACCCGGTCGACGGGGCGGGGATCGCCGAACAGGCTGCGTCGATCGACGGGCTGACCGTTCTGGGCATGACGTTCGCCGAGTCCACCCACTACCCGGTGACGTTGCGCGTAACCCTCGGCGAGGAGTTGAACATTCGGCTGGAATACATGCGGGAAGTGGTTCCGGACGAGGTCGCGCATGAGTTGCTGCAGTCGTTGGAACGAGTCCTGTCGGTGTTCGGGTCCGATCCGGACACGGCGTTGCGTTCGGTGACGCATGCAGTCGGTCCATTGGACATTCGGTCGTGGCCGGCGAGCCCGACGGCTGTGGAGCAACTGTCACCGCGAAGTGATCGAACCGCCGACGTGGCTGCAGCGGTAGCGGCGACGTCCGAGCTGTTGGGACTCGCCGATGTGCGTGCGGAGGACAATCTGTTCGACCTCGGTGCCGGCTCGCTCGACGCGCTCGCACTCGCAGGTGTGTTGACCGCCGTGCTGAATCGTCGCATCCCGCTCGCCTCGGTGTTATCCGGAAAGACGATCGAAGCAATCGTCGGGTGAACCGTTTGCGAGCAGCTGTGAACAGGTCCCTGCCAATGTCCGAGTTATCGGTCATTTCACCGAATAATCAGCGCTTATGGATATTGCATGGTTTGTTCGTAAGGAATTGTTCATGTGTCGCCTGAGTCGGATCGACGAGGGGTTGTATGGCATCTCTGCAGGTCAAGGGCCGCGATGTGGGAGGAGGTCCAGGTCGCCCGGCGTGCCCTGAATTATTCGTGACCGTGCTGTAATAGGGCGCAGCGCCCAAAGTAATCGCCTTGGTAGTGGTGATCGCCGACGGTGCCGAGATGAGACGCGGGGTCTCGTCTGGTTCGTCGACGCTCTAGGGGTTTTGCACGTATGAGTTCACGGTCGTCCAAGGAATCGCCCTCTACACGGACGGACGGAACCCGGGAGAAGCGGACGCCACGAACACGCAAGTCCCGTCGAGCGCGCGCGACACTTCTTCCTGCACTGCTCGCCACGGCAGTCGAGCGCGATCCGTCGGCAGTTGCCCTGGTCGACGGCGATCGCACGGTGACCTACGCAGAACTCGATACTCGCTCGTCGACACTCGCACGGGCGTTGATCGCCGACGGCGCGGGTCCCGAATCGATCGTGGCCGTTGCGCTCACCCGCTCGCTCGAATCGATCACCGCCATCTGGGCCGTGATCAAGTCAGGGGCGGCGTTCCTCCCCGTCGACCCGTCGTATCCCGCCGAACGGATCCGGCACTTGCTGACGGACTCGGGTGCCTCGCTGGGCGTGACGGTCGGTATCCACCGCGACGTGCTGCCGTCGTCGTGCACATGGTCGGTCCTGGACGACGACGCCTTCGTGCGTCGTCTCGAGCAGTACTCGGGCGACCCGGTGTCGACGGCGGACAAGACCGGCACGCTGCGCGCGACGAACCCGGCCTACGTCATCTACACGTCCGGCTCGACGGGCACACCGAAGGGCGTCGTCGTGTCTCACGCGGGACTCGCCGATCTGTGCGGTCATTCCGTGCGGACGCTCGGTGTCACCGCCGAATCTCGCACCCTGCACTTCACGTCGCCGAGCTTCGACGTCTCGATCTTCGACTACCTGATCGCGATCGGATCCGGGGCGACGATGGTGATCGCGCCCCCGGACAACTACGGCGGTGCCGAACTGAAGGACCTGCTGAAGCGAGAGCGCGTCACGCACGGCTTCAGCACTCCCGCCGCACTGACGTCGATAGACGGTGACGGGTTGCCCGATCTCCAGGCCCTCGTCGTCGGCGGTGAGGCGTTCGGTGCCGACCTCGTCGCCCGGTGGGCGCCAGGTCGGGCCGTGTTCAACGGGTACGGACCGACCGAGGCCACCATCTTCGCGACCATGTCGTCGGCCTTGGTCGTCGGCGAGCGCATTCCTCTCGGCGACCCCGTCGACGGCATGCGTGCGTACGTGCTCGACACCCGTCTGTCGCCCGTTCCACCGGGTGTCGCGGGCGAGCTGTATCTGGCAGGCGGCGGTGTCGCGCGTGGGTATCACGGGCGCCTGGCTCTGACGTCGGAGCGTTTCGTCGCAGATCCGCACGACCCCGCAGGTGGCCGGATGTACCGTACCGGCGACGTGGTGCGCCGGGACGCGTCGGGCGCCCTGGAATACATGGGACGCAACGACTTCCAGGTCAAGATCCGCGGCTTCCGCATCGAGCTGGGTGAGATCGACGCAGCGCTTGCCACGCACCCCGACGTCGAATTCGCGTTGACGGTGGGCAGTGACGCAGGGGCAGGGGGCACCGCGCTGGTGTCGTATGCGCTTGTGGCAGAGGGCTCTTCGGCGGACAGCGCGGCACTGCTCGCCTGGCTGCGGGAGTCGCTGCCGAAGCACATGGTGCCGTCGGCGATGATGCTGATCGACCACGTTCCGCTGACCGGTGCCGGCAAGGTGGACCGCTCGAAGTTGCCCGCCCCCGCGTTCGAATCACGCGAGTATCGCGCGCCGTCGACACCGACCGAGGATGCCGTCGCCGCCGTGTTCGGCGAGTTGCTCTCGCGCGACACCGTCGGCGCCGACGACGACTTCTTCGAGCTCGGAGGAAACTCCCTCATCGGCACGCAGGTGGCCGCGCGCGTCGGAGCGCGTCTGCACAAGCGTGTGCCGGCGCGCCTCCTGTTCGACGCGCCGTCGGTGTCGGCACTGGCTGCCGCGATCGACAATCAGGCGGACGTGGGCCAACGCGTGGAACTCGGTGCGCGGGAGCGGCCCGAACGCATTCCGCTGTCGCTCGCGCAGCAGCGCATGTGGTTCCTCAATCGCTTCGACCCGACGTCGTCGGCCTACAACATCCCTGTCGCCGTGCGGCTTTCGGGTGCACTCGACACCGATGCGCTCACTGCAGCCGTGACCGACGTCGTCGAGCGCCACGAAACGCTCCGGACCATCTATCCCAGCGACGAGCAAGGGCCGCATCAGGTCGTGCTGACCGCGACGGACGCGTCGGTCGCTCTGGAACGCCGTCGTACCACCGAGAGCGACGTCACCGCCGACGTGCTCGCGAGCATCGACACCGCGTTCGACGTGGAAACCGAGGTGCCGCTGCGTATCTCATTGTTCGCGCTGTCCGAGACCGAACACGTCCTCGTCGTCGTCGTCCACCACATCGCTGCCGACGGTTCCTCTGTCGTACCGCTCACGCGAGACGTGATGATCGCGTACTCGGCGCGGACGCAGGGGACCGCACCGCAGTGGACGCCACTGGATGTCCAGTACGTGGATTACACGTTGTGGCAGCGCGATACGCTGGGCGACGCCGAGGATCCGACGTCGACGGCTTACACGCAGATCGAGTTCTGGAAGTCCGAGTTGGCCGGCATACCCGATCAGCTCGACCTACCGTTCGACCGGCCTCGCCCGCCCGTCCAATCTCTTGCAGGCGGCGAGATTCCGTTGGAGTTGGACGCCGACCTGCACGCAGCCTTGACCGAGACAGCGCGCGCATCGAACGCGTCGCTGTTCATGATCATGCACGCGGCGTGGGCGGTGACGCTGTCGCGCCTGTCTCAGTGCGGTGACATCGCCGTCGGTTCCCCGATCGCGGGACGCGGCGAAGCGCAACTGGACGACCTGATCGGAATGTTCGCCAACACCATCGTGTTTCGAACACACGTCCGCTGGGGCGACAAGTTCGAGACTTTTCTTCGCTCGGTCCGCGACACCGACCTCGAGGCGTTCGCGCACGCCGACGTTCCGTTCGAAACACTCGTCGACGCTCTCGAGACCGTCCGCAGCACCGCACGCCACTCGCTGTTCCAGGTCGGGTTGTCGTTCCAGAACATCGCTCGCACCGCACTGGAGCTTCCCGACCTGACCGTCACCGGTCTCGATGCCGACGGAGGAGTCTCGAAGTTCGACCTGCATCTGGTCGTGTCCGACACCTACGAACCCGACGACGCACCAGCGGGTATGGCCGTCGTTCTCACGTACGCGTCGGCACTCTTCGACCGCTCGACGGCGGCCGCGACGCTCGACCGCTACGTGCGCGTTCTACGAACGATCGTCGCCGACCCGCGCATCGTGATCGGAGACATCGATCTTCTCGACGCGGCCGAGCGCAGTCTCGCGTTGGAGGCACGCAACGACACTGCCTCGCCGGTGGATTCGTCGGCGACTCTGGTCTCGCTGTTCGACGCGGCCGTCGCTGCCGGACCCGAGAGGACGGCCGTCGTCTTCGGTGACGAGCGGTGGACGTACCGCAGGTTCGACGCGCAGGTGAATCGACTTGCACGGCATCTGATCTCGCTCGGTATCGGCCCGGAAGCCTCGGTCGCGCTTGCCTTCCCGCGGTCCGTCGATCTGCTCGTGGCCATGTACGCCGTCGTCAAGGCAGGCGCGGCGTACGTGCCGGTGGACCCTGCGCAACCTGCGTCACGCACCGATCACATCCTGCGGACCGCGGACGTGGCTGCAGTGCTGACGTCGTCGGCCACCGAATTCACCACCGAGGTGCTTTGCCCGGTAGTGGCGGTGGACGGGCTCGACCTCGATCGTCGTGCGAACACGACGATCACCGACGTCGATCGCCTGTCTCCGCTGCGGCCGTCGAACACGGCGTACGTCATCTTCACCTCCGGTTCCACGGGCAGGCCGAAAGGTGTTGCGGTCGAGCATCGTTCGGTGGTCAATCAGCTGCAGTGGCTGCGCCACGAGTACCAGCTGAGTGCGTCGGATGCGGCTGTACTGAAGACGCCGGTGACGTTCGACCTGTCGGTGTGGGAGCTGTGGTCGATGCTCACCGTGGGTGGTCGCCTCGTCGTCGCCGAACCGGAACGCCACCGCGAGCCCGAATACTTGAATGCGCTGATGGCGGCCGAATCCGTCACCACCCTTCACGTCGTCCCGTCGATGCTGGCGGCGCTGGTCGCCGGCGAGGCAGACGGGTTGCCGTCGACTGTGCAGCGCGCCCTGGTGATCGGCGAGGCGTTCCCGCCGCGGACCGCGTCGGCCGCCGCACGGGGACACGATCTTCGTCTCGACAATCTGTACGGCCCGACCGAAGCGGCCGTATCGGTGACGCGGCACACCGTCACGGAACCGTCGGAGGAGATCGGATCCATCCCGATCGGTCTGCCGGAATGGAACACACAGGTATTCGTGCTGGACGCTCGGTTGTCGCCGGTGCCCGACGGTGTCGTCGGCGAGTTGTACCTCGCGGGCGTGCAGCTGGCGCGTGGCTATCGAGGACGCGGTGACCTGACGGCGGAGCGGTTCGTCGCGAATCCCTACAGTGCCGACGGCTCCAGGATGTACCGCACAGGCGACCTCGTGCGGTGGGTGGCAGGCGAACTCGATTACGTCGGCCGCGTCGACCATCAGGTGAAAGTTCGGGGTTTCCGTATCGAACTGGGCGACATCGAGGCCGCGCTGCGTGCTGTGGACGGCATCGGCGATGTCGTCGTCGTGGATCACGTCGATCGACACATGGGCACCACGCTCGTCGGGTACGTCGTCGGAGACGTCGAACCGGCATCGGTGAAGAAGGCTCTGTCGCAGGAACTCCCGTCGTACATGGTCCCCTCGTCGATCGTGGTGCTGGACACGATTCCGCTGACGGTCAACGGCAAGGTCGATCGTGCGGCCCTTCCCGCCCCGGTCTTCGAGACCACCGCTTATCGAGCGCCGACGACGCCCGTCGAGGAAACTGTCGCCGCCATCATCGGAGATGTCCTCGGTACCGATCGGGTGGGGGCGGACGACGACTTCTTCGCGCTCGGCGGCAACTCTCTGCTCGCGACTCAGGTCGTCGCCCGCCTCGGTGCTGCTCTCGACACGCAGGTGCCCGTCCGGGCGATCTTCGAGGACCCGACGGTGGCCGCTCTGGCCGCTCGGGTCGAGGAACACGCAGGAAGTGGAGCGGCGATCCCGCTGGTGCCTGCGGATCGTCCCGACGTCGTTCCGCTGTCGCTCGCTCAGCGGCGCATGTGGTTCCTGAACCGCCTGAACCCGGAGTCGACGACGGAGAACATCCCGGTCGCGGTCCGGTTGAGCGGATCCCTCGATCTCGAGGCGTTGGCCGCTGCGGTGCACGACGTCATCACTCGGCACGAAGTACTGCGCACGGTTTACCCCGAGATCGACGGAGTCGGAACCCAATCGGTTCTCGGCGCCGACGAGGTCCACGTGGACCTCGAGCCGCGTCGGATCGCCGAGGATGCTCTGGCGTCCGAGGTCGTAGCCGTCGTCGGAGCAGCGTTCGACGTGCAATCGCAGGTCCCGCTGCGCACCCGCGTCCTCCGCGTGGCCGACGACGAGCACGTTCTCGTCCTCGTCACCCATCACATCGCCGCGGACGGTTCGTCGATGGCACCTCTCGCCCGCGACGTCATGATTGCCTACGCGGCGCGCGCCGAGGGTGCCGCGCCGACATGGCCGCCTCTGCCCGTGCAGTATGCCGACTTCGCGTTGTGGCAACACCGCGTACTCGGCGACTCGAACGACCCGGAATCCGTCGGTGCCGTCCAGGAACGGTTCTGGCGTGACGAGCTGCACGGGCTGCCGGAACAGCTCGAACTGCCGACCGACCGGCCACGTCCCCGCACCGCGTCGGGTCTCGGCGCGTCGGTCACCGTGGACGTCGCGTCCGAGTTGCACACGCGCATAAGACGCTTCGCGCGCGAGCACCGTGCGACGCCGTTCATGGTCGTTCACGGCGCACTGGCCGTGCTGCTGTCGAGGCTGTCCGCGACCGCCGACATCGCAATCGGAACGCCGACCGCAGGACGTGGCGACGCCGCACTCGACGATCTCGTGGGCATGTTCGTCAATACACTGGTCCTCCGGACACCCATCGACCCCGCAGCATCGTTCGATTCCGTGCTCGCCGATGTCGCGCGCATCGACCTCGCTGCCTTCGGCCACGCAGACGTGCCCTTCGAGCGAGTGGTGGAGGTCGTCGATCCGCCGCGATCGCAGGGCAGGCACCCGCTCGTCCAGGTGCTTCTCGCGTTCCAGAACACCCCGCGCACGACGTTCGAACTGCCCGGTCTGACCGTGTCCGCCGTCGACATCGGCACGACGACCGCCAAGATGGACCTGCAGGTCACCGTCGTCGAACAATTTTCGGCCGACGGTTCGAACAACGGGTACAGCATCGCATTCACGTACGCGACGGACCTGTTCGACGAGAGTACCGTCGCCGGATTCGCTGCCGGGCTCGTTCGTGTTCTCGAGGCCGTGACGTCGGGTTCGGACGCCTCGGTGGGGGACATCGATCTGCTGGATTCGAGTGAGCAGCAGCGAATCCTGTTGTCTTGGAACGATACCGCACGTGTGCTGGATGCGGGTGCGACGGTGTTGGATGCGTTCGATGCGCAGGTGGCGGCACGTCCGGATGCGACTGCGGTGGTGTTCGAGGGGACAGCTCTGTCGTTCGCCGAGTTCGATGCGCGCGTGAATCGTCTTGCGCGTTACCTGATTTCGGTGGGGGTGGGTCCGGAGCGGACGGTCGCGGTGGCGATGCGTCGCTCGACCTCGATGCTGGTGGCGCTGTATGCGGTGTTGCGGTCGGGTGCGGCGTATGTTCCGGTGGATCCGGACCAGCCTGCGGAGCGCAACAAGTACATTCTCGATACGGCCGGTGTGTCGGTGGTGTTGTCGACGTCGCGGGACGAGGTGGCGTTCGAGCATGTTGCGGTGGATCGACTCCCGCTCGAGGGGTTCTCGGCTGGGCCGGTGACGGATGTGGATCGGGTTCGGCCGTTGCGTGCGTCGAATGCGGCGTATGTGCTGTTCACCTCGGGCTCGACGGGTCGGCCGAAGGGTGTGGCGGTGTCGCATGCGGCTGTGGTCAACCAGGTGTCGTGGTTGGTCGCCGAGTACGGCCTGGGTTCCGATGATGTGGTGTTGCAGAAGACTCCGTTCACGTTCGATGTGTCGGTGTGGGAGTTGTTCGGCACGTTGGCTGCCGGCGGCACGCTCGTCGTCGCCGAGCCGGACGGTCATCGTGATCCGGAGTATCTGGGGTCGGTGATCGAGTCGGAGGGTGTGACGGCGACGTCGTTCGTTCCGTCGATGCTGTCGGTGTTCCTTGCTCAGGTCGATTCGTCACGGCTGCAGTCGCTTCGGCATGTGTTGGTGGCGGGTGAGGCGTTCCCTGCTGCTGTCGCCGATGCGGTGCGGATGGCGTTGCCTGCTGCAGGTGTGCACAACTTGTACGGTCCGACGGAGTTCGCCGTGCATGCGACGGCCTATACGCTCCGCGCCGGCGATGTGGTGCCCTCGGGTGTTCCGATGGGTCGACCTGTGTGGAATTGTGCTGTGTACGTTCTGGATTCGCGGTTGCATCCGGTGCCGGTGGGTGTGGTGGGTGAGTTGTACCTGAGCGGTGTTCAGTTGGCTCGGGGGTATTTCGGTCGTGCGGATCTGACGGCGGATCGGTTCGTGGCGAGTCCGGTGGGGAACGGGGAACGTCTCTATCGCACGGGTGATCTGGTGCGCTGGACCGCCGATGGGGTACTGGCATACGTCGGTCGCTCCGATTTTCAGGTGAAGTTGCGTGGTCAGCGGATCGAGTTGGGTGAGATCGACGCGGCTCTGGACCGGCTGCCGTCGGTCGCTCGGGCGACGGTCGCGGTGCGCTCGGATCGCTTGGTTGCCTACGTTGTCCCGGCCGGCGAGGCGATCGACGTCGATGTGGTGAAAGCGTCTGTGGCCGAGGTGTTGCCGTCGTACATGGTGCCGTCGGTGTTCGTGGTGCTCGACGAGTTGCCGGTGGGTGCGTCGGGCAAGTTGGATCGGAAGGCGTTGCCGGAGCCGGTGTTCGAGGTGCGTGAGTTCCGAGCTCCGCAGACGCCCGTTGAGGAGATCGTCGCTGACGTTTTCGCGGACTTGTTGGGTGCCCCGCGCGTCGGAGTGGACGACGACTTCTTCGAACTCGGCGGTAACTCGCTGATCGCGACACAGGCACTGTCACGTATCGGTGCTGCGCTGGGACGACGAATCCCCGTCCGTGTCATGTTCGAAGCGTCATCGGTGGAGGCGCTGGCTGCGCGTGCCGAAACACTGGCGGGGGACGAGCGTGCACCGCTGGTATCGCGTCCGACGCCCGCGCGCGTGCCGTTGTCGCTCGCCCAGCAACGTATGTGGTTCCTGAACCGTCTCGACCCGGACTCTGCGACGGACAACATCCCGGTGGCTGTGCGCCTGCGCGGTGACCTCGACGTCGCTGCGTTGCGTGTCGCGGTGACCGATGTGCTTGCGCGTCACGACATTCTGCGTACCGTGTATCCCGACGTCGACGGAGTCGGCTATCAGCACGTGCTCTCCGTCGCCGACGTGGAGGTCGATCTCGAGCCGCGTGGCGTCACCGAAGACGACGTTCTCGGCTCGGCGTTCGAGCTGTTCGCGCGCGGATTCGACGTGACGACGGAGCCGCCCGTGCGTACGCGGCTGCTACGGGTCGAAGACGACGACCATGTGCTACTCGTGGTCGTACATCACATTGCGGCGGACGGTTTCTCGGTCGGGCCGTTGACCCGGGACATCATGATCGCCTATTCGGCGCGGGTGAACGGAGGCGTTCCTGCGTGGACTCCGCTACCGGTGCAGTACGCCGATTACACGCTGTGGCAGCGGGACGTGCTGGGGTCCGAGGACGATGCACGCTCACTGCTGTCGCGCCAGCAGAGGTACTGGGTCGACCAGCTGGCCGATCTGCCCGAACAACTCGACATTCCCACCAGCCGACCGCGGCCGCGCGCCGCGTCGGGACTGGGTGCGATGCACACGTTCTCGATCGGTGCCGATCTGCGCGCCGGCATCGACACGATCGCGGGTGACCAGAGAGCTACGCCGTTCATGGTCGTGCACGCAGCGTTGGCCGTGGTGCTGTCCCGGTTGGCAGGCACGTCCGACGTCGCGATCGGTACACCGGTCGCGGGACGCGGTGACGTGGCCCTCGACGACCTGATCGGAATGTTCGTCAACACGCTTGTGCTGCGCTCACGGGTGGACGCGGGATCGCGTTTCACCGACATCCTCGCCGCAGTGCGAAACAGCGACATCGAAGCATTCGAGCACGCGGATATTCCGTTCGAGCGTCTCGTCGAGGTGCTCGATCCGCCTCGCTCGCAGGGTCGGCATCCGCTGGTGCAGGTGCTTCTCGCGTTCCAGAACATCGGCGCAGGCACGTTCGAGCTGCCCGGATTGACCATCAGCGGAGTCGAATTCGACGCCACCGTGGCCAAAATGGATCTGCAGCTGACCGTGTCGGACAGCGTGAATGCCGGCGGCGCGTCGGCGTATCGCGTCGACGTCACCTACGCCACCGATCTGTTCGACGCCTCCGCGATCGAAGACCTGGGTACGCGTCTACTGTCGGTGCTGGGTGCAATCACCACGGATGCGGACGTCGTCGTCGGTGACATCGACCTGGTCGACGAAGCCGAGCGCGGAACGTTGCTGGCTTCGTCCGTCGGTGCGGTGGTCGACATCGATTCGGACGCATCAGTTCTCGATGCGTTCGCTCGGCGGGTGGCGGAGCGACCGGACGCGGTGGCCGTGCGGTTCGGTGACTCGTCGTGGACGTATGCCGAATTCGACGCGCGAGTGACGGCGATCGCGTCGGGATTGCGTGCTGCGGGTGTCGAGGTCGGCAGCACGGTGGCCGTGGCGATGCGGCGGTCGAACGACATGCTGGCTGCACTGTACGGCGTGATTCGTGCGGGTGCGGCCTACGTGCCGATCGATCCGGATCATCCGGTGGAGCGCAGGGAATACATTCTCGATTTGGTGCGCCCGAATCTGGTGTTGACAGAAGAGGTGCTGGGGAGCCTCGCCTCCGGCAGTGCGGCGCTGCCGCTCCCGAACCGCGACGATGCAGCGTACGTGATCTTCACGTCGGGCTCGACGGGTCGGCCGAAGGGTGTGACGGTGTCGCATGCGGCTGTGGTCAACCAGGTGTCGTGGCTGGTCGCTGAGTACGGTCTCGGCGTCGATGATGTGGTGTTGCAGAAGACTCCGTTCACGTTCGATGTGTCGGTGTGGGAGTTGTTCGGCACGTTGGCTGCCGGCGGCACGCTCGTCGTCGCCGAGCCGGACGGGCATCGGGATCCGCAGTACCTGGGGTCGGTGATCGAGTCGGAGGGTGTGACGGCGACGTCGTTCGTTCCGTCGATGCTCGCGGCATTCGCATCCCAGGTGTCGCCCGAGGCGGTTCGCTCGCTGCGACACGTGTTGGTGGCAGGTGAGGCGTTCGGATCGTCGGTCGCGAACGCTGCTCGGCAGGTGATGCCGTCGGCGCAGCTGCACAATTTGTACGGGCCTACCGAGTTCACGGTGCACGCCACCGCCTACTCGCTCGACGGAAACGCCACTGCTTCCGATGTTCCGATCGGTACGGCTGTGTCGAATTCGGCTGCGTACGTCTTGGATTCGCGACTACATCTCGCACCGGTCGGCGTCGTCGGTGAGCTGTACCTCGCGGGTATGCAGTTGGCGCAGGGCTATTTCGGTCGCGCGGATCTGACGGCGGATCGGTTCGTGGCGAGTCCGTTCAGCGCTGGGGAGCGTATGTATCGCACGGGAGACCTCGTGCGGTGGGATGCGTCAGGCCGGCTCCTGTACGTGGGCCGCTCGGACTTCCAGGTGAAGTTGCGCGGTCAGCGGATCGAGTTGGGTGAGATCGAAGCGGCTGTTGCGCAGTGTGGTTCGGTGTCGCGTGCGGTGGTGGAGGTTCGTCAGGATCGTTTGGTGGCGTACGTCGTCCCGGCTGCCGAGATAATCGACGTCGATGTGGTGAAAGCGTCTGTGGCCGAGGTGTTGCCGTCGTACATGGTGCCGTCGGTGTTCGTGGTGCTCGACGAGTTGCCGGTGGGTGCGTCGGGCAAGTTGGATCGGAGGGCGTTGCCGGAGCCGGTGTTCGAGGTGCGTGAGTTCCGAGCTCCGCAGACGCCCGTTGAGGAGATCGTCGCTGACGTTTTCGCGGACTTGTTGGGTGCCCCGCGCGTCGGAGTGGACGACGACTTCTTCGAACTCGGCGGCAACTCGCTGATCGCGACACAGGTCGTTGCCCGCCTGGGTGCGGCGTTGGACACCAGGGTTCCGGTTCGAATGCTGTTCGACGCTTCCTCGGTCGGTGACCTCGCTGCACGGGTCGAGTCGTCGGTCGGTGCCGGCGGGCGACAGCAATTGGTGGCACGTGAGCGTCCAGAGCACGTGCTGCTCTCCCTCGCGCAGCAGCGCATGTGGTTCCTCAACCGGCTCGATCCGCAATCGGCCGTCTACAACGTGCCCATGGCTGTTCGTCTCGTCGGTGAAATGAACGTCGATGCGTTGAAGGGTGCCGTACTCGATGTCGTGGGCCGGCACGAGGCGCTGCGGACGTACTATCCGACGGTCGACGGAACTCCTGTCCAGCGCGTCGTCTCGGTGGACGAAGTCGCGTTGGACCTGAATCCGATCGCGGTGTCCGAAACGGGTCTTCTCGAGGTCGTCTCGGACACAGTCGGTAGGGGATTCGACGTCGCGTCGGCCGTCCCACTCCGTGCGGCGCTGATCGAGGTGGGGCGAAACGACCGGGTTCTCGTCGTGGTCGTTCATCACATTTCCGCAGACGGATCGTCGATCGCGCCGTTGGCGCGTGATGTCATGACGGCGTACGCCGCACGCAGCATCGGCCAGGAACCCGACTGGGTTCCCCTGCCGATTCAGTACGCGGATTACGCCCTGTGGCAGCGAGACATTCTCGGCGAGCTCGATGACCCCGCCTCGATCGCGCGTCGGCAATTGGACTATTGGCGCGGACGACTCGCCGATTCACCCGAGGTGCTCGATCTGCCGACCGACCGGCCGCGTCCCGCCGTTCAGTCCTTGGCAGGTGCGTCCGCGACATTCGAGATCGACCGCTCGGTACATGTGGCGCTCGATGCACTTGCCCGGCGTTGTGGGGCAACGCGTTTCATGGTTGTGCACGCTGTCCTCGCTGCACTGCTGGCGCGTTGGGCAGGTTCGTCCGACATCAGCATCGGCACACCCGTTGCCGGTCGTGGGGACGCGGCCCTCGACGATCTGATCGGTATGTTCGTCAACACGCTCGTCCTGCGCACACAGGTCGACTCCGCGGCCTCCTTCGACGAGTTGGTGGAATCGGTGCGGCGCACCGATATCGAGGCCTTCGGCCATGCAGACCTGCCATTCGAGTGGCTGGTCGACGAACTGTCGCCGGCGCGTTCGACCGCGCATTCGCCGCTGTTCCAAGTCCTTCTGGTGTTCCAGAACTTCGCGCGAGAACATTTCGAACTGGGCGGCCTGGCAGTATCGGGTGTCGACGCCGACACTCGTACAGCGAAATACGACCTTCAGTTCAGCTTCGTCGAAAAATTCGACTCGGCGGGGTCCGTCGACGGGGTCGCCGTATCGATCATGTACGCGACTGCATTGTTCGACGACACCACCATCGACGCGGTCGGACGCCGGTTCGTACGAATGCTGACCGCGGCCGTGTCGACTCCGAACATGGTGGTCGGCGACATCGACGTTCTGGATTCCGTCGAACGCTGCGACATCGTCGACCGATGGAATGCGACGGACCAGTGGATCGATCCTGCGACCCACCTGGTCGAGTTGTTCGACCGACAGGTTCGACGCACCCCGGACGCAGTTGCGGTGGTCGAGGGGGACCGGTCCTGGACCTACTCGGAATTCGACGCTGTCGTCAACAGTACTGCGCGGCAGTTGATGTCGATGGGCGCCCAGCCCGAGGTGACCGTCGCCGTGGCCATGGCGCGGTCGTTCGATGCGCTCGTGGCCGTGTACGCGGTGATGAAGGCCGGCGCTGCGTATGTTCCGGTGGATCCGGAACAGCCGATGGAGCGCAACGAGCGGATCATCTCCGTTGCCGACCCGGCGATCGTCCTGACCAGACGGTGTGACGACTTCATTCCATCCGATGACGGCCCTCGCGCGACCTACTTCGAAGACTTGGACTGCTCGTCGCAGCCGAATTCGACGGTGACGGACATGGACAGGGCTCGGCCTCTTCGTGCGACGGACGCGGCCTACTTGATCTTCACGTCAGGTTCGACCGGATTGCCGAAGGGTATGGAAATCACCCATGCCGCCACGGTGAACCAGTTGTCCTGGGCTCAGGCGCACTATCCCCTCGACGAGACCGATGTGGTGCTGCACAAGACACCCACGACGTTCGACATCTCGGTGTGGGAGATGTTCTGGACGTTGCACACCGGCGCACGCATCGTCGTCGCCGAACCTGGTGGGCATCGTGATCCCGAGTACCTACGCGAGGTGATTAAACGGTGTGGCGTCACGACGATCCACTTCGTTCCGTCCATGCTGGTCGCGTACAGCCACGCCGCGGGTGCGCTCGGGTCTTCGATTCGACGTGTTTTCGTGGCGGGCGAGGCGCTGACGCCGTCGACCATCGAGCTGTTCCGTGCGAACAACGATGCAGATCTGCACAATTGGTACGGACCCGCCGAGGTTCAGGTCGTCACGGCATCCCGAGCAGACAACACAGATGGCCCCGTGTCCATCGGTGCGCCGGTGTGGAACACGAAACTGCGAGTTCTCGACGCTCGTCTGCAGCCTGTGCCCGTCGGCGTGTCGGGTGAGCTGTACGTGTCGGGTATGCAGTTGGCGCGCGGATACCGACGTCGGCCCGGATTGACGGCAGATCGATTCGTCGCTGATCCGTTCGGTGCCGGATCGCGCATGTATCGTACCGGTGACCTCGTGCAGTGGACACGCGACGGCGAGCTGATCTACAAGGGCCGCACCGACTTCCAGGTCAAATTGCGTGGCCAACGGATAGAACCGGGGGAGATCGAAGCGGTGCTCACGCGCCACCCCGACATCGAATCCGCCGCGGTCGTTCTGCATCGCGACGCCACACTCGGTGACCGTTTGGTCGCCTACGTTGCGTCGTCCACCGACATCTCGCCGGCCGATGTGACGACGTTCGTGTCCGAGGCCGTGCCGTCGTACATGGTGCCGTCGGCGGTCATCGTGATGGACGTTCTGCCGCTGGGCGCGACCGGGAAGATCGACCGCAAGGCATTACCCGAACCGGAGTTCGCTGCAACCGAATACAGGGCGCCGGTCACCGACACCGAACTCGCCGTGGCCGACATCTTCGGCGCAGTGATCGGTTCGGAGAAGATCGGACTGGACGACGACTTCTTCGCGCTCGGCGGAAACTCGCTGATCGCAACGCAGGTCGTCGCCCGGGCGTCGGAGCGCTTCGACCGACAGGTCCCGCTTCGGTTGCTGTTCGAGGCGTCGACGGTCGGCAGTTTCGCGGCCAAGGTCGAGACGTTGGTGGATTCCTGCCGCCGATCGGCGCCAGTTCCGCGGAGTCGCCCGGATCGGATCCCGTTGTCCCTTGCCCAGCAGCGGCTGTGGGTCCTGAACCGTCTGTATCCCGGCTCCGGAGTCCGTAACATTCCGGTGGCAGTTCGGCTGTCCGGACCGTTGAACGAGGACGCCCTCCGAGCGTCCGTTCGCGACTTGTTGGCGCGGCACGAGTCCTTGCGCACCATGTATCCCGAGGCGGACGGTGTTGGGTATCAGTTGATTTGCGACGTGGACGATGTCGTCCTCGACCTCACGCCGGCCGTAGTCGACGAAGCGAACCTTCGAGCTACCGTGGAGGACATCGCAACTCGCGGCTTCGACGTCTCGTCCGAGGTACCGCTCCGGACCGGACTGCTCCGAATCGCCGACGACGACCACGTGCTGGTGTTCGTCGCGCATCACATCGCGGCGGATGGATTCTCGATGCGCCCGCTCACTGCAGATGTCATGGTGTCGTACGCCGCGAGGTCGGAAGGTCGGTCGCCCGACCGTCCACCGCTCGCGGTCCAGTACGCCGACTACACACTGTGGCAGCGAGACGTCCTCGGCGTTCCGGAAGATCCGCAGTCGCTTGCGGCGCGACAACTGGACTACTGGCGGAAACAGCTGGACGGTTTGTCGGAGGGGATCGATCTCCCGTTCGACAGACCGAAATCCGGTCCTGCCAGCTATTCCGGAGCGACCGTGACGTTCGCCGTGTCCTCGAATCTCCGCGCGAGAGCCGAGGCTCTTGCACGCGCGAACAATGCAACGTTGTTCATGGTGTTCCATGCTGCCCTCGCGGTCCTGCTCGGACGATTGGCCGCAACCGAGGATGTTGCGATCAGTTCACCTACAGCAGGCCGAGGCGCCGCCGAGTTGGACGACCTGATCGGAATGTTCGTCAACTCGATGGTTCTCCGGACCCGAGCGACGTCGTCGACGACGTTCGCCGAGATGCTCGCGCACACCCGTGACATCGATCTCGACGCATTTGCGCACTCGGATGTCCCGTTCGAACGCGTTCTCGAGGAAATCGACTCCGAGCGTCGGTGGATCAACGGTGCACGAGTGCCGGTGGCGTTGAGCTTCCAGAACCTGGGATGGGGCACGCTCGAGCTGTCGGGGTTGCGCGTCGACACCGTCGACTTCGACCCGGGATCGGCCAAGTACGACTTGCATTTCGTGGTTCAGGAGGCGACGGACACGGAGGGGCGGCCGGGTCTGATCGGATCGATCACCTACGCAACGGACCTGTTCGACGAGTCGACCGTGCGCGAGATCGGCGAACAGTGGATACGGGTACTGGAGGAAGGTACGTCGGATCCGTCCGTGGCGGTGGGCGACATCGGTCTTGTCAGCGCGACGGAACTCAGCCGCACCATCTCCGAGTGGAACGACACGACGACCGTGGTTCCGTTCGTCCACACGCTGCCCGAGTTGTTGGATCGGCAGGCAACCCGAGCTCCCGACGCCGTTGCGGTGGTCGAGGGGGACGCACTGCTGACCTACGGTGAGTTCGCCGCGACGGTGGCGCGCACAGCGAGATGGTTGATCTCGTGCGGCGTCGGACCCGAGGACCGGGTGGCCGTCGCGATGCACAGGTCCATGGATCTCGTTGTCGCCGTGCATGCGATCACCGTCGCAGGCGGTGCCTACGTGCCGATGGATCCCGATCAGCCATCGCTCAGAACCGAACACGTCGTGGCGACGTCACGTCCGGTCATGGTGCTGTCGGAAATCGACGGCGACACTACAGCTGCCTTCCCGTCCGACCCCGTGACCGACTCCGATCGCATTCGACCGCTGCGTTCCGACAACACCGCGTACGTGATGTTCACATCCGGGTCGACGGGGCGACCGAAGGGCGTCGCGGTATCGCATGCGGCAGTGGTCAACCAAGTGTCCTGGCTCGCTGCCGAATACGGAATCGATGCCGACGACGTCGTGCTGCACAAAACTCCGTTCACGTTCGACGTGTCGGTGTGGGAATTGTTCGGGGCGACCGCAGGTGGTGGCCGTCTCGTGATCGCCGCGCACGACGGTCACCGTGACCCGCAGTATCTCGCGTCGACGATCGAGTCGGAGGGTGTCACGGCGGTATCTTTCGTTCCGTCCATGCTGTCCGTCTTCGCAGCTCAGGTGAATCCGGCCCGGCTGCACTCTCTTCGACACGTGCTGGCAGCCGGTGAGGAGCTGGGACGGGCCGCGGCGCGAACGGCGTCGGCGTCTCTGCCGTCGGCGACGCTGCACAACCTGTACGGTCCGACCGAATGTGCAGTCCATGCGACGGCGTACCGCTACGACCCGAGCGAGCCGTCTCCGACGGGCCCAGGCGAGGGAGTTCCGATCGGAAGTCCTGTCTGGAATTGCGGTGCCTACGTGCTGAATTCACGTCTGCAGCCGTCGCCCGTCGGTGTCGTCGGCGAGTTGTATCTGGCCGGTGTCCAAGTGGCGCGCGGCTACGAGAATCGACCGGACCTGACGGCTGAACGATTCGTCGCGCACCCGTTCCGTACGACAGGGGAACGGTTGTACCGGACCGGTGATCTCGTTCGACGTACTCGGTCGGGACAGCTGGTCTACGTGGCGCGTGTCGACTCCCAAGTGAAGCTGCGCGGCCAGCGCGTCGAACTCGGGGAGATCGAAACGGTTCTGCTGCAGCACGATTCTGTGGGCGGCGCTGCGGTCGATGTCCGCGGCGACCGGCTCGTCGGATACGTGACGCCAGCTGGACCCGGGACCGATGTCGCCAGGGACGCAGTGCGAACGCTGGTGAAGGAGACGCTGCCGAAGCACATGGTTCCCGCCGTCCTGGTCGTGGTCGACGCCATTCCGACGACTGCGACCGGCAAGTTGGACCGGGCGGCCTTGCCCGATCCGGTCACGTCGGTCGCGGAGCGCCGTGCGCCGACCACGCGTGTCGAGGAGGCTGTTGCGACGGTGTTCGCGGACGTCATGAACCTGCCGCAGGTGGGACTCGACGACGACTTCTTCGAACTCGGCGGCAATTCACTGCTCGCGACGAAAGTGGTGTCTCGACTCGGCGACGCACTCGACGCCTCCGTTCCTCTTCGACTGCTGTTCGATGCGTCGTCGGTAGCCGAACTGGCCTCGGCCTTGGACGAATACGTGGGCGACGGTCGGCGACTGCCGTTGATCGGCAGGCCGAGGCCCGGCATGATCCCACTGTCGGTGCAGCAGCAGAGGACGTGGTCGTTGGCGCAATGGATTCCGAAGTCGCCGTATTTCAATATTCCGGTCGCAGTTCGCATCACCGGAGCGATCGACGCGGACGCGTTGGCCGTGGCCGCGCGCGACGTCGTCGAGCGTCACGAATCACTTCGGACCGTGTATCCCGAAGTCGACGATGTTCCCGTGCAGGACATTCTGCCCGCCGAGGCGGTATCACTCGACCTGTCACCGATCGACGTGACGGAGGACGATCTGCCCGACCGCATGGCCGGATTGCTCGCCGTCGGATTCGACACCGGGTGCGAGCCGCCGATCAGAATGACGCTGTTCCGGCTGGGGGCGTCGGAGCACGTGGTTGTCGTCGTGTTCCACCACATCGCGGCAGACGGATCGTCTTTCGGCCCGTTCGCGCGCGACCTCACGCAGGCATATTCCGCTCGGGCTGCGGGGGAGGTACCCGGTTGGGAACCGTTGAAGGTTCAGTACGCGGACTACGCACTGTGGCAACGGGAGAGACTCGGCGAGCTGTCCGACCCGGCGTCGCTCGCCAGTCGTCAGTTGCAGTTCTGGCGTGAGACCCTCGCAGACCAGCCGGATCTGCTGAACGTCGAACTGGACCGTCCTCGTCCGGAGGTACGCACGATGGCGGGAAGCTCGGTGAGTGTTGCGCTGGACCGGGATGTACACGCCGCGATCGATCTGTGTGCGCGAGCGGCGGGAACGACACGCTTCATGGTCGTGCACGCGGCGATGGCTGTGGTACTGGCTCGGTGGTCCGGTAACACCGACGTCACCGTCGGAGCGCCCACTGCAGGCCGCGGTAACGAACTGCTCGACGGGTTGGTCGGAATGTTCGTCAGCACGGTCGTGCTTCGCACCGTCGTCGACACCTCGATGTCGTTCGCGGAGCTGCTCTCCGACGTCCGTAGCCGAGACATAGCGGCGTTCGAGAACACCGACATTCCGTTCGACTGGCTGCTGAACGAACTGCTACCAGCTCGGCCGGTGTCGCAGGTGCCGTTCTTCCAGGTCATGATGGCGTTCCAGAACTACGAGCAGCGGGTGGCCGAACTCGGCGGGGTGACGATGGAGGCGATGGGAACGGACGTCGACACCGCAAAACTGGACCTGCACTTCGTGTTCGTCGAGGCGACCGAACCCGATGGATCGTGCGCCGGCATGTCGATCGAGATCGCGTACGCGACCGAACTGTTCGACGAGTCGACCGTCGTCGCTCTCGGTCATGCTCTTCGCCGGGTACTGACGGCCGCGGTATTCGATCCGACGTCGACAGTGGGAGACTTGCCGATGGAAGAGGCTGTGGGTTCGGTACATCTCACGAACACGGATCGGTAACGGATAACGGAAGTATGTCGATTAGGGGTCGGCAGGTACGGTACGTCCGGATGGACACCCGAGTCGTTCGAGCGAGTGGGAAGCCACGAAGCCGAGCGAGTGAAACCTCACAGAATGGTGGAAGTAGAACTTATGCGTCGAACGAAGCCGCGCACGTTGTCCTCCGTGTTCACACGGATGGCGGTCGTGTCCGTCGCACTGGTGGTGCCCTTCGCGGGCCTTGCAGGGACGGCGTCCGCCGATCCCGTCGTCGACAACGCTGCGCCTCTGGTATCCGCGACGTCTGCCGACGGTTCCAAGGTCACCCGCATCGAGACCAAGAACGACCGAGAGCTGACGATGTACGTCTACTCGGCCGCGATGGACGAGGAGATCCCGCTCGACGTTCTGCGTCCCGGTGACACGAGCGTTCCTCGACCGACGCTCTACATGTTGAACGGAGCTGGTGGCGGCGAGGATTCCGCCACCTGGCGAGCGCGCACGGACGCGTACGAGTTCTTCGGCGACAAGAACATCAACGTCGTCTCGCCGATCGGTGGAAAGTGGAGCTACTACACCGACTGGAAGCAGGCCGACCCCGTCCTCGGTGTCAACAAGTGGAAGACGTTCCTGACCGAGGAGATCCCGCCGTTGGTCGACGCGGCCCTCGGAACCAACGGCGTCAATGCCATCGCCGGACTGTCCTCGTCGGGCACCTCCGTCCTGCAGCTCGCGATCGCCAAGCCAGACCTCTACCGCGGTGTCGCTGCGTACAGTGGCTGCGCGCAGACGTCCGACCCGATCGGCCAGACCTTCGTCAAGCAGGTCGTCGAGCTGTACGGCGGCGGCAGCACCCTCAACATGTACGGGCCGGACAACGACCCGATGTGGGCCGAGAACGATCCGTACGTCAACGCAGAGAAGCTGCGTGGGCTGGATCTGTACATCTCCAACGGCAACGGCTTGCCTGGCATGTACGACAACCTGAACGGCCCGGACATCAACGGCCGAGTGCCCACCCTGGCCAACCAGATCATCGTCGGCGGTGTCATCGAGGCCGCGACCAACTACTGCTCGCACAATCTGCAGAACAAGCTCAACCAGCTCGGTATCCCGGCCACGTACAACTTCCGTGACAGTGGCACGCACTCGTGGGGTTACTGGGATGACGACCTGAAGAACTCGTGGCCCGTGCTCGCGCGCGCGCTCGGAATCTGACGGACACCGCTCGAGAATTTTCACAAATGCCTCCCTCCGAACTGGAGGGAGGCATTTGTTTCAGTAGCCTGGAGTTTGCCGTCGCCCGACGGCGCACCATCCGATAGCTCAGCATCGACGTACAGCCCGAACCGGTCTCGGCACATCGTCTGTTCGTTGCCGTCGAGAATGGGGATGAGAGGACTGTCGCGTGGCTGACGATCGACCACCTGCCGGTGTGCTGTCGATCAGCGACGTCCCGTCACTGATCGCGCGCGCGGCGCAGGTCGCACCCGATCGCACGGCCGTGACATTGGGCGACGTCAGTCCTACGCTCGCCCGCGTCGACTCCGAGTTGCGTGCTCTCGACGAGGCCATGGGCGGCGTCCTCGGACCCGAATCACTCGTACCTCTGGTCTTGTCCGCGCTGGCTCCCGACAGTGCGTCGACCGATGGCGGCGCGCTCGAGCGTGCAGTGGATGCGTTGCTCGTGACGGCGGCCGACGTTCTCGGTCTCGATCCGGCGCCGCAACCGAACGACAGGCCGCGGACACTGATCGAGGCATTCGAAGCGCGCGTCGCACTCACTCCGGACCGTATTGCCGTCGAGCATCGCGCAGACGCACTCACCTACGCCGAGCTGAACCGTCGGGCAACCGTTGTCGCGCAGACGCTCCGTGCCCACGGTGCGCGGGCCGACACCACCGTCGGACTGGCCCTCCACCGATCCGTCGATCTCGTCGTCGGCATGTACGCGATCCTGAAGACCGGCGCGGCCTACGTTGCACTCGACCCCGACCATCCGGTCGACCGACTCGCGTACGTGCTGTCGGTGGCCACGCCGGTCGTCGTGCTGACCGACAGCAGGATCGCCCCCGGACTGCAGGCCGAGACGCTGACGATCGACGACATCGACATCGACATCGACATCGACATCGACGTCGACGTCGACCGAGACGACGACGGCATGGCGGGGCAGGCTAGTCCCGACGACTTGGCCTACGTGCTGTTCACGTCCGGATCCACCGGCCGCCCCAAGGGCGTCGCCGTATCACACCGGGCGATTCTGGCCAATATCGCCTGGCGTCAACGCCGCTACGTACTCACCGAGGACGACGTCGTCCTGCAGAAGACGCCGTTCACGTTCGACGTGTCGGTGTGGGAATTCTTCTGGCCGCTGCAGGTGGGCGCCCGTCTGGTGCTCGCAGACCCGGGGGCGCACGGGGATCCGGACCATCTCGCCGACATCGTTCGTCGGTCGAGCGTGACGGTCGTGCATTTCGTGCCGTCCATGCTCGCGGCCTTCGTCGACGCGCCGACGACGAGTGAATTGCCGACGCTGCGCTACGTGTTCGCGTCGGGCGAGGAGCTACCGGCCGCGACTGCGGCTCGATTCCGCGTCGAACACGCTGCAGCACTGCACAATCTGTACGGCCCGACGGAAGCAGCCGTCGACGTCACGCATCACGAGGTGACCGACGTCGACGACGTGGTCGTGCCTATCGGTACGGCAGTCGACGACACCGAACTGTACGTCCTCGACGCCGGGCTCGGCCGTGTGCCGCCTGACGTCGTCGGCGAGTTGTACATCGCCGGAGTGCAACTCGCGCGTGGCTATCTGTCCGCGCCCGCGAGAACAGCCGAACGATTCGTCGCCGATCCGTTCCGTCCGGGCGAGAGGATGTACCGCACCGGCGACCTCGTCAGACGAACCGCCGGCGGCGAATTGATCTATCTCGGTCGGACCGACTTCCAGGTCAAGCTCCGAGGGCTCCGTATCGAGCTCGGAGAGATCGAAGCCGTTCTGCAGGCGCACGACTATGTCGCGGACAGCGCTGCCGTCGTTCGTGGTGATCGACTCGTCGGGTACGTGGTCCCGTCTCGTCGAGCAGAATCGGACTTCGACGTCGACGCGCTACGGGCGGAACTGCGACACACGCTGCCGGCGTACATGGTGCCGTCGCAGCTGGTGGTTCTGGACCGGATGCCCGTCGGGACGTCGGGAAAGCTCGACCGCGCGGCCTTGCCGGAACCGTCGGAACAACGCGAAGAATTCGCAGAACCCGTCGGCGATACCGAAAGTGCTGTCGCCGCGGTGTTCTCGGAGATTCTCGGCGTGCGTCGAGTCGGACGCACCGACGACTACTTCGCACTCGGCGGCAATTCCCTCAGTGCCACGCGGGTCGTTGCGCGGCTGAACAGTCGGTTCGGAGTCCGGATCGGAGTTCGAGAATTCTTCGACGCGTCGACGGTGGCCGAGTGGGCTCGCCTGATCGACGACGCCGAACCAGCAGGTCGGTCGCCCGACTCGGTTCTCTCACCGCGCACATGGCCGGAGCGGATACCGCTGTCGTTGGCGCAGCAACGCATGTGGTTTCTGAATCGTCTCGATCCAGGGTCGTCCGTGAACACCATCTCGGTCGCTCTACGGCTCAGCGGAGACCTTCGCGAATGGGCACTCGAGAACGCGGTCGGTGACGTGATCAGACGGCATGCGTCACTTCGGACGACCTATCCCGAGCAGGACGGCATCGGGTACCAGCTTGTCCACGCGGCCTCGGACATCGACATCGATTGGCGTGCATCGTCGGTCGACGTCGCCGACCTCCGACGTCACATCGTGACTGCGGTGACCGAACCCTTCGACATCACCGCCGCCCCGCCGTTGCGAGTTCGACTGTTGCAGATCGACGCACGCGAGCACGTACTCGTCGTGGCCGTGCATCACATTGCGGCGGACGGGTTCTCGATGATTCCGCTGACACGCGACATCATGGAGGCCTACGCCGCGCGTAGCGCCGGTCACGCACCCGGGTGGCAGCCTCTGCCGGTGCAGTACGCGGACTACACGCTGTGGCAACGAGAGGTACTCGGGCTGTCGGAGGAGCCCGCGTCGCCGATTGCGGTCCAGGAGCGCTACTGGATCGACACGCTTGCCGAACGACCCGACCAGCTGCAGTTGCCGACGGATCGGCGTCATCCGCCGATTACTTCCGGAGCCGGCGCGCGGCACACGACGATGGTCGACGCGGCGACTCACGCCGGGCTCGTGTCGATCGCCCGCGAGCACGGAGTCACCGTGTTCATGGTGGTGCACGCGGCGTTGGCAGTCCTGCTGGCACGGCTGTCCGGCACCGGCGACATCGCGATCGGAACGCCGGTGGCCGGTCGCGGCGAGGCCGTTCTCGACGACGTCATCGGGATGTTCGTCAACACACTGGTCCTACGGACCCAGGTCGACGGGGTGTCGCACTTCGGTGAACTCGTGGGGCATGCACGCGAAGTGGATCTCGCCGCGTTCACGCACGCGGATGTGCCGTTCGAACGCGTCGTGGAACTGGTGGACCCGCCGCGGGAGACGTCACGACATCCGCTGTACCAGGTGATGCTGACCTTCGGTGACGTCGGTGACATCGACCTGCAGCTCGACGGTCTCACCGCGCGTGCGCTCGAAACCGACGTCGCGACAGCCAAAGTCGACCTCGAGTTCTCCGTTGTCGAGCGCAGCACCGTGGTCGAGCAGAGCACCGGCCTGTCGATCGGCATCACGTACGCGACCGACATCTTCGACGCGTCGACCGTCGAACTGATCGGTCGCCGATTCGTGCGGATACTTGCTGCAGTGGCATCCGACGCGACGGTGCGGGTCGGTGACATCGATCTTGTCGACGATGCTGAGCGGGTGTTGTTGGCTGGGGTGAACGACACTGCACGCGTGGTGGATTCGGCGGCGACGTTGGTGTCGTTGTTCGATGCGCAGGTCGCGGCGTCGCCGGATGCGGTGGCGTTGGTGTTCGAGGGTGAGTCGCTGTCGTACGCGGAGTTCGATGCTCGGGCGAATCGTGTTGCGAGATATTTGATTTCGCGGGGTGTGGGTCCGGAGTCGTTGGTGGCTGTGGCGATGCGTCGGTCGTTGGATTTGATGGTCGGTTTGTATGGCGTGATCAAGGCTGGTGCGGGGTATGTGCCGGTGGATCCGGATCAGCCTGGCGAGCGGGTGGCTTACATTCTGGAGACGGCCGGGGTGTCGACGGTGTTGTCGACGTCGCGGGATGGCTTCGCCGCTGATGGCGTGGATGTCGTCGAGTTGGATCGTGTGGAGCTCGGTGGGTTTGCCGGTGGTCCGGTGTCGGATGTGGATCGGGTGTCGCCGTTGGCGGCGTCGAATGTGGCGTATGTGTTGTTCACGTCGGGGTCGACGGGTCGGCCGAAGGGTGTGGCAATCAGCCATGCGGCGATCGTGAATCGTCTGGTGTGGATGCAGGCGGAGTACGCGCTGACCGATTCCGATGTCGTCGTTCAGAAGACGCCGGTGACGTTCGATGTGTCGGTGTGGGAGTTGTTCTGGCCGTTGCAGGTCGGTGCGCGGTTGGTGGTGGCGCGGCCGGATGGTCATCGGGATCCGGTGTATTTGGCGTCGTTGATGCGGGATGAGCGGGTGTCGGTGGCGCATTTCGTGCCGTCGATGTTGGCGGTGTTCGCGGGGGAGCCGTCGGCAGCCGAGGCGTCGGGTCTGCGGTGGGTGTTCGCCTCTGGTGAGGCGTTGCCGGTGGCGACGGCGCGGTCGTTCGCGGCGGTGCTTCCGTCGGCGCGGTTGGTGAATTTGTATGGTCCGACCGAGGCTGCGGTGGATGTGACGTTCCACGAGTACACCTCGGATGATGTTGCTGTTGTTCCGATCGGGCGGCCGGTGTTCAACACGCGGGTGTATGTGCTCGATGGCCGGCTGCGTGCGGTGTCGGTGGGCATGGTGGGTGAGTTGTATCTGGCGGGTGTGCAGTTGGCGCGCGGGTATTACGGTCGTCCGGATTTGTCGGCGGATCGGTTCGTGGCGGATCCGTTCGATGTGGGTGGTCGGTTGTATCGGACCGGGGACCTGGTGCGCTGGACTGCGTCGGGCGAACTCGAGTACATCGGTCGTAGTGATTTCCAGGTGAAGTTGCGTGGTCTGCGTATCGAGTTGGGGGAGATCGAGTCGGCGCTGTTGACCGACGACGCTGTTGCACAGGCCGTCGTCCAGGTCCGCGGCGATCGGTTGGTCGGGTATGTCGTCGCAGCAGTGGATCGTTCGATCGACGTCGATGCGCTGCGCGCGTCGGCGGGCCGGTCGGTACCGGAGTACATGGTCCCCGCGGTGATCCTGGTGCTCGACGAGTTGCCGCTCGGGCCGTCGGGCAAGCTCGACCGAAAGGCGTTGCCGAATCCCGTGTTCGAGGTCCGGCAATTCCGCGAACCGACGACGGACACCGAGGTCGCGGTCGCTCGCGTGTTCGAGGAGATACTCGGTGTACCGCGCGTGGGTCTGGACGACGACTTCTTCGCGCTCGGCGGCAATTCGTTGGTCGCGACGCAGGTGGTGTCCCGGCTCGGTGCTGCCCTCGATGCCCAGGTGCCGGTCAGAGCCATCTTCGACGTCTCCACGGTCGAGGGCCTGGCGGCACTCCTGCATGGCAGCGTCGGAAGCGGCGGTCGAGTGCCGCTTCGTGCCGGTCGACGACCGCGTCGCGTTCCGTTGTCCCTTGCGCAGCAACGCATGTGGTTCCTCGACAGGTTCGATCCGAACTCCGCGGCCTACAACATTCCCATCGTCGTCAGGCTCCGCGGTGGAATCGATGCGGATGCACTCGGGTCGGCGATCGACGACGTGCGCGGACGCCACGAGTCGTTGCGCACCGTCTATCCCGACGTCGACGGCGTCGGTCATCAGGTGGTGCTTCCGCTGTCGTCGTCGAAGTTCACGCTCGGCGTGGCCGAGTGCACCGAAGGGGATGCGCTGCAGGACATCCGGCTGCTCGTCGTCCGCGGGTTCGACCTGGCGAACGAACCGCCGTTCCGTGCCCACCTGTACCGGATGAGCGAGACCGAGGACATTCTCGCTGTTGTCGTGCATCACATCGCCGCCGACGGCTTCTCGATGGGACCGCTGATGCGGGACATCGTGACGGCCTACGCCGCGCGCATCGGTGGTCGAGCGCCGCAGTGGCAGAACCTGTCGGTCCAGTATGCGGATTACGCTGTGTGGCAACGAGACATGCTCGGTGACGAATCGGATCCGAACTCCATCATGAGTACGCAGATCGCGTTCTGGAAGCGGGCTCTCGACGGGATCCCCGAACAGCTCGACCTACCGACCGATCGCCCACGTCCGGTCACTCTCACCGAGCATGGAGGCATCCACGCCTTCGGCATCGACGCGGCGCTGCACAGATCGATCGTCGCCCTCGGGCTCGAGGTCGGATGCACGCCGTTCATGATCGTGCACGCTGCGTTCGCGATCACGCTGGCGCGGTTGTCGGGAAGTGACGACATCGCGATCGGCACTCCCATCGCCGGACGCGGTGAGCGGGCGCTGGACGACGTGATCGGCATGTTCGTCAACACGCTCGTGCTGCGCACCGCCGTGCCGTCGGGCATGGCGATCTCCGACCTGTTGAGTTCCGTCCGCGACGTCGATCTCGACGCCTTCGCACACGCCGACATTCCGTTCGAGAGGCTGGTCGAGATTCTGGACCCACCTCGATCGACGGCGCGCCAACCGCTGTTCCAGGTGATGCTCGCATTCCAGAACCTCGAGCGCACCACCGTCGAACTTCCCGGCCTCAGTGCGGCAGGCGTCGAACTCGAGACGGGGCTCGCCAAATTCGATCTGTACCTGACGATGTCGGAGGAGTTCGACGCGTCGGGTGAGCCGATCGGCATGTTGGCACAGTTCCTGTACCTCACCGACCTGTTCGACGAACCGACAGTGGTGCGCATGGCACGGCGGTTCCTGCAGATTCTTCGGACCATCGTGAACGACCCGTCGACGATCGTCGGTGACATCGACGTCGTCGACGACCACGAGCAGCAGTTGGTCCTGCGGGAATGGAACGCCACCGACGTGGCGTCGGCTGACGAATTGCTCCTCGACCGGTTCTCCGAGCGGGTGCAGGCGACGCCGGACGCCGTTGCGCTCACCTGTTCGGGCGAGTCGATCAGTTACGCGCAGTTCGGTTCTCGGGTGAACCAGCTCGCCCGCGTTCTGATCGGAGAGGGTGTCGGACCGGAATCCGCTGTCGCAGTGACTCTTCCGCGTTCGATCGACATGCTGGTCGCGATCTACGCAGTGGTGACGGCGGGAGGTGCGTACGTTCCCGTGGATTCGACCCAGCCGGCCGATCGAGTCGACTACGTACTGGGCGCCGCGAGCGTGTCCGTGGTGTTGGCGGCCTCGAACGACGTCGTCCCGCCGGGGATCCGGCGCGTCGACGTCGATACCGTCGACCTGAGCGGCATGTCCGGTGCACCGGTGACGGACGAGGAACGGACTGCGCCGCTGCGACCGCGCCATCCCGCCTACGTCTTGTTCACGTCCGGATCGACCGGGCGACCGAAGGGCGTCGTCGTCGACCATCGTGCGATCGTGAATCGATTGTCCTGGATGCAGGCCGAGTACCGGCTTCGCGTCGACGATGTCGTGGTGCAGAAGACGCCGGTGACATTCGACGTGTCGGTGTGGGAATTGTTCTGGCCGCTGCAGATCGGAGCCGAACTCGTCGTCGCAAGGCCCGACGGCCATCGCGACCCGGCCTACCTGGCTGGATTGTTCGCCGAAGAGTCGGTCACCGTCGCGCATTTCGTTCCGTCGATGCTTGCGGTGTTTCTCGCCGGACCTGCCGTCGACGCCGTCACGTCGCTACGCTGGGTGTTCGCATCCGGTGAGGCGCTTCCGGCGGCCACGGCGGGAACCGCACGGGAGCTACTGCCGTCGACTCGTGTGGTCAATCTGTACGGCCCGACCGAGACCGCGGTCGACGTGACGTATCACGAGTTCGTGCCGTCCGACGTCGTGGCCGTGCCCATCGGACGGCCCGTGTCGAACACCCGATGCTTCGTGCTCGACGGTCGATTGCACCCGGTGCCACCGGGAGTGGTCGGCGAACTGTACGTCGCCGGAGTGCAGTTGGCGCGAGGCTACGTCGGACGCCCGGAGCTCAGCGCCGATCGATTCGTCGCCGATCCGTTCTCCGCCAAGGGTTCTCGGATGTACCGCACCGGCGATCTCGCACGGTGGAATCCGCACGGCGAACTCGAATACTTCGGCCGACGCGATTTCCAGGTCAAGCTCCGTGGCCAGCGCATCGAACTGGGCGAGATCGAAGCGGCGGTGCTCGCGCACGACGGCGTCGGCCAAGCCGTCGTGGTACTGCGCACGGACGCCACTGTCGGTGACATCCTCGTCGCGTACGTCGTCCCGAATCCAGGACGTGTCGTGGACCCGGTCGAGGTGCGTCGTACGGCGACCCGCGGAGTGCCCGACTACATGGTGCCCACGTCGGTGATGGTCGTCGAGACGCTGCCGGTCGGGCCGACCGGCAAACTGGATCGACGTGCGCTTCCGCGACCGATCTTCGAGGTCAAGGCCTTCCGGCCGCCGTCCACGCCGATCGAGGAAGTCGTCGCGGCGACGTTCGCCGACCTGCTCGGCGCCGAGCAGGTGGGTCTGGACGACGACTTCTTCTCGCTGGGCGGCAATTCGCTGACGGCGACGCGCGTCGTCGCGCGGTTGTCCTCGGCGCTGAACGCGGACGTCTCGCTCAGATCGGTCTTCGAATCTCCCGGCGTCGAAGCCCTCGCCGCGCGCATCGAAATGCACACCGAACCGGCGCACCGCGTACCCGTTCACGTTCGACGAGACGTACACGCACCCGTCCCGTTGTCGCTTGCGCAGCAACGCATGTGGTTTCTGGGTCGACTCGACCCCGAGTCCGCCGCCCACAACGTACCGGTGACGATTCGGCTCGCCGGAGAACTCGACGTCGATGCGTTCACCTCGGCGTTCCACGACGTGACCGCTCGGCACGACATACTGCGCACGGTGTACCCCGACATCGCCGGGGTCGGGTACCAGGTCATCGAGCCGGTGTCGGACAGTTCCGTCGTGCTGCACATGGAGGACATCGATTCCGCGACGGTCTCCGCTCGGGTCCTCGAGCTGGTCGGCGCACCGTTCGACATCACTGCGGCCGTTCCCGTCCGAGCGACGCTGTTCCGCGAATCGCCGACAATGCATGTGCTCGTCGTCGTCGCCCACCACATCTCGGTGGACGGCTATTCGATCGGGCCCCTGACCCGGGATCTCGTGCGCGCCTACGCGGCACGGGTGATCGGGCAGGATCCCGGGTGGGAACGTCCGGCGATCCAGTACGCCGACTACGCATTGTGGCAACGCGAAGTGCTCGGCTCGGAAGACGACCCGTCGTCGATCACGTCGACCCAGATCGACTACTGGACACGCCAACTCGCCGACCTTCCCGACGAGATCGAACTCCCGGCCGATCGCCCGCGCCCCACGACGGAATCGCACACGGGCGCAGTGGTGACGGTGTCGATCGACGCCGAGGTACGTCGCCGGGTCACCGACGTCGCGCATGCTGCAGGCGCGACGCCGTTCATGGTCGTGCATTCCGCGCTGGCCGTACTGCTGGCACGGTTGTCCGCGTCGGACGACATTGCCGTCGGCACACCGGTGGCCGGACGCGGCGAGTCCGAACTCGACGACATGATCGGCATGTTCGTCAACACACTCGTCCTGCGGACCCGCGTCGACACGGGCGCATCCTTCGAGGACGTGCTCGACGAGGTGCGGGAGAACGACCTGTCGGCATTCGCTCACGCGGACATACCGTTCGAGAAGCTCGTCGAAGTTCTCGATCCGAATCGTTCGCGCGGACGGCACCCGCTGTTCCAGGTGATGCTGACGTTCCAGAATCTGGCGACCACTCTGCTGGAGTTGCCGAATCTGACCGTCAGCGGCATGGAGTTCGATGCCATCGCAGCCAAGTTCGACCTGCAGGTGACCGTTGCCGACGCGTATGGTTCGGGCGGCGACGTCGACGGATGGGCTGTCGAATTCACCTATGCGACGGACCTGTTCGACGACGTGACGGTTCGGGGCTGGGCCTCGGCTTTCGTGCGGCTGCTCACCGCATTCGTCGAGAAGCCGGACACGGTGGTCGGTGACGTCGACCTCACCCCGCCCGACGAGCTCGACATCATCGTGAACCGTTGGAGCATTTCGGGACCGGAGGAGCTACCGGTCTCGGCGACGCTGGCCGAGGCGTTCGAAACGGCGGCGACGCGCTGTCCGGACCGCGTTGCGGTTCGTCACGGCGACGAATCCTGCTCGTACGCCGAACTTCTCCACCGAGTGCATGTACTCGCACGTCGTCTGAAAGCTGCGGGCGCACGACCGGAAACACTGGTGGCAGTGGCACTTCCGCGATCGATCGATCTGGTCGTCGCGCTTCTCGCCGTCGTGACGTCCGGAGCGGGATACCTGCCGGTCGACCCGTCGTACCCGAGGGAACGCATCGATTTCATACTCGACGACGCCCGGCCCGTCGCCGTCGTCGCATCCGGTGACGATCTCGACTTCGGAACGTTGCCGGTGATCGATCCGTCGGAATCGACACCGGAGACCGACGGAGCCGTCCGGGGCGAGGTGCGGGTGCCGGTGTCGTCGGGCAACACCGCCTACGTCATCTACACGTCGGGTTCCACGGGACGACCGAAAGGCGTCGTCGTCACGCACGACAACGTGCTGCGGCTGTTCGCCGGGACATCCGCGGCGTTCCGGTTCGACGAGAACGACGTGTGGACCATGTTCCATTCCTACGCGTTCGACTTCTCCGTGTGGGAGATGTGGGGACCGTTGCTGCACGGCGGCACGCTCGTCGTCGTCGACTACTTCACGTCCCGTTCCCCGGAAGCCTTCCGTGAGCTGCTGGCCACCGAGAAGGTCACCGTCCTGAATCAGACGCCGTCCGCGTTCCACCAACTCGCCGAGGTCGATCGGGTCCTGCCCGCGGTCCCACTTGCACTGCGCTACATCGTGTTCGGCGGCGAGGCGCTCGAACCGCGTCGCCTGCAGAACTGGATCGAGCGCCACGGAGACGGCACCGAGGACGCCGACGGACGCGTCGGGCCCGCGCTGATCAACATGTACGGCATCACCGAGACCACGGTGCACGTGTCGATCCGCCGGATCACCGCGCACGACACGCGGTCGGCGTCGATGATCGGGGTACCGATTCCCGGGCTGCGCATGTACGTCCTGGACCGACGGTTGCGTCCGGTGCCGATCGGCGTCGCGGGCGAGCTCTACGTCTCGGGTGGACAGGCCGCACGTGGGTACGTCGGGCGCTCCGGGCTGACGGCGACGCGCTTCGTCGCGGACCCGTTCGACGGTGACGGCGGAGTGCTCTACCGAACCGGTGACCGGGCTCGATGGCGTCGGGCGGAGTCGACCGGCGAGCTCGAGTATCTCGGACGTACCGACGATCAGGTCAAGGTGCGGGGATTCCGAATCGAGATCGGCGAGGTCGAAGCGGCGGTCGCGGCGCAGCCGTCGGTGGCGTCGGTGGCCGTCGTCCTGCGTGAGGACTCACCGGCCGGTGTGCAGCTCGTCGCCTACGTCGTGCTCGGCGAGAACGAGGAGCTGGAACCGGAGAATCTTCGTCGAGGCGTCGGCACCTGGGTGCCGGACTACATGGTGCCGTCGGCGTTCGTCGCGGTGGAATCGATACCACTGACAGTCAACGGAAAGCTGGATCGGTCGGCGCTGCCCGCGCCGGTTCTCGTCGAAACCGCCTTCCGGGCACCGTCGAATCCGATCGAGGAAGTCGTGGCCGACGTCTTCGCGGACGTCCTCGGGCGGCAGCGCGTCGGAGCCGACGACGATTTCTTCGCCCTGGGCGGCAACTCGCTGATCGCGACCCGCGTCGTGTCGAGGCTCGGTGCGGCGCTGGACTCACGCGTCGACGTGCGCACCCTGTTCGAGGCGTCCACGGTCGCCGAGCTCGCGGCCAGACTCGAGACGGCCGTCGGCGACGACGATCGGCCAGCGCTCGGTGCACGCACGCGACCGGACACCATCCCGTTGTCGCTCGCTCAGCGTCGAATGTGGCTGGCCAACAGACTGGATCCGACGTCGGCCGCCTACAACATCTCCCTGGCACTTCGGATGAGCGGAGATCTCGACGTCGACGCGCTGATGTCTGCGATCACCGACGTCATCGCTCGTCACGAAACGTTGCGGACGCGGTACCCGGACGTCGACGGCATCGGCACTCAGGAAGTACTGCCCGTCGCGGACGTCCTGTCGCTCGTCGGGCGCGAACATGTCGACGCCGATGACGCGGCGGATCGTGTGCGACAGCTGGTGGATCACCCGTTCGACGTCGCATCGTCGGTGCCGCTGCTCGTGCGTGTGCTCGAGATGTCCGGCAGCGAGCGCATCCTGGTACTCGTCGTCCATCACATCGCGGCCGACGGGTTCTCGATGGGGCCACTCACACGCGACCTCATGGCTGCGTACGCGGCACGTGCGGTAGGGCGCGTACCCGAATGGGCGCCTCTCACCGTGCAATACGCCGACTACGTGCTGTGGCATCGGGACGTTCTCGGCGACGCCGACGACCCGGCGTCGATCGTGGCGACCCAGGAATCGTTCTGGCGCAGCGCGTTGGCCGGCCTTGCCGAGCAGGACGGTCCGACGCCGGATTGGGTGCGTGTGGGGGCACCGACGGGTATCGGTGCCACCCATGAGTTCGCGATCGGCAAGGCCTTGCTGACCGCGCTCGACGAGGTGGTGCGCAGCCACAACGCGACGTTGTTCATGGCATTGCACACTGCCGTCGCGGTACTGCTCGCACGGCTGTCGGGGAACGACGACATCGCGGTGGGCACCCCGGTGGCCGGGCGCGGCGAATCGGCACTCGACGACGTGGTCGGCATGTTCGTGAACACGCTCGTGCTGCGTACGGACGTCGCGGCCGACGCCACGGTGTCGGACGTCCTGACGGGCGCACGGGAGGTCGATCTCGACGCCTTCGCCCACGCGGACGTGCCGTTCGAGCGCATCGTCGAACTGCTCGACCCACCGCGCTCGGAATCGAGGACACCGTTCTTCCAGGTCGTCGTCGCACTGCAGAATCACGGAACCTCGTGGCTCGATCTGCCGGGACTGTCGATCTCGGGCCTCGCCTCGGGCACCCAGACGGCCAATTACGACCTGCAGTTCGTGTTCTCCGACGGCGTAGGGGAGGACGGCACCAGCGCTCTCACCTGCTCGATCGTCTACGCCACGGACGTCTACGACCACGTCACCGTTCGTAGCCTCGCGGAACGGCTGACGCGGGTACTGCGCGTCCTGACCGAGTCACCGGACACCGTCGTCGGCGACATCGACGTGCGCACCGAGGCCGAGCGGACAGAGCCGGCCGTCGACGCACCCGCCGTCGCGCCGCGTCGGAACGTCCGTCTGCTCCCGCAGACGATCGAGGCTGCCGTCGATTCCGAACCCGACGCTCCCGCCGTCGTCACCCACGAGACCGAGGTGAGCTACGCCGAGATCGCCGCAGGCGCAGCCCGTCTGGCGCGATACCTCGTCGCGCGCGGAATCGGGCCGGGAGACCGCGTCGCCGTCGACCTGCCGATGTCGATCGCTTCCGTCACCGCGGCGTGGGCGGTGTGGTCCGCGGGCGCTGCGCTCGTCGTAGGGCCCGCCGACTCGGCGGACACGCTCGTCGTTCACGCAGGCGCCGACACCCGACGCGGCTCGATTGCTCTCGAGGATCCGGTCACCGCCGACTCGATCGCCGGGCAGTCGAGCAGGCCGGTCGATTACGCGTCACGAACTCGCACGCTGCTGGCCGACGACGCGGCGATGATCGTCGTCGACGAGCTGGGCGAGACCGTACTGACCCACGGCGACGTTGCGACACGAGCGCTCGCGGCGGTGGATACCTGGAAGCTGACGTACGAGTCTCGAATCCTCGTCGTGGACGAGTCCGCCGCCGCGCGTGCGTGGGACGCATTCGCTGTTCTCGCCGCGTCCGTGACAGGCGCCTCGATCGCTGTCGGGGTGCCGGGCGGTAGCGTCGCGGACACCGTCGAGCAGCTGTGGGTGACGCATCTGTTCGCGCCGTCGGCGACGGAATTGGACCCCGACATTCTCGACCTGGATGCGGTGATCGAGACCGACGCCGCCCGTCCCTGGGCTACTCAGCGGGCGCCGCACACACCAGCGGGTGTGTCTCGGCGTAACTGGGGTCAAGGGCAGTGCTGATCATGTGGGCGACGTCGGGATCACGCGTCAGTCCCATGTGCGACGCCTGGTTCGCCGGGCAGACGTCCTGAACCCATTCGTTGGTGACCTGCCCGCTGCCGCCGTCGTCGAGGAACGTGCGCTCGGGAGGAGTCACGACGGCGTCGTGGCGCGTGGCGATGACGGTGTATTCGACACCTGGCATGACCTCGCTGCCTGCGTTGAGCTGCTTGAGGAGCGGCGAACCGATGAGCTGCTGAGTGCCTGCCACACCGAAGATGAGCTGCGACGTCACGTCACGCGGTAGCCCGAGGGAAACCCCGACGAGGTAGAGCTGCTGCAGACCGGCGAAATTGGTGCCGTGATTCGTGGCGCCGAGGGTGATGACGCGATGCACCTTGTTCCGAGCCGGGTCGGCCGCGTCGGCGCCGCCGTTGAACTTCAGGTACTGGCGCGCCAGGGTTCCGCCCTGCGAGTGACCGATGAGATCGACCTGGGAGGCGCCGGTGCTGGTCAGAACCGAATCGACGAACCGGTCGAGCTCGGCGGCGGACTTCGTGATGTCGTCGATGCCCCAGACGAGTCTGCTGTGGTCCCACATGACGGGCATCGCGCCGTAGTTGAGCGCGAACACACAGTAGCCCTGCGATGCCAGCTCGGGAGACAGCGTCGGCCAGCTCTCCTGCATGTCAGTGTCGGTGCCGTGAATCAGAACCACCGGACGAGGGTGCTCAGGTGACGGTGTGCACGACCAATCGTTCGAGCCCGCAGGAGGCACACCCATCTGGTCGACGAACGGTGGGGGACTTGCGGCCGCGCTCGGCGCGGTCACCAGTGCTCCGGCGCCGAGGAGAAGCAGCAACGATGCGAGTAGCGAGTAGGTCCTGCGAATACGGGCCGTACCGCGAAAACTCAACTGTTTCTCCTTTGCGTTCCCTGTGTTGCCCTTGTGGGGATTCGTCGGGGTCGCCCACCAGGATTGCGGCAAACGTTGGAGAAATCAACTTGCTACCACCCGAATGTGCGGTACCTTATTCCGCCGCGCACTTCGCCCGTGTGCGCGGCGACCGCCCTGACCCACTGGCCGCGCGAGACGCGTACGACGAACCTCGGGACCAGCGGATTGCCCAACAGCAGCAACGTCCACCAGTACAGAACCCGCCTGACCTTCACCGGCGGGCAGCCTCGGTCGCGGTAATCACCTTGTAGCTTCGCGAAGCCGTAACCGAGTCGGTACGACTGGCGGATCAGCGGCTTGAACTCGTCGCGGAGGCGATAGGCGACGAGCTGCTCGTTGCTGAAACCCAGCGAGTACCCGGCCAGCTGCGCTCGCCAGCTGAACTCGACGTCCTGGCTGGTCGAATAGCGGTTGTCCATACCGCCCAGATCGCGGTAGACGGACGTCCAACAGCCGAGGCTCGCGCCGATGGCGAACGGCAGGAACGGGGATTTGCCCTGACGCTCCGGCTGAGTGGTCGGTGTCCAGGACAAGGCACGCGCTGAATTCAGGCTGGTCGTCTCGACGGCGGTGCCCACGAGATCGTGCTGCTGCGCCAGGGTCACCAATTCACGAAGCCATGTGGGGTGTACGACGTCGTCCGCGTCGCAGAACGCGAGGAAGTCGCCCGTCGCGGCCTCGACGCCTCGGTTACGGGCATGGGCCGCCCCGGAATCGTCGGACGAGTCCACGTAGGTCAGCGTCAACGCATCCTTCAGCCGATGGCTCGAGACGTGGTCGGCCATGTCCGCGCTGCCTCCGTTGTCCGAGACCACGACGTCGAAGGCTCCCGGATAATCCTGCTTCGCGAGTCCGTCCAACTGCTCGTCGAGCAATTGGATGGGGTTCCTCGTCGGGATGACGACGGTTACGTGCGGGGTAAGGGATCGACCCTCGGACATGGCACTCCTGCAGTCAGCCCGTCGATGGGAGCGGGTCCGAGTCGGAACTGTAGTCCCTACAACCGTTCGGTACGACTCGTGCGACGCCGACCATGATCATCAGGCCGACGACGAAGCGCGTCGATATCCGCGAATCGCCGGGACGAGGAACACCGCCACCAGACCGAACGACCACGCCAGCGTCTGCAGCACCGGGACGAGGGTGGGACCGCCCAACGCCAGAGCCCTCATCGCGTCGACCGCACACGACATCGGCTGCGCCGCGACGACAGGCTGTAGCCAGGTGGGATACGCCGCAACGGGTACGAAGCCCGAATTGAAGAACAGCAGCAGCGTGCACAGCATCGACACCAGTTCGACGAGCGGAGCGTCTCCGGCGGCCGTCGCGAGGAACGTCACCATCACCGCGAAGCCGAGACCGAACACGATCGGCAGCAGAATCAACCCGATTCCAGCCAGCAGGCCGTTGTTGAATCGGAACCCGAGAACGAATCCCATCGCAACGATGACGATAGTCGTGACCAGAACTCGCACGGCCTCTGCCATCATGCGTCCGAGCAGACCAGCGGCCCGATGCGTCGGCAGCGTGTAGAAGCGAGACAACAGACCGCTGTTCCGCTCGCCCTTGAGCCCGACGGCACTGACGATCGACCCGAACATCGCGCCGATCAGCGCAATGAGCGGAACCTGTCCGTACACCGCGGGCTGACCCGTGGCCAGCGTGATCGAGTTGCCGAGCACGACCCGGAACATCAGCAGCATCAGCGCCGGGTACAGGATCGCCTGAATCATGGTCGACGGGTCACGCGACCACCGGATCAGCAGACGTTTGCACTGAATCAGGCTGTGCGTCCACAACGCGCGGGGAGAGGACTCGGGCAGCGGATGTTCGACCTCGGGGAAATCCAGGGTCGACGTCGGTGTCGAACGGGCCGGGTGCAGGTCGGTCATGCTCACTCTCTCCGTCGCAGGCTCGCCCACAGAGCGAGCGGAATCAGCACGACGCTCAATCCGATGATCCACAGCAGCGCCGGCAGGATGACCGAGAACGTGATGGCGCCTTCGGCCATGTCTCGCATCGCGGCCGAGAACTGAGAGATCGGCTGGTTGCGGACGAACGGTCGTATCCATTCGGGGAACCCGGTCTCCGGAACGAAGCCGGTCGACGCCATCCCGAGAATCAGTTGGGGGAGCGTCAGCGCCTGGCTCGTCGCCTCCGGACTCTTGGACAACGTGCCGATCGCGTCGGCGCCGAACGACAGCACCGTGCTGATGGCGAGAGCCGTCGCACCGAACATGATGGCCTGCAGTGGACCTGCGCTGAACCGGAAGCCGATGACGTGGCCGTAGATCAGCGCGGCGGTGAGCGTCACCGTGGACCGCAGGAACGCGCTGGTCATGCGGGCCATCAGCGGGGCGCCGATGACGACGGGCATCGTCTTGAGCCGCGTCGACAACCCCGTCAAGGCCTCGGTCGATGCACGCTGCGCGGACGAGATGGCGGTGAACGCCATGGCCTGCAGGACGATGATCGGCATCAGGAACTGGGCGTAGTCGATGCCCTGGAACTGCATGACGAACTTCAGCGGCAGATAAAAGCCAATGGTGAAGATCAGCGGTGCGATGACCGCGACCAGCAGTTCACCCTTCTTGACCATCGTGCGCACCGTCCGCGCAGTCAGGACACGCCACTGGACGAAACCCGACGGCTCGAACCGCCGTCGACGTGAGCGGTCACCGCCGGCCTCGCTCTCCGAGGATCGCGAATCTTTCTCGGCTGTGGTCACGGCGTCGGAACCGGGTTGGTGTGGCCGGTCAGAGTCAGGAACACGTCGTCGAGAGACGGCCGTCGCAACGCGATGTCGGCGAGGGGAATGCCCGCTTGGTCGATCCGTCGAAGGACCTCCGACAACGTGCCTGCGCCGTCCGGAGCCGGAATCGACAACCGGTCGACACCGGGTGTCAGATCCTTGGCGACGGCCTCCGGGACGAGCTCGCCTAGAACCGTCACCACGGCGGGCAGCTGATCGGGATCCAACGGCACGACCTCACAGAAGTTGCCGCCGGTCATCGCTTTCAACTCGTCCGACGTGCCTTCGGCGATGACGGTGCCCTTGTCGATGACGATGATGTTGTCGCTGAGCACGTCGGCCTCTTCGAGGTACTGCGTCGTCAGCAGAACGGTGATGCCCTGCGCCTTCAAAGCCTCGACCAGCGACCACACACCCTGACGGGAGCGGGGATCGAGACCGGTCGTCGGCTCGTCGAGGAACACGACCTTGGGGCGAACGACAAGCCCGCACGCGATGTCGATACGGCGACGCATACCGCCCGAGTAGCCCCGCACAGGACGCTTTCCGGTGTGGACCAGGTCGAACTCCTCGAGGAGGGCCTGGGCGCGAGCCTTGGATGCCTTCTTGTCGAGCCCCATCAAACGGCCGAACAGCTCGATGTTCTCGCGCCCGGACAGCGTGTCGTCGAGTGCGGCGTACTGGCCGGTCATCATGATCGACCGTCGAACTGCAGGCGCCTCGGCGGACACGTCGTGCCCTGCGACGAGAGCGCGCCCTCGGTCGGGCCTGATCAACGTCGACAGAACCTTGACCGTCGTCGTCTTGCCTGCGCCGTTGGGGCCGAGGATTCCCAGAACCGAACCGCGAGGGGCCGAGAAGCTGATCCCGCGGAGAGCGTGGACGTCGTCGAAAGACTTGTGGACGTCCTCCACCAGTACAGCTGCGTCCTCGGACAAGGCCATCGATTCTCCGTACGGTCGGGGACAGTGAGGGTCGAGCAGTTCCGCCCTGAGATGTTACCTGCGGTCACAGCGAACCCGAACGAACGCTCACGCCCAGTCGATACCGATTTCGTCCTCGACGTCGAGTTTTCGGCACAGCGCCCTGATGCCGCTGTAGTCCTGGATCAGCTGCCGCCTGCTCCCGTCGGTCTCGACCTCGTTCAGCATTCGCTCGAAATCGGGAACCTCCTCCTGACGCAGAATGGCTCGCCACGTCGAGAAGTCCGTACTGGAGAACGCGTCCATTCCGTCTTTCAGGCCGTCGAGAAAACTGCGTCGACCTCGGTCGTCGAGCTTCTCGAACACGATGCCCGCCAGGTCGTCGGCGATCGACGCGTGGCAGTACTCGTCTCGGTTGTGCAGCTTGACGGTTGCCCGGTTCACCGGCTGGACCAGTTCGTTGTCCTCGATCAGGTCGAGGTAGGACGTGATGGAGATCTCTGCAACCGTCGTGAACGCGAGGGCGCTGAGAGCCGCGCTCTCCGAGTCCGGTGCCGTCAGCTGAGCTTTCTGACGTCGTCGAACCGTCGCGCTGAAGGGAAGGCTCTGCGTTCGAAGGGGCCAACCGCGCCTGCGACGCGTCAGGACGCTCGCGTTGAGGTGCATGAGGGTGTGGTACTGCTCGTCGACCATTGCCTGGGTGACGGCGACTGCGAGCGTGTCGCCGAGTCCGGTCTCGAAGGCATCCTGCGCCAGTAACGAGAAACCCGGATTGACGACCTGCTGCTCGACGTCCATGACGTTCTTGTTGTAGGCGATCCAGCCCCACGCTCGAAGCTTTTCGCGCCTGGCCTCGGGGAGTTCGCGGTAGGTGTCGTGCTCCGCGAACGGAATGAGAGCTTCGGGGAAATCGTGCTTCGCAGGATCGAAGAGGTCGTCGAGATCCGGTTCGGCCTTCTTGACGGTTGCCCGATGCTCCCAGTTTCCGGCCAGGCGCTTGACCACGGCGCTTTCGACGGGGTCGGTGGCGTCGTACTGGGGAAGTGAGGGGTGCTCGATCATTGCGTAGTCCTCTGTCACGTGGCGCTACCTCGAACCGTACCGAAAAGCTCGGTACACAACGCCGAATAGACGTCACCGTTCGGCACCGATGCGCCCGCACCTCGCATGAGTTCGGCGAAGCCCGACTCGGTACCGGACGCGACTGTCGCGTCGAGGTCACGAAGCCCGCGCGCCAACGCCGCGCGTGCCGCGGCCGCATGGGGGTTGCCGGCCTGAACATCCCAGTAGACCTCTGGTTGACCACCCGAGACCCGTGCGAGGAGGGCGAGGAGAGTCCGGGCCGGGGGAGGAGCGACGGCGTCGACCAGGGACGCGTCGACGCCCAGTTCGTCCAGCGCCGAACCGAAGGCCAGCACCGCCGCGTGCGTCAGCGCCTGCGTCGCGGCTGCCAACCTGTCGTGCGTATCCGCGTCGAGTTCGACCACGCGCCCACCCCAGCGTCGGACCCTGTCCAGGAACTCGGTCGCAGCTGTTCCGGGTCGGTGCGTGACGGCGGCTACCGGGCGGCCCCGCATACCGAGCGCGGGCGCGAACATCGGGTTGATGCCGATGACCGGTCCCGCGATGTCGCCCACGGACGACGCGAATCCCGACTTCACCGACAGCGTTTCGACAAGCAGGGCGGTCGGAGCGTGCCATTGTAAAATTGCTTGCAGCGCAACGGATTCCGGCACCGCGAGCACGACGACGCCGGCTGCGTTCAGGTGTGACGCCAACTGTTCGTCGGGGTCCGTGATGTCACCGACGACGTGGTCGATGCTCGTGTCCCGGTCGTGTGGTGCGACACGGTCGACTGTCAGGACCGTCGATCCGTCATCCGCCAGCAGGTGGGCGAGCAGGGTGCCGACCGCACCGCTCCCGCCCGCGACCACGGCGTCGTACGTCTTCATGCGATCAGTATGTAGTGCAGCGGTTCACCGGTCGTGTGTGCGCGCGGCGCGCGACACCCAGATCGTGATGTCGGCATGCACGACCTCGGTCCCGGCCTTGTCGGTGATCCGTACGGGAACGACGAGATCCATGCCGTCGTCGATTGTGTCGAAGTCGGGTATTTCGATCTCGGCGACGGCGTGAAGCGACGTCGTCGCCTTGGTCAAGTACTGCACCCTCATCTCTTTGGGGATCCAGCGGTGCGTCGTCGGGACCGTCGCCTCCGCGAGCATCCCCATAGCGACCTCGGCGAGATTGCACGCGGCGATGGCGTGGAAGGTTCCGAGGTGGTTGCGGATGCCCCACCACTTCGGCGCTGCCACCTCGCATCGGCCTGGTTCGAGCGATCGGACGTGGGGGAGAATGGTGCCGAAGTACGGCACGCGCACGCACATTCCCAGAGAGAACAGTGCTTCTCCCACGACAGTGCGTGGCAGGCGCTGCCAGGTGCGGTACGTAGGTCCGACGGTGTTCACAGTGGCGGTCATGTCCGCACCTTACCGCCGAGTAAGTTCGGGCGACAGCAGCATGCGCTGGGCAATCGGGGCGGATTTGTACTCACGGCCGGTGTACGGCATACTGGTCGGGTTGCCTGGGCAGGGACGCGCTTCTGTGCGGCCTCGAACAGGTAAGAACAGCAGAACGGACCAGCACTCTTACGTGAGTGCGTCCGGTTCGCCAGCTCGGAGATGCACCGACGGCCTCGCGCCATGGAGCTTCGGAGAAGAGCAAGCGGTCGAAGTATGAGTAGAAGTACGACACGCCCGACCGCGTGGACCGGAGAACCATGACAGATGAACAGCGGCAACGGATCGGGTACCCGCCTGATCGCCAACGTTCGGTCTGTCGTGCGAGCACGAAGGCAGTTCGAGTCCTATTCGGTGAAACCGAACGACTCGGGGACTGTGCATACGAGGTGGAGCAGGCCGAGTGGCCGGTTCTACGACAAGCGGCAAGAAAAGGACACTAAGCGTGGCGGGACAAAAGATCCGCATCAGGCTCAAGGCCTACGACCATGAGGCGATCGATGCGTCAGCGCGCAAGATCGTCGAGACGGTCACCCGTACGGGTGCCCGCGTCGTCGGACCGGTGCCGTTGCCGACCGAAAAGAACGTGTACTGCGTCATCCGTTCGCCCCACAAGTACAAGGATTCGCGCGAACACTTCGAGATGCGTACTCACAAGCGGCTCATTGACATCCTCGACCCGACGCCGAAGACGGTCGACGCGCTCATGCGCATCGATCTGCCTGCCAGTGTCGACGTCAACATCCAGTGAGCGCGGAGACAACGATGACTGATAACAAGAATCGGCCTGCGACAGGAATTCTGGGCACGAAGCTCGGAATGACCCAGGTCTTCGACGAGAACAACCGCGTCGTTCCCGTGACCGTGATCAAGGCAGGCCCGAACGTGGTCACCCAGATCCGCACGCAGGAGCGCGACGGCTACAGCGCAGTCCAGGTCGCCTTCGGTGCGATCGACCCGCGCAAGGTGAACAAGCCGACCACAGGCCAGTTCGAGAAGGCAGGTGTCACGCCCCGCCGCCACGTCGTGGAGATCCGTGTCGCCGACGCCTCGCAGTTCGAGGTCGGCCAGGAGCTCACCGCCGCTGTGTTCGAGGACGGCGCATTCGTCGACGTCACCGGCACCAGCAAGGGCAAGGGCTTCGCCGGAACCATGAAGCGCCACGGCTTTGCCGGCCAGGGTGCAAGCCACGGTGCGCAGGCTGTCCACCGTCGTCCCGGATCCATCGGTGGTTGTGCAACCCCCGGTCGCGTCTTCAAGGGAATGCGCATGTCCGGACGCATGGGTGGCGACCGCGTCACCACGCAGAACCTCTCGGTCCACAAGGTGGACAGCGAGAACGGTCTGCTCTTGATCAAGGGAGCGATCCCCGGCCGTCGCGGCAACGTCGTGATCGTCAAGTCCGCATTGAAGGGTGGTGCACGGGCATGACCAGCCTCGAGAAGAAGACCAATCTGACGCTGGACGTCAAGGAAGCCGGTGGCAAGACCAACGGCACCGTCGATCTCCCCGCCGAGATCTTCGACGCTCCTGCGAACGTCGCGCTGATGCATCAGGTCGTCGTCGCACAGCTCGCTGCTGCTCGTCAGGGAACGCACTCCACGAAGACTCGTGGCGACGTTCGCGGTGGCGGCAAGAAGCCGTACCGCCAGAAGGGCACCGGCCGCGCTCGTCAGGGCTCGACCCGCGCTCCGCAGTTCGTCGGCGGTGGAACCGTTCACGGACCGCAGCCGCGTGACTACAGCCAGCGGACGCCGAAGAAGATGAAGGCCGCCGCTCTGCGCGGAGCCCTCTCCGACCGGACCCGCAACGAGCGTCTGCACGTGATCACCGAACTGGTGGCCGGACAGACCCCGTCGACCAAGGTTGCCAAGTCGTTCCTCGCCGAGATCTCGGACCGCAAGAAGGTCCTTCTGGTCGTCGGCCGCGAAGACATCGCAGCGTGGAAGAGCGTCCAGAACCTGGACGGCGTGCACCCCATCGCACCCGACCAGCTCAACACGTACGACGTGCTCGAAGCCGATGACGTCGTATTCAGCGTGGAAGCGCTGAACACGTTCATCGCAGGGCCTGCGAAGAACGAGGAGGGAAGCAAGTGACCACCATCGCCGATCCCCGCGACATCTTGCTGGCGCCGGTCATCTCCGAGAAGTCCTACGGACTGATCGAGGAAGGCACCTACACCTTCCTGGTGCACCCGGATTCGAACAAGACGCAGATCAAGATTGCCGTCGAGAAGATCTTCGACGTCACTGTGACCAGCGTCAACACGCAGAACCGTCAGGGCAAGCGCAAGCGGACCCGGTTCGGTTACGGCAAGCGCAAGGACACCAAGCGCGCGCTCGTGACGCTCTCCGCCGACAGCAAGCCCATCGAGATCTTCGGAGGTCCGGTCGCGTAAGCGGCTGGGATTCTTCGGAACTAGAGGACGAGAAGACTCATGGCAATCCGTAAGTACAAGCCGACCACTCCGGGCCGCCGCGGCTCCAGTGTCTCCGATTTCGCGGAGATCACTCGCAGCACGCCCGAGAAGTCGCTGATTCGCCCCCTGCACGGTCGCGGTGGACGTAACGCACACGGTCGTATCACCACCCGGCACAAGGGTGGCGGTCACAAGCGCGCGTACCGTCTGATCGATTTCCGTCGCAACGACAAGGACGGCGTGCCGGCCAAGGTCGCTCACATCGAGTACGACCCCAACCGCACCGCCAACATCGCACTGCTGCACTACGCGGACGGCGAGAAGCGCTACATCGTCGCACCCAAGGGCATCAGCCAGGGATCCCCGATCGAGTCCGGCGCAGGCGCCGACATCAAGCCGGGTAACAACCTGCCGCTGCGCAACATCCCCACGGGTACGACCATCCACGCTGTGGAGCTTCGTCCCGGTGGCGGCGCCAAGATGGCCCGCTCCGCCGGATCGAGCATCCAGCTCCTCGGCAAGGAAGGCACCTACGCCACCCTGCGTATGCCCTCCGGCGAGATCCGTCGCGTCGACGTGCGCTGCCGCGCAACCGTCGGCGAGGTCGGCAACGCCGAGCAGTCGAACATCAACTGGGGCAAGGCCGGCCGTATGCGCTGGAAGGGCAAGCGCCCGACCGTCCGTGGTGTCGTCATGAACCCGGTCGACCACCCGCACGGTGGTGGTGAGGGCAAGACCTCCGGTGGTCGCCACCCGGTCAGCCCCTGGGGACAGCCTGAAGGCCGTACCCGCAAGAACAAGGCGAGCGACAAGCTCATCGTCCGTCGTCGCCGTACCGGCAAGAACAAGCGCTAGGAGGGAGTTCAGAATGCCACGCAGCCTGAAGAAAGGCCCGTTCGTAGACGATCACCTCCTCGCGAAGGTCGACGTCCAGAACGACAAGGGAACCAAGCAGGTCATCAAGACCTGGTCCCGTCGCTCGACAATTCTCCCCGACTTCATCGGTCACACCTTCGCCGTCCACGACGGTCGTAAGCACGTACCGGTGTTCGTGTCCGACTCGATGGTCGGCCACAAGCTCGGAGAGTTCGCACCGACCCGCACGTTCAAGGGTCACATCAAGGACGACCGGAAGGCGAAGAGGCGATGAGCAAGACCGAAACCGCCAACCCGACTGCAAAGGCCGTCGCGAAGCACGTACGCGTCACGCCCATGAAGGCACGCCGCGTCGTCGATCTGGTTCGCGGGCGCTCCGTCGAGGACGCGCTCAACATCCTGAAGTTCGCGCCGCAGGCAGCCAGCGAGCCGGTCGCCAAGGTGATCGCGTCCGCAGCGGCCAACGCCGAGAACAACCTGGATCTCGACCCCAGCACGCTGGTCGTCGCGACTGCATTCGTGGACGAGGGCGCAACCCTCAAGCGTTTCCAGCCGCGTGCTCAGGGCCGGGCATTCCGGATCCGCAAGCGCACGAGCCACATCACGGTGATCGTCGAGAGCCTGCCCAAGACCGGTGGAACCAGCCGTAACCGCCGCAAGGGTCAGGCGTCCAAGGAAGGGGCTCAGTAGTGGGTCAGAAAATCAACCCGCACGGCTTCCGCTTGGGTATCACCACTGACTGGAAGTCGCGTTGGTACGCAGACAAGCAGTACTCGGAGTACGTCAAGGAAGACGTCGCGATCCGCAAGCTTCTCGCCACCGGCATGGAGCGCGCGGGTATCGCGAAGGTCGAGATCGAGCGCACCCGTGACCGTGTTCGCGTGGACATCCACACGGCACGCCCGGGCATCGTCATCGGTCGCCGTGGCGCCGAAGCCGACCGCATCCGCGGAGCACTCGAGAAGCTGACCGGCAAGCAGGTTCAGCTCAACATCCTCGAGGTCAAGAACGCCGAGTCCGAGGCTCAGCTCGTGGCCCAGGGTGTTGCCGAGCAGCTCAGCAACCGCGTCGCATTCCGTCGCGCGATGCGTAAGGCCATCCAGTCGGCCATGCGTCAGCCGAACGTCAAGGGCATTCGTGTCCAGTGCTCCGGCCGTCTCGGCGGCGCCGAGATGTCCCGCTCGGAGTTCTACCGCGAAGGCCGTGTGCCGCTGCACACGCTTCGTGCGGACATCGACTACGGACTGTACGAAGCCAAGACCACCTTCGGCCGCATCGGCGTGAAGGTCTGGATCTACAAGGGCGACATCGTCGGTGGCCGTCGTGAGCTGGCCGCTGCTGCACCTGCTGCAGGCAACGACCGCCCGCGTCGTGAGCGTCCCTCGCGTCCGCGTCGTTCCGGTGCTTCGGGCACCACGGCGACCAGCACCGAGGCCGGTCGCGCGGCATCCGCAGAGGCTCCGGCCTCGACCGAGTCGAATCAGGAGGGCTGACGATGTTGATCCCACGCCGGGTCAAGCACCGGAAGCAGCACCACCCGAAGCGATCGGGTGCGTCCAAGGGCGGCAACCACGTGACGTTCGGTGACTACGGCATCCAGGCTCTCGAGCCCGCCTACATCACCAACCGTCAGATCGAAGCTTCCCGAATCGCGATCACTCGCCACATCAAGCGTGGCGGCAAGGTCTGGATCAACATCTTCCCGGACCGCCCGCTCACCAAGAAGCCTGCCGAGACCCGAATGGGTTCCGGTAAGGGTTCGCCCGAGTGGTGGGTCGCGAACGTCAAGCCGGGTCGGGTGCTCTTCGAGCTCTCGTTCCCCGACGAAGCAACCGCGCGTGCAGCACTGACTCGCGCAATCCACAAGCTGCCTATGAAGGCACGCATCATCACCAGGGAGGAGCAGTTCTGATGGCTACCGGAACCCCAGCCGCAGAGCTTCGCGAGCTCACCGGTGAAGAGCTGGTCACCAAGCTGCGCGAGTCGAAGGAAGAGCTGTTCAACCTTCGTTTCCAGATGGCTACCGGCCAGCTGGACAACAACCGTCGACTGCGCACCGTTCGTCACGAGATCGCGCGCATCTACACCGTCCTGCGTGAGCGTGAGCTCGGTCTGGCCACCGGCCCTGCCGACGACACTGCAGGTGACGCGGCATGAGCGAGGAAAAGACTGTGACTGAAGGACGCAACAACCGCAAGACCCGCATCGGATACGTCGTATCCGACAAGATGCAGAAGACGATCGTGGTCGAGCTGGAAGACCGGGTCAAGCACCCGCTCTACAGCAAGGTCATCCGTCGCACGACCAAGGTGAAGGCCCACGACGAGAACGGAGTCGCCGGAATCGGTGACCGCGTTCAGCTCATGGAGACCCGCCCGCTGTCCGCCACGAAGCACTGGCGACTGGTCGAGGTCCTCGAGAAGGCCAAGTAGGAACCCCGTCCTTACTGCGAACGAAGCCCGCTCCCGAATGGGAGCGGGCTTTTTTCGTATGTTCCGGCGAGGCTCTCAGCGTCCGAGGAGCCCACCGAGCGCGCCACCGACACCCGCCTGTTCGCCGCTTCCACTACCGCCGATCATGCCGGCAGGCGGCAGCTCCGACGGTTGGACGACGACGAAGCCCTGACCCGCGAATTCCAGTGTGAAGCGCTCGCCGGTCGATCGACCGATCAACGTCCCGAGGCCGAACGAGTCGTTCTTCTTCACTCGCGTGGACAGGCTGGACGACCATGCGACCGCCGCCTGCGGATCGGCGAACGTCGGCTGATCCACGTTCAGCACGACGGGAACGCCGTCGGTCGTGATCGCGATACGGCCTCGTCCGGTGAACACGCAGTTGAAGAACCCGGCATTCCCGCCCGATGCCGCGCCCTGGACGCGTTTGACGTCGTAGCTCAGCGACGAATCGAACGCCAGCACGTTTGCACCGTTGATCGTCAGACCGTCGGACCCGTCGAGATCTATCAGGTGAACGTCCTGGGCGGCGTTCGCGAGGAACAGATCTCCGCGCCCGGAAACCTTCATGAGCGGCACGCCCTCACCGGACAGCGCCTGACGGACGGCTCTACCCAAGCCACCCGAGCCCTTCGCTTCGAAGCTCAGATCGCCCTGGTAGGCGACCATCGAGCCGGCGCGTGCCATGACGTCGCCGTTCATGCCGACCCGGCACATCTTGCTGCCTTGCTTCTGAATACCCGCGCCCGGGACCTCGGAATGCGCGGGCGCGAACAGGTCACTCTTCATGGGCTGATGCCCTCCTGACGTAGGAGCCGGCGATGTGGGAGCGGCCGCCGGGGTGGATGGGGGAGTGCTCGTGGGCGACGCGGCCGACGCGTGGGCTGGTTCGTCGTCGTCGATGGTGATGCCGAAAGCTTTTGCCAGCCCGGCCAATCCGTCGGCATAACCTTGGCCCACCGCGCGCAGCTTCCAGTCCGAGCCGCGGCGGTAGATTTCGAGACAGATCAGGGCGGACTCGTCAGCTCCGGCATCGGCTCGATAGCTCACGACGGCGCTTTCCGACGCGTCGCCCACTGTCGTCGCGACAGGACCGGCGGCCGCGAAAGTCGTCGGGCCTGTTCCATCCAGCGATGCCGTGATCGCGACTGTGTCGATGTCGGACGGAATATGGGCGGTGTCGACGACGATACGGTGACGGCTGCCCTCGTGGCGGTACTCGACGCCGGGCCCGACGGGTTGGTTGTAGAAGATCAGGTCCGCATCCGAACGAACACGGCCGTCCGCGGCGAGCAACAACGCCGACACGTCCAGCGGATACGCGCTCTCGACGTGGATCGTCATGGTCGACGACGGGGCCGGACAATTCTCCCCAGGGGCGAGTGTCTTCACGAGATCCAGTGTGCCCGACGTCGGTAGAACCGGGGGATCGGCCGCAGAATCAGACGGAAATGGCGAAATTATTCTTTCGGCGGTTTCAAGTCGATCAATCGACCGACAACAATTTCGTTCGACCTGTTACGAGATGCACAGGACGGTCCGAATGGATTAGTGTCGAATCGCTGTACGTCTCTTCATGTTTTCCGGCTGCCGACGCGAGCGGGGTTTCGATGACCGAACTGCAGATTTCCGAGAAATCGGAATCCAAACGCCATCACGACGAGATCCTGGTCTCCGTCGTCATTCCCGCAAAGAATTCGCTGCCGGATCTCGACGACCAGCTGGACAGTCTCGCCAAGCAGAGCTACCCGGGTCCGGTCGAGGTCGTGATCGCCGACAACGGATCGGACGACGGCCTCGACCAACATGTGCGCGAATACGCCCGCAAGGGACTGCTCGACGTGCGCTACGTGGACGCGTCGGGGAAGGCGGGACCGTCGTACGCACGCAACCAGGGCGCGAACGCTGCCCGTGGTGAGTTCCTCGCCTTCTGCGACGCGGACGACGTCGTGCACGCAGACTGGCTTGCCACGTTGGTCGATCTGGCGCAGGAGAGCGACGTCGTCGGCACCGCTGTCGAGACCGACTCGATCAATACGGCCAAGGCGCTCGACTGGACGCCGACGAGTCCGCCTGAGACGCAAGGGAAGACCACATTTCTGCCTTTTGCGATCGGTGCGAGTTTCGGTTGCTGGGCTTCGGTATATCGCGCACTCGGAGGAATGTCGTCCGAATTGAAAGCAAGCGAGGACGTCGAATTCTGCTGGCGCGCGCAATTGACGGGGTACACCCTTGCTTTCGCGCAAAAACAACTGGTCGGATATCGACTCCGCGACAGGCTTGTGCCGTTGATCAGACAGTCCTACAAATTGGGCTATGGGTTCGCCCAGGTGCAAGGGCTCTATCGCGCCCAGGGCTGCCCGCCGGTCCATCTACGACGGGCCATGCGGTGGTGGGGGCTGTTGCTTCTCGGCAACCCGCTCGTGCCGCGATTCATCACGCGAGTCTCGCGTGGACAATGGTTGCGCGCCGTAGCTGCCCACGTCGGTGAGGTACGCGGGGGATTGAAGTACCACACGTTCGTCTGGTGACCAGCCTCGATTTGGTTTCGGCTCGGTAGTTCCCTACACTTGACCAGTTGCCTGTGGCAGCGGTGTGCCCTCGTGCGCCCGTGTTGCGGCAGCCGACCGCGCGTGTCGGGACGGAAATCCGGCACGTAAGCACATCCAGGTCTAGGAGAAGTTTGTGATTCAGCAGGAGTCGCGCGTACGCGTTGCTGATAACACGGGCGCGAAGGAAATCCTTTGCATCCGCGTTCTCGGCGGCTCGTCACGTCGCTACGCCGGAATCGGCGACGTCATCGTGGCAACGGTGAAGGACGCCATTCCCGGCGGCAACATCAAGAAGGGTGAGGTCGTCAAGGCCGTCATCGTGCGTACCGTCAAGGAGCGCCGTCGTCCGGATGGCTCGTACATCCGTTTCGACGAGAACGCTGCGGTGCTCATCAAGGCCGACAACGATCCCCGTGGAACTCGCATCTTCGGCCCGGTCGGCCGCGAGCTCCGCGAGAAGAAGTTCATGAAGATCGTCTCGCTCGCCCCGGAGGTGCTGTAAATGAAGGTGCACAAGGGCGACACCGTTCTCGTGATCGCAGGCAAGGACAAGGGCGCCAAGGGCAAGGTCATCCAGGCCTACCCGGCTGATTCCAAGGTCCTCGTCGAGGGCGTGAACCGCATCAAGAAGCACACCGCGGTTTCCGCGAACCAGCGTGGCGCCTCCTCGGGCGGCATCGTCACGCAGGAAGCCCCGATCCACGTTTCGAACGTCGCGGTCATCGACTCGGACGGCAACCCCACCCGCGTGGGCTACCGGACCGACGAAGAGACCGGCAAGCGCGTTCGTATTTCCCGGAAGAACGGGAAGGACATCTGAGATGACTACCACTGAGAACACGCAGCCTCGGCTGAAGGCGCGCTACCGCGCCGAGATCCGCGACGCTCTCAACTCCGAGTTCGCATACGACAACGTCATGCAGATCCCGGGTGTTGTGAAGGTCGTCGTCAACATGGGTGTCGGCGACGCCGCCCGTGACGCGAAGCTGATCAACGGTGCAGTTGCCGACCTCGCTGCGATCACCGGTCAGAAGCCGGAGATCCGCAAGGCGCGCAAGTCCATCGCACAGTTCAAGCTCCGCGAAGGAATGCCCATCGGTGCGCGCGTCACGCTGCGCGGCGACCGCATGTGGGAGTTCCTGGACCGCCTGACCTCCATTGCCCTTCCCCGAATCAGGGACTTCCGTGGCCTCTCCGGCACGCAGTTCGACGGCAACGGCAACTACACGTTCGGCCTCAACGAGCAGTCGATGTTCCACGAGATCGACGTGGACAAGATCGATCGTCCGCGCGGCATGGACATCACTGTGGTGACCACCGCAACCAACAACGAAGAAGGCCGCGCGCTGCTCAAGCACCTCGGCTTCCCGTTCAAGGAGAACTGAGTCCATGGCTAAGAAGGCATTGGTCAACAAGGCCAACAAGAAGCCGAAGTTCGCTGTGCGCGCCTACACGCGTTGCAACCGCTGCGGCCGTCCCCACTCGGTGTTCCGCAAGTTCGGCTTGTGCCGTATCTGCGTTCGCGAGATGGCGCACCGCGGTGAGCTTCCTGGCGTTCACAAGAGCTCCTGGTGATCTGAGGCCCTCGGGCCTCGCACCACGCTGACGGGCGTGGGTTCCGAATGGAACCCACGCCCGTTTTTGCGCTTAACGGACGATTTGGAGATCAGCGGCCCATTGCCTACACTTGTGCGGTTGCCCGGGCTTCGTCGTGCCTGCACACGAGTCCTTGCAATGACAGACGCAACCTCGAGTCTTCCACGTTGAAACTCGTAACACCTGGCAGTGCAGCGATGCATTGCCAGGAGCGCAACCCCTGACCGGCAACAGTCGGTCAGGACATGTTCACTTCGCTGTAGGCCCACGATGTGACGAGCCAGGCCAAGGGTTTTCTTTCGACCCGGTGGCACCAGTTCGCGCGTGCTGCATGGGAACCGCTGCGAGAAAGGTGCACAGGTCACACCATGACGATGACCGATCCAATCGCAGACTTCTTGACTCGTCTGCGCAACGCCAACTCGGCGTACCACGACCAGGTGAAGCTTCCTCACTCGAAGCTGAAGGCGAACATCGCCGACATCCTGAAGCGCGAGGGCTACATCGCTGATTACCGTACCGAGGACGCAGAGGTGGGCAAGACCCTCGTCGTCGACCTCAAGTACGGACCCAGCCGTGAGCGCAGCCTCGCCGGCGTGCGTCGCATCTCGAAGCCCGGCCTTCGTGTGTACGCGAAATCCACCAATCTGCCCAAGGTTCTCGGCGGACTGGGCGTGGCGATCATCTCCACGTCCACCGGTCTGCTCACGGAGCGTCAGGCGGCCAAGCAGGGTGTGGGCGGAGAAGTCCTCGCCTACGTCTGGTAGGGGAGGCCACCACCATGTCACGTATTGGAAAATTGCCGGTCGCGGTTCCCGCGGGCGTCGACATCACCATCGACGGCCAGAACGTCGCGGTCAAGGGCCCAAAGGGTTCCCTCGAGCTGACGATCGCCGAGCCCATCCAGATCGCCCGCGCCGAGGACGGCAGCATCGCTGTCACCCGTCCGGACGACGAGCGTCGTAGCCGCTCGCTGCATGGCCTCTCGCGCACCCTCGTCGCCAACCTCATCACCGGTGTCACCAACGGTTACACCACCAAGATGGAGATTCACGGCGTCGGTTACCGCGTTGTCCTCAAGGGCAAGGACCTCGAGTTCGCTCTCGGGTACAGCCACCCCGTGCTGATCGAGGCACCGGAAGGCATCACGTTCACGGTGGAGTCGCCCACGCGATTCACCATCAGCGGCATCGACAAGCAGGCAGTCGGCCAGATCGCTGCCAACATTCGTCGTCTGCGGCGTCCGGACCCGTACAAGGGCAAGGGCATCCGCTACGAGGGTGAAGTCATCCGCCGCAAGGTCGGAAAGACGGGTAAGTGATATGAGCCAGACAACAGACAAGGCGAAGGTCGACCGCACTCCTCGCGGAACCGACGTCTCGACGAAGCGCCGCCTCTCCAAGGCACGTCGCCACTTCCGCCTGCGCAAGAAGATCTCCGGAACGCCCGAGCGTCCCCGGTTGGTCGTCAACCGCTCCTCACGCCACATCCATGTCCAGCTCGTGGACGACCTCGCAGGCCACACGTTGGCCAGCGCGTCGACCATCGAGGCGGACGTGCGCGCGTTGGACGGCGACAAGAAGGCGCAGAGCGCCAAGGTCGGCGAGCTCATCGCCAGCCGCGCCAAGGCAGCTGGAATCGACGCGGTCGTCTTCGACCGCGGCGGCAACACCTACAGCGGCCGCATCGCGGCTCTGGCAGATGCTGCCCGCGAAGGCGGGTTGGCATTCTGATGATGAACACGAACAACGGAAGGACAGCCTGATGCCGGGACGTCAACGGCGTGACGGCGGAAACGGCCCCGCCGGACAGAACAGTGGACCGAACAGCGGCGACAACCGCGGTGACAACCGTGGTGGACGCGATCGTCGCGACAACTCGCGTGGCGGAAACGCTGCCGAGAAGTCGAACTTCATCGAGCGCGTAGTCGCGATCAACCGCGTCTCCAAGGTCGTCAAGGGTGGTCGTCGCTTCAGCTTCACCGCCCTCGTCATCGTCGGCGACGGCAACGGCTTGGTCGGCGTCGGCTACGGCAAGGCCAAGGAAGTTCCCGCGGCGATCCAGAAGGGCGTCGAAGAGGCACGCAAGGGCTTCTTCCGCGTTCCGATGATCGGCGGCACCATTACGCACCCCGTCCAGGGTGAAGCTGCAGCAGGCATCGTCATGCTCCGTCCGGCCAGCGCCGGTACCGGTGTCATCGCCGGTGGTGCTGTCCGCGCCGTGCTGGAGTGCGCCGGAATCCACGACGTGCTGTCGAAGTCGCTCGGAAGCGACAACGCCATCAACGTCGTCCACGCCACCGTGCAGGCTCTGAAGGAACTGCAGCGTCCCGAGGAAGTCGCGGCTCGCCGCGGCCTGACCCTCGAAGAGGTTGCTCCCGCAGGCATGCTCCGTGCGCGCGCACAGGCAGGAGCGGTGAAGTAATGGCACAGCTGAAGGTCACTCAGATCAAGAGCACCATCGGCCAGAAGTCGAACCAGCGGGACAGCCTGCGGACACTCGGACTGAAGGGCATCCGCCAGTCCGTCGTTCGCGAGGACACGCCGCAGACTCGCGGACTGGTCAACGTGGTGCGCCACCTCGTCACAGTTGAGGAGGTCTAACCATGACCATCAAACTGCACCACCTGCGTCCCGCTCCCGGATCCAAGTCGGCGAAGATTCGCGTCGGCCGCGGTGAAGGCGGCAAGCGCGGCAAGACCGCTGGTCGCGGTACCAAGGGAACCGGCGCACGCAAGAACGTGCCATCGCGTTTCGAGGGCGGCCAGATGCCCCTGCAGATGCGTCTGCCGAAGCTCAAGGGCTTCACCAACCCGAACCGGGTCGAGTTCCAGGTCGTGAACCTTCGCGACATCGAGCGGCTCTTCCCCCAGGGCGGCGAGATCAGCATTGCCGATCTCATCGCCAAGGGTGCGGTACGCAAGAACCAGCCCGTCAAGGTTCTGGGCGACGGAAAGCTGACCGTCAAGGTCGACATCTCCGTCAACAAGTTCACCGGCTCTGCCAAGGAAAAGATCGCCGCTGCCGGCGGTTCTGCAACCGAGGTCTAGCCTGCTCCGGCACCCGCCGTGCTTGCGGGTGCCGGTAGGTACATCGGTACATCGCGCGATGGCCGCAGTGCACTTCCTCACGAAGGCGTGCACTGCGGCCATCGGTGCCTCACCGGGCGTTCGTGGGTTCCACCCGGATGGCGAAGACGGTGCCCGATCGGGTAGCACGGCAACTGACCGTCAGCCCGCACGGCGCACACTGTTAGAGTTCTAGAGTTCACTTTCATTGCTCGAATGCGGGCGACGAACATCGTCTGCAGTCCACGGTCGAAGCTCGGCCGGACCGATCACGGTCCGACGGATCTCGACGCCAACGCGCCTTGTGCCAGGAGGATCTTTGCTTTCCGCCTTCGTGTCGGCCCTCAGGACTCCTGACCTGAGACGGAAGATCCTCTTCACCCTCGGGTTGGTTGCCCTCTATCGGTTCGGTGCAACCCTGCCGTCTCCCGGCGTCGACTACGCCAACGTCCGAGCATGTATCGACCAGGTCTCCGGTGGCGACCAGGCGGGCATCTACTCGTTGATCAACCTGTTCTCCGGCGGCGCACTTCTGCAACTGTCGGTCTTCGCGATCGGCATCATGCCGTACATCACGGCCAGCATCATCGTTCAGCTGTTGACGGTCGTCATCCCGAAGTTCGAAGAACTTCGCAAGGAAGGCCAGTCCGGCCAGGCGAAGATGACCCAGTACACCCGGTATCTGTCGATCGCTCTCGCGATCCTGCAGGCAACGGGTCTGGTTGCACTCGCGTCGCGCGGTCAGCTGCTGCAGGGCTGCCAACAGGACATCATCGCGGACACGAGCATCTTCGGTCTGATCATCATCGTGCTCGTCATGACTGCCGGTGCGGCGCTCGTGATGTGGTTCGGCGAGGTCATCACCGAACGCGGCGTCGGCAACGGTATGTCGCTGCTGATCTTCGCCGGCATCGCGTCGCGCATCCCGTCCGAGGGCAAGTCGATTCTGGACAGCCGTGGAGGCCTGGTCTTCGGCCTGGTCTGCGTCGCGGCGCTACTGATCATCGCCGGCGTCGTCTTCGTCGAGCAGGGCCAGCGTCGTATCCCGGTGCAGTACGCCAAGCGCATGGTCGGGCGCAAGATGTACGGCGGTTCGTCGACGTACCTGCCTTTGAAGGTCAACCAGGCAGGCGTCATCCCCGTGATCTTCGCGTCGTCGCTTCTGTACCTCCCCAACTTGATCGCCCAGTTGACGTCCGCGAGTACCGCGACGGACCCGAGCTGGTGGCAGCGAATCATCAACGAGTACTTGGTGAACCCGGCGAACCCGGTCTACATCGCCATCTACTTCGGACTCATCGTCTTCTTCACCTACTTCTACGTCGCCATCACCTTCAACCCGGAGGAACGCGCCGACGAGATGAAGAAGTTCGGTGGATTCATCCCGGGCATCCGCCCGGGCAGGCCGACCGCCGACTACTTGAACTACGTGCTCAGCCGCATCACACTGCCGGGCGCGATCTACCTGGGCACCATCGCCGTGCTGCCCAACCTGTTCCTCGACATCGGTAGCTCGGGCGGCGCGCAGAACTTGCCGTTCGGCGGTACTGCCGTGCTCATCATGGTCAGCGTCGGCCTCGACACCGTGAAACAGATCGAAAGCCAGCTGATGCAGCGTAACTACGAAGGGTTCCTCAAGTGAGACTTGTTCTTCTTGGTCCTCCCGGTGCCGGTAAGGGCACCCAGGCAACGATCCTGTCGGAGAAGCTGGGTGTACCCCACATCTCCACCGGAGATCTGTTCCGCGCGAACATCAGCGAGCAGACCGCACTCGGTATCGAGGCGAAGAAGTACCTCGACGCGGGCGACCTCGTCCCGAGCGAACTCACCGTCGACATGGTGCGCAGCCGCCTCGCCGAGCCGGACGCCGTCAACGGCTTCCTCCTCGACGGCTTCCCGCGTTCGGTCAACCAGGCTGAGGCGCTCGTCGGAATTCTCGCCGACATGGGCGCGAAGCTCGACGCGGTCCTGTCCTTCGTCGTCGACGAGGACGTCGTCGTCGAGCGCATGCTGGCCCGCGGCCGCGCGGACGACAAGGAAGACGTGATTCGTAACCGCCTCAACGTCTACCGCGACGAGACCGCACCGTTGCTCGACTACTACTCGGACTCGATCGTCACGGTCGACGCGATCGGTGAAGTCGACGAAGTCAGCGCACGCGCTCTGAAAGCTATCGAGGGTTTCGACAAGTAATGGCGTTCGGTCGTAAGCGCAAGGTAGTGCCGTTCCGCAGTCCAGGAGAGCTCGACGCCATGGCTGCGGCCGGCGCTGTCGTCGGCGCCGCATTGGTAGCCGTCCGTGACGCGGCCAAACCGGGAGTATCGACCCTGGAACTGGACCGGGTCGCGGAGGCCGTCATCCGGGATGCAGGTGCTGTCCCGTCGTTCCTCGGTTACCACGGCTTCACCGGCAGCATCTGCTCGTCGGTGAACGACCGTGTCGTGCACGGCATTCCGTCCGCCGACGACGTTCTCGCCGACGGCGACCTGATCTCGATCGACTGCGGCGCCATTCTCGATGGATGGCACGGCGATTCCGCCTGGACCTTCGGTGTCGGCCACATCATCGAGGCCGACGAGTTGCTCAGCGAAGCAACGCGGTTGTCGATGGAAGCGGGCATCGCGGCCATGATCGCGGGCAACCGTCTGACGGATGTCTCGCATGCCATCGAGACAGGCACGCACGCGGCCGAGAAGGCACACGGCCGCAAGTACGGCATCGTCGACGGATACGGCGGCCACGGCATCGGTCGCGAAATGCACATGGAACCGTTCCTCGCGAACGAAGGCGCACCTGGCAAGGGCCCCGAGCTCGTAGTCGGTTCGACCCTCGCGATCGAACCGATGCTCACCCTCGGCACCTACGAGACCGAGGTTCTGGGTGACGACTGGACCGTCGTCACCACCGACGGTTCCCGAGCAGCGCACTGGGAACACACCGTCGCCGTCACCGAGGACGGTCCGCGCATCCTGACGCTGCGGCCTGAATAGGTAATCCGGCGTCGCGCTCCATCCCCGCGCTTCGTCCCCGCTCCGACCGAAGGTGACATTCGGTCACTCCGAGTGACCGAGGGACGCTCTCGGTGCGGGCGGGGTGAGCGAGGGACGCATTCTGTCACTCCGAGTGACCGAGGGACGCCCTCGGTGCGGGCGGGGTGAGCGAGGGTGACATCCGGTCTGTCAGAGCTCGACCGAAATGGTCACCGGACCGTCGTTGACGAGCGCCACCTTCATGTGAGCCCCGAACGTCCCGGTCTCGACGATGGCTCCGAGTTCGCGAAGGCGATCGACCACCCGTTGGACGAGTGGTTCGGCGACCGTCCCGGGCGCGGCCTGGTTCCATGACGGTCGCCGGCCCTTGGCGGTGTTGGCGTACAGCGTGAACTGACTGATCACCAGTAGGGGAGCACCGACGTCCGAAGCCGCTTTCTCGTCGTCGAGAATTCGCATTTTCCAGATCTTCTCGGCGAGAGCGTCGCTCGACTCCACGGTGTCGGTGTGTGTTGCTCCGACGAGCACGACCAACCCCTGCCTGCCGTCGGCGAGGTCCAAGGTGCCGACCACAGAGCCGTCTACCTGGACCGATGCGGATGTCACCCGTTGAATCAGCGCGCGCATCCCCGTAGCTTGCCATCCCCGCTGGAGGCTCATTTGGCCTGGTGGGAGTTTGCCGGTAGCATAGGTCGGCGGTGCGCTCTGCGTACCGGTTGTCCGCATGCCTGCGTGAGCCGGCGGTCGTGCGACCGGGCAGTGAGCATCACGGTAACGGAAAAAGATGCAATCAACCAGGCGTGAAGCCAGGGACGCGGAGGATATGGCTAAGAAAGACGGTGCCATCGAGGTCGAGGGCCGGGTCGTCGAACCCCTGCCCAATGCGATGTTTCGCATTGAGCTGGAGAACGGCCACAAGGTGCTCGCACACATCAGCGGAAAGATGCGCCAGCACTACATTCGCATCCTCCCCGAGGATCGCGTCGTAGTGGAGCTCTCTCCGTACGACCTCACGCGTGGGCGCATCGTTTACCGCTACAAGTAAAAAGCTTCTTCGGCCAGACCCGGTCGGAGAGAACCATGCTCGCGGCGGTGCCGTGCAATTCGGCGCGCGTGGGCAGAACACAGGAGATCAGCGACGTGAAGGTTCAGCCGAGCGTCAAGAAGATCTGCGAGAAGTGCAAGGTGATTCGTCGTAACGGGCGAGTCATGGTCATCTGCGACAACCTGCGTCATAAGCAGCGTCAGGGATAACCACCGAGCATTCGCGTTTCTGCTTGGCACATAGCTAGAAGAAGACCTCCCAGCACCAACCGCGACATACGCGTCACGGCATACCCCCGGCACGGAGGCCGGGGCCCCACTGAGTTCGAGGGAATTTCGGTTCCCAGCAGTACAGAGGCACAGGGGACGGACTGGGAGCAGACCTCCGGAACAAGATAAGGATTGCCACATGGCACGTCTCGCAGGTGTGGATCTGCCGCGCGAAAAGCGCATGGAGATCGCACTGACCTACATCTACGGCATCGGCCGTACCCGCTCGAAGGAGATCCTCGACGCAACCGGCATCAGCCCGGACCTGCGCAGCAAGGATCTGTCCGACGAAGATCTGACGAAGCTCCGCGAGTACATCGAGGAGTCCCTCAAGGTCGAGGGCGACCTGCGCCGCGAGGTTCAGGCCGACATCCGTCGCAAGATCGAAATCGGCTGCTACCAGGGCCTTCGCCACCGTCGTGGTCTGCCCGTCCGTGGACAGCGCACCAAGACCAATGCGCGCACCCGTAAGGGACCGAAGCGCACCATTGCCGGCAAGAAGAAGGCGAAGTAATGCCCCCCAAAGCACGCGGTACCGGTCCGAAGAAGACGCAGAAGGCGCGTCGCAGGGACAAGAAGAACGTCCCGCACGGATCTGCACACATCAAGAGCACGTTCAACAACACGATCGTGTCGATCACCGACCCGTCGGGCAACGTCATCTCGTGGGCGTCGTCGGGCCACGTGGGCTTCAAGGGCTCGCGTAAGTCGACTCCGTTCGCTGCTCAGCTCGCGGCCGAGAACGCTGCGCGCAAGGCACAGGAGCACGGCGTCAAGAAGGTCGACGTGTTCGTCAAGGGTCCCGGCTCCGGCCGTGAGACCGCGATCCGCTCGCTTCAGGCTGCTGGCCTCGAGGTCGGCACCATCTCCGATGTCACCCCCCAGCCGCACAACGGCTGCCGTCCGCCGAAGCGGCGTCGGGTCTAGCGGGAAGGAAAGGTTTTAGAAAATGGCACGTTATACCGGTCCCGCTACCCGCAAGTCGCGTCGTCTGCGCGTCGACCTCGTTGGAGGCGACCAGGCGTTCGAGCGTCGTCCTTACCCGCCCGGCCAGCACGGCCGCGCGCGGATCAAGGAGAGCGAGTACCTGCTCCAGCTGCAGGAGAAGCAAAAGGCTCGCTTCACCTACGGCGTCATGGAGAAGCAGTTCCGTCTCTACTACAAGGAAGCCAACAAGCGTCCCGGCAAGACCGGTGAGAACTTGTTGACGATCCTCGAGACGCGTCTCGACAACGTCGTCTACCGCGCCGGACTCGCACGCACGCGTCGTCAGGCACGTCAGCTGGTCACCCACGGACACTTCCTCGTGAACAACCAGCGAGTGGACATCCCCAGCTACCGCGTCTCGCAGTACGACATCATCGATGTCCGCGAGAAGTCGCTGTCCACGCTTCCGTTCCAGGTCGCCCGTGAGACGGTCGGCGAGCGTCCCGTTGCCTCGTGGCTGCAGGTCGTCCCGAACCGCCTGCGGATCCTGGTTCACCGGGTACCGGAGCGCGCGCAGATCGATGTGCCGCTCCAGGAGCAGCTCATCGTCGAGTACTACTCGAAGTAAGGCGCAGCACGCCTGCGGGTGTCGTATTCACCCGCAGGCGTTCTCGCCTCCACACGTGGGCGTCAAATAGCGGACGTCCGTACAGGAGGAAGAAACAATGCTCATTTCACAGCGCCCGACGTTGACCGAAGAGGTCATCGCCGACAACCGCTCGAAGTTCGTCATCGAGCCGCTCGAGCCTGGCTTCGGTTACACCCTCGGCAACTCGCTCCGCCGTACCCTGCTGTCGTCGATCCCCGGCGCTGCTGTCACCAGCATCCGTATCGACGGCGTTCTCCACGAGTTCACCACCGTTCCCGGAGTCAAGGAAGACGTCACCGACATCATCCTGAACCTCAAGGGACTCGTCGTGAGCTCCGAGGAGGACGAGCCGGTCACCATGTACGTCCGCAAGCAGGGCCCCGGCGCTGTTACCGCAGGCGACATCGTTCCCCCGGCCGGCGTCACGGTGAACAACCCGGATCTGCACATCGCGACCCTGAACGACAAGGGCAAGCTGGAGATCGAGCTCGTCGTCGAGCGCGGTCGCGGCTACGTCCCTGCCGTTCAGAACAAGGCGTCCGGCGCAGAGATCGGCCGTATCCCGGTCGACTCGATCTACTCGCCGGTCCTCAAGGTCACCTACAAGGTGGAGGCCACCCGCGTCGAACAGCGCACCGACTTCGATCGGCTCGTTCTCGACGTGGAGACCAAGAACTCCATCACCGCGCGGGACGCGCTCGCTTCGGCGGGCAAGACCCTGGTTGAGCTCTTCGGCCTTGCCCGTGAGCTGAACGTCGAAGCAGAAGGAATCGAGATCGGACCCTCGCCCGCCGAGGCCGATCACATCGCTTCCTTCGGACTCCCCATCGAGGATCTGGACCTGACGGTCCGTTCCTACAACTGCCTCAAGCGCGAGGGTGTTCACACCGTCGGCGAGTTGGTTGGTCGTACCGAGTCCGATCTGCTGGACATCCGTAACTTCGGACAGAAGTCCATCGACGAGGTCAAGGTCAAGCTGCATTCGCTGGGCCTCTCCCTCAAGGACAGCCCCGCGTCCTTCGATCCGACCACCGTGCCCGGATACGACGCCACCACGGGAACGTGGAGCGACACCGACGCCGGTTCCTTCTCGGACACCGAGGGAACCGAGCAGGACTACGCCGAGACAGAACAGCTGTAATCAGCTCTCGCGGGAGCTCTTACTAGGAGATTCATCATGCCCAAGCCCACCAAGGGCCGCCGTCTCGGCGGGTCGGCGTCGCACCAGAAGGCCATCCTGGCCAACCTGGCGACGGCACTCTTCGAGCACGGACGCATCACCACGACCGAGTCGAAGGCCAAGCGCCTTCGTCCCCACGCCGAGAAGCTGGTGACCCACGCCAAGAAGGGTGACCTGGCGCATCGTCGCGAGGTCCTCAAGGTCATCAACAACAAAGATGTCGTGCACAAGCTCTTCGCCGAGATCGGTCCGTTCTTCGCCGATCGCGACGGTGGCTACACGCGCATCATCAAGACCGTCCCCCGCAAGGGCGACAACTCGCCGATGGCCATCATCGAGCTCGTCAACGAGCAGACGGTGTCCAACGAAGCCGATCGCGCTCGCCGCGTGAAGGCGTCGCAGGCTGCACCGGCCGCTGCCGAGGCACCCGCCGAGGAGAACGTCGTCGAGGCTGTCGAAGCCGACGCGACCGACGCCCAGGTCGAGAACGCCGACGCAGTCGTCGACGGCATCGAGGACAAGGACGCTCACGCAGCGGACGCGTCCGAGGCAGAAGACGCCAAGAAGGACTAGTCCTCTTGGTTTCGGAGCAAGACCGAAGCGGACCCGTCGTTCCCACAGGGGACGGCGGGTCCGCTTTTTCGGTTCCCCACAGGTATCGGCTCGACGTCTCCTACGACGGCACCGACTTCTCGGGCTGGGCACGTCAACCTGGAATCCGCACGGTGTGCGGCGTTCTCGAAGAAGCCTTCTCGACCGTGCTGCGCCAGACGATCGAGCTGACCGTCGCGGGTCGCACCGATGCCGGCGTGCATGCGAGCGGGCAGGTTGCCCACTTCGACGCCACCGCCGTCATAGACGAGCCTGATCGTCTCGTTCGACGGATGGCCAGATTCCTGCCGACGGACGTTCGTGTGACCGCGGTGACCGCTGTGTCCTCGGACTTCGACGCTCGCTTCTCGGCTCTGCGGCGCCACTACGAATACCGTTACAGCACAGCGCGATACGGCGTCGATCCGCTGGACGTGCGCGGCGTCGTGTCCTGGCCGCGCGACATCGATCTCGACGCCGTGCGCGACGCGTCGTCCCGCCTGCTCGGCTTGCACGACTTCGCGGCGTTCTGCAAGCGTCGCGACGGCGCGACGACCGTGCGTGAACTGCAACGGTTCGACTGGGAACGCGTCGGAGACCGGGTGACCGCCTACGTGAGCGCCGACGCCTTCTGCTGGTCGATGGTCCGAAGCCTGGTCGGTGCGATGCAGGCGGTCGGAGAGGGCCGTCGGACACCGGAATGGACGGCTGGATTGCTGGAGACGCGCGACCGTTCGAGTGCGGTGACCGTGGCGCCCGCGCACGGATTGTCGCTCGTGCGTGTGGATTACCCTGCGGCCGCGGACCTGGCGGCACGGAACGTGGCGACGCGCGAGGTTCGCGGGGACATACCGCCGAGCGTGACAGGGTGCTGCTGACAGCGGCCTAAGCTGATGGGTGTGGTGACGAACGAGGATCCGGTGAAGTTGGCGGTCATCGTGGCCAGTGTCCGGCCCGAACGGGTGGGTCCGGTGGTTGCGGACTGGTTCCTCGGTCGCGTCGCCGAAACGCCCGGATTCGCTGCCACGACACTGGATCTGCGCGACTTCGACCTACCGGTCGATCTGCGTTCATCGGCGGCAGGTGAGAAATTCGCCGCAGCGATCGATGCTGCCGATGCGTTCGTGGTGGTGACGCCCGAATACAATCATGGCTACCCGGCCTCTCTGAAAACTGCTCTGGACAGCGTCAAGTACGAGTGGCGTGGCAAGCCGGTCGGTTTCGTGTCCTACGGCGGGATGGCCGGGGGACTGCGGGCCACCGAACAGTTGCGACAGGTCGTGGCCGAACTGCACATGGTGTCGGTGCGGACGAGTGTCGGATTCCATCGGGTCAAGAAGGCGTTCGACGCGCACGGCCGTACGACGGACGCGGTGGCGTTGGATGCGTCGGCGACCATGCTCGAGCAAGTGCGTTGGTGGGCAACGGCGGCGAGGGCGATACGCGTCGAACATCCTTATCCGGGCTGACCCACCGGGGTCGGTCGGACGGTGCGCGGTCGGCCGATGAACGCGGTTTCCTGCGAGATCGTGACCAGGATCAGTTCGGTTTCGGAGGTACCGGTCCGCACGAACAGTCGGTCGCCTGCCGCGCCTGGTTGCACGATGCTCAGGTCGGGGTCGGGCATCGGTGTGCGCGGGAGGTGTTCGGTGAGGACCATCGTCGTCGCCCCGTCGGAACGTCGGCCGCTGGGGAACACGGCATCGGCGTGATCGTGCAGTACGACGTCGAAACGTGTGTCGGCGCGAAGCGTCCCACTCTCGACGTGCAGGCGATCGGGCGACGCCACCGAGTCGACCAGCGGCGCCCACGCGTGCGCCCGGTCCGTTCGGATGAGGACCCGTGCGCCGGTGGCGACCGCGCGAAAGACCAACTGCTGTGCCAGATACAGCTCTCCGGCGATCAGAACCGTCGCGAGATCGGGTCCGTGCAGACGCATCGCCAACCCATGTCCCGACGCGTCCGAACCCAACAGCTGACCGCATCCGCTGATGGGAATGCGCAACGTCGCGATCCGGGCGACGGCCATTTCTCGGACGGGTTCCGCGTGACCTGGCGCGGCGATTCCGAGCGGTAACGACGTCGACAACGCTTCGCGATGACGGCCGTTCATGGACACGGCACCCGGGATTCTCGGCGCGGGTCGAGTCCCTCGCGACACGAAGCGGCATTCGCCGTCGACACGCACCAGGCCGGGCGACGATCCAGGTGTCAGTCGAAGTGCGACGGCCGTGCCGAGCGAGGGAGTTGCCCAGACGTCGGCCAGAACTGTCGAGTCGAGACGGCGACAGTCGAATCCGAATCCTGTGTTCGACACGCCGGGAAGTGGTGCGCTCGACCAGCTCTCGGTCAGTTCGTCGGCTCGGACGCCGCGCAGGAGCGTCGACGCGACGGTCGTGATGTCGGTACCGGTCAGCGTCCGCGAGGCGATCCCGCCGGCGGCGAGTGCACGTGCGACGCGTTCTGTGGCGATCCCGACCGTCCGCGCGATCCCCGTTCGACCTCCACCGCGCGCGTCGATCGCACGTCGATTCGACGCGATGTCCAGCGATACGGCCACCCAGACGCGTCGCGATGCAACTGCGGGAAGCGGGCCGATGAGATGCTCGTACACGTCGGCGGCAGGTGTTCCAGACGCAGTCCGCATCCCGTGCGCCACGATGTCGATGCCGCTGAGTGAGATGTCGTGTTGGCGTAGACATTCGGCGAGGGCGGCGAGGTCGACGAAGGATTCGGTGTGGGCCTCGGATCGTCCGAGCCTCGTGACAGCACCGCGGGGCGGGAGCAACTCCAGCACCGACGTCACCCGTCCGGCGTGCCAGTGCACACCGAAGGATCGGCCGTCGGCCTCGGTGCGGTCGGTGACGACCCCGAGCTCCGGCGTGCGTCCCGTCGCGTACCGCCCGACGGTCCACAGCCAGTCGAACACGCCGCGACCGGCCACCGCGACGAACGGGAGGACGGCGACGACGGCAGCACCCGAGATCACGACGGTGAGCGATGTACCAAGGCAGACAGCTCCGAGCGCGGCGAACGCCAGAACCGATTCGGTCCACACCACGCGGGCAAGCCCTGGCATCCGAAGTGCGATCACCTGGTCGACAGACGCCGTGCGTCGACGTGGAGACGTGGACATCACAGATCGAATCCTCCCCCCGAAGGCTCTGCTGACGAGAAGGGCATCGCCCACTCGTTCCTGGGACTGTACTGTGTCGGCCGGGGAACGGCTCGGGGGGTCGGGTCGGACAC